>JAYUUV010000415.1:0-21409 GCA_043754695.1 Planctomycetota bacterium
GCAAAAGGCCCGCTTGGGGGTTGTGAAGCCTTGGACAAGACGGACCCGGGAGAATGCCAGCCGCCGCGCGGATCCAGCGGATCCGAGCGGCGGCCGAAGCGGCGCGGCGCGCCGTACGAAAGCCCTGGAATCAGACGTCGATCTGCAGACGCATCTGGAAAACTTGGATGACGGGGCTGCCCGTCGTGCCGTCGTCGGGGGAACTGTTCACGTAGTTGAACATCACCTTGGTGAAGTCGTTGAGGTACCAGTTGAGGCCGAGCGTGTACGCATTCGTCACGCCACCGCCGTTGGTGATTCCGGTCGCGCCGTTGGTGATCGCCAGTTCACTGTTCATGTCGAGTTGAGAAGCACGCAGGGCGACTTCCCAGGCACCCTTGCCTCCATCCTTGCCGTAGGGATTGTTGACGTGGACACGCCCGAAGCTGCCCGTGGCCGCCTTGTAGGGACGCGACTCGCCGGTCAGGAACCACGAGCCGAAAACGTAGAAGCCCTCGAAATTGAGGCCCGAGGCGCCGTCGCGATCCACTTGCGTCTGGAGCAACTCGCTTTGGATGGAAAGCGGACCACTGACCCAAGCCGCTTCCAGGCCGTAAGTGTCGGCACTGTCGGCGGCCACGTTGACCCGCGAAAGCGTCTGGGTGCTGCCGTTCGTTTCGCCGTTGAAGGCCACGTCGTAGGCGTTGCCCTGGAAGTACTGTCTGCGGCCGCTGGCGCCCACGTGCACGAGGTGCGTCGCGTCTTTCTGCAGCGCTGTGCCGCTGACGCGTGCGGTGAAGATGTAGTCGCCGTGGGCGCCCGAGTCCGCGCCGGTGTCGCTGCCGTCGTCACGGAAGATGCCGCCTGCCCAGTTGACTTTCCCGGAGGCGCAGCTGTCGTACAGCATGATCCCAATGTTGCGCCCAGGCACCAACCTGTCGGCGCCGGAGCGCTCCATGAAGGTCGTGTTCGCGGCGGAGGTCTGCTGTTCGAGGCTCATCGGCTCCTTGAACTGTCCGACCCGCAGATTGCCGCCGGGGACATCTTTGAACGCCATGTAGACGTCCTTGAGCTTGTTGTTGGTGCCGCCCGCGAAATCGTAGGACGCCTTGTATTCGATGCTCTCGTTCAAGCTGCCTTCGGCGATGATGCGCGCGGTGCGGAATTTCGAGCCGTCGGCTTCCTCTCCGAAACTGTTCTCGAAGTCCTCGTTCCCGTCGAAGAAGTAGGTGTCGAATGCGAGCCGCGTGCCGAGCTTGAAGGTGAAGCTCTTGTCCGCGGTCTCGAAACGCAGCCCATCCTTGAAGTAGGTCTTGATGATCAGTTGATCGGTGGACCCGCTCGCGGGGGCTTTGGCGACGGGTTCTTGATCGGTGAGCTCGAGTACGGGTTGGGTCCCTTCGCCAGCGGTTGGCGTGCTGGCCGCGGCGGCCAGACTCGAGATCAGAAGTACCGGAAGCGGTTTCATCCAGATTTGCATTTAGTTGGATCCTCGTTGGGACAGTGGGGGGCTTTCGCCGCTCAGGCTCAAGCGACGAGCAAGATCGAACACTAGGGAGGACCCGGATTCAAGCTCGCAGTAGGAGCTGCTACATCTCGCGTCGCGGCAGCACGATCCGGAAAGTGCTCCCGCGACCGACCTGGCTTTCCACCGCGACGTTGCCGCCCAGGGACAGAGCCAGGTGTTTGACGATCGACAATCCAAGCCCGGTGCCACCGAGTTCGCGCGAGCGTGCCTTGTCGACTCGGTAGAATCGCTCGAAGATGCGCTCCAAGTCGCGCGGTTCGATCCCGATGCCGCTATCGGCGACCTCGATGACCGCATCCCCGCCGCGTGCGATGACGCTGAGCGTGATGCGGCCTTGGGCCGCCGTGTACTTGAGCGCGTTGTCGAGCAGGTTGTCGAGAATCTGGCGCAGCGACTCCTCGTCGCCTTCGATGACCAGCGGCTGTGGCGGGGTCTCGACCTGCAACACGAGGCCCTTCTGCTCGCAAGCCAGCGCGAAGCGCGCCGCGCACTCGCGCACGACGCTGCGCAGGTCCAGGGGCTTGCGCTCGCTCAAGAGTCCCTGGCTCTCGACGCGCGCTAGTGTGAGCAGGTCGCCGACCAGACTGGCCAAGCGTGCTGACTGGTCGCGGATCTTTTCGTGAAAGCGTTCGCGAGTCGCGCGCTCCATTTCGCGGTCCTCGATCAGCGTTTCGATCAGGCCGCGGATCGCGGTCAGCGGCGTCTTCAATTCATGGCTGACATTGGCCACGAAATCGCGTCGCATCCCTTCCAACTTGCGCAACTCGGTCACGTCGTGCAGCACGACGACCGCGCCCGACAATTGCCCCGCGCCATCGACGAGCGGCGAGGCGCGCAATTCGATGCGCGCTTCGCCACTGCCCATGGCGAGCCGGACCTCCGCGTCCGTGGCACCCGCGCGGCCGCGGGCATGGTCGAGGATTTCGCAGACCTCGACGACCCGCGTCACTTCCCAGATGCGCCGGCCGACACTGTCCGCGGGCGAGGCCCGCAGCAGGCGGCCGCCGACTTCGTTCATGTGCACGACGCGATCGTCGCGGTCGACGGCGACCACGCCTTCGACCATGCTGCTGAGGATCGCCAACAACTTGTTCTTGTCGGATTCGATCGACTCCATGCGCGCGCGCAGTTCCTCCGACATGCGATTGAGCGAAGCGCACAAAAGGGCAAGTTCGTCGTTGCCCAAGTTCTCGACGCTCTGTGTGTAGTCGCCATCGGCGATCGCTCCCGCCAGCGCGTTCATCGCTTCGACCGGGCCGGTCACCTTGCGCGCGATGAACCAGGCGACGATCAGACCCGCGAGCGCGCCGGTCGCGGCTCCGATCAGGACCAGACCGCGCAGGTGCGAGAGGCTGTGCTCCAGATCCGTCAGGGGCAGGCTCGCGCGCACGAAACCCAGCAGCTTCCCCGCGCGGCGCACGGCCCGCGCTCGGTAGACCAGCGTCGTGCGCAGCGTGGACGAGAAACGCTGCGCCTGCCCCTCGCCCTGCACGAGAGCCTGCTGGATCTCGGGGCGCTCGAGGTGCGAGTCCATGCGCTCGGGATCTTCTTCGGAGTCGGCGATCACGGTTCCGTCGGCTTCGATGACCGTCAGGCGCGCGCCGGCTTCGCGACCCAGGCTCGGCATGCGCGTGCGCAGGGCCGCGAAATCCCTGGTTTCCAGGACTCCCAAAGAGAGCTCGTGCAACAAGGCGAGCTTCATCGAGAGCGAACGCTCGATCTCCTGGCGTGCATCGCGCTCGACGCTGCGCTCGACGAGCACGAGCGCGGACGCGGCCGTCGCCAGGACCACGGCCACGAATGCAGCGTACAGCTTCCAGAAGAAGCGAGAGCTCAGCATCTAGAGCTTGAGGTTGGCCGTCGAAATGGCGCGAGCTTTCAAGGCGCGTCGTGGAACCGGTAACCCACGCCGCGGATGGTCTCGACCAGCTCGCGGTAGGGGCCCAGTTTGCGGCGAATCGCGCCGATGTGCACGTCGATGTTGCGGTCGATCACCACGGCGTGGTCGCCGATGACCCGCGAGAGCAACTGATCGCGCGCGAAAACCCGGCCCGGATGGGCGGCGAGGAAGTGCAACAGGCGCAGTTCGGTCGCGGTGAAGATCTGCGCCTCGCCGTCCACAACGACCTGGTGCTTGCCCACGTCGACGACCAGACCGTCGCGCACGATCCGTTCGCTGGCGCTGCGCTCTTCGCGCAGAGGACCGCGGCGCAGTACGGCCCGCACGCGCGCGACCAGTTCCTTGGGACTGAAGGGTTTGGCCACATAGTCGTCGGCGCCCAACTGCAGGCCGATCACCACGTCGCTTTCCTCGCCCTTGGCCGTGACCATGATGATCGGAATGGCCGAAGTGATCGGGTCCGACTGCATGCGGCGGCAGACTTCCAAGCCGTCGAGCCCCGGCAGCATCAGATCGAGGATCACCAAGTCGGGTGCGTCGCGACGCGCCCGGGCCAGGCCCTCCTCGCCGTCGCGGCTGGTGCTGACGCGATAGCCCTCGCGCGTGAGGTTGTATTGCGTGACCTCGAGGATGTCGGCCTCGTCCTCGATGACGAGAATTTTCTCGCGGGTGCTCATCTTGTCGGAATCTTCTTGTACAGGGTCTCCAGGGCCGTCATGCGACGCCACGGCCATGAAGGGCTGATGAAGACTACTTGAAGCTTGGGGGAGAGCCCCAGGCCCGACGAGAACCAGGCTGCGGCTGCGAGTCGGCTACCAGGTTTCCAGCACCAGGGGCTGCTCGAAGGACAGGCCGTACAGCCCGGGTGTCCCATTGCGAACCACCTGGGCTTCGCCGATCGGTCTGCCATCGTGGGCGTCGAGTTGATATCGCTGTCCAACGCCAAGCGACCCACTGCTCAGGTTGAGCCGGGCACCGAAGCGGCTCAAGTCGCTGAGTTCGCCGCGGAATTCAGCGCCGGAACCGCTGACGAGCACATCGAGGCGCAACGACGAACGCCGTTCCAGGCGCCGATCGCTGAACAGTTGCACGGATCCGTCCTCGCCCAGACGCAGCAGATCGCCTGAGCACACCGAGTCGAGCGCAGCGCCAGCCCCGACAATGGCTGTGATTCCGTGCTCGCGGGCCAGGATTGCGGCGTGGCTCAACCAGCCGCCGACTTCGGTGACAATTCCGCCGCAGCGCGGGAACACAGGTGTCCAGGCCGGGTCGGTGAAGCGCGCGACCAGGATTTCGCCCGGCAGCAGCGCATCGATCTCCCCGGCATGGCGCAGCACACGGGCGCGGCCGCAGACACCGCCGCTGCCGGAAACGCGAATCCCCTTCAGGCGCGAGTGCGAAGCGCGGACCAGGATGACCTGGCCTTGCTCCACATCGAGCGACTCGAGCGCGCGCGGCGAGAGCTGGCTCGAGAGCGCGACTTGCAGCAAGGCTTCGCTGCGTTCCATGCGCTCAGCGCAGCGGCTGCGCGCATCGGACAGGCTCAACGCCGAAGTTCCAAGCCCATCGACTTCATCGGGGGTCAGTTGGAAGATGCGATCGCCCAGTGCTGAGCGCATGCCCAGTTCCACGAGTACAGCGCGCAGGAAGGCCAGTTCGCGCAGTGCATGGTGTTTGGCCTCTTCCTTCAAGGCCGCGAAACGGCGCGCGCGATCGACCGAGAGCTTCAACACGCGCGAGCCGGGCAACTCGGGCGCCGGCCGGCGAGGTTGCGGCGGCGTCAGCGCCGCGCGGGCGGCCATCTCGTCGACCAGCGCCGGATCCTCGGCGTAGCGCGCTGCCGCGAGCTCGTAGTCCAGCGGCGAGCGGTGGCCATGCTGGGCAAGGAACTCATGCTGCAGGCGCAGGCCGCGGCCCACGTCTGCGAGCAAAGTCAGGCCCTCTTCGACCACCGTGCGCGGCGTGTGCGCAAGATGCTCGGCCGGGTCGAGGCCGTTTTTCAGGAGTGCGCGCAGCGCGACCTTGAACAGGATATCCGCGGCGATGTTGACGATCTCGGCCTGCACGTAGACTTCGCGCACGAAGAGCGCGCGCCTTTCGCGGTGCAGATCCGCGAGTTCTGCCGTCGAGAGTCGCGTGAGATCCACGGCCAGGTCCAGCCGCGAGCGCCGCAGGTAGCCGGGCAAGAACTCCTCGCGGAAGCGGCGTTCGATTTGTTCCGCGTCTCGCGCGAGCTGGAAGCTGGCTAGCGAGCCCGGTCCCTTGGCCAGGCGACGCGCTTCCTCCGCGCGCCTGATGTAAAGGCGGCCGAAGGCGTTGACCACGAGCGGGCCTGAATCAGGATGCACATCGTAGGGCACGCGCAGTTCGCGGCAGGCGAGATCGGTGCTGCCGCCGTGGGCCCACAACTGTTGCATCAGCGCCAGACTGTAGGGCGTCGGTTCAGGCAGCAATTCGGAGAGTTCGTTCTGCGCCAGAGCGACATCGTCGGCCGCGCTGCCGCGCACCAGTTCCAACAGCCGCGCGCGCTCGTCCTCGCGCAGCGCGTGCGCGTCGACTCCCGAGCGCGAAGTGCGCGTGATGTCGCGCGCCTGCAGCAGGTGGAAGCGCCCTTTCGCAAAGGCCCACTCGACGTCTTGCGGGCGGCCGAAGAGCGTTTCGACGCGCGCGCACATTTCGATCAGCGGCTTCAGGTCGAGCGGGGCCGCTGCCGTGTCGAGCGGATCATGGCTGGCCCGACCGAAGCGATGGCTGGTCGGCTGCGCGCGGCCGCTGACGAGTTCCTCGCCCAGACCCTTGACGCATTCGACGAGCATCGCGCCGGACTCGCCGGGGTGCTCGGTGAACAGCACGCCGGCATATTCCGCGGGCACCATGGCCTGCACGACGATGCCCAGTCGATCGGGAGCCTGCTGCGCGCCCGAATAGGCGCGCGCGCGCGCGCTGGTGTTGGACTTTGCCACGCGCGAAAGCGCTTCGACCAGTTTGTCCGTGCTGACGTCGAGTACCGATTCGTAGACGCCCGCGAAACTGGCCTCGGCTCCGTCCTCGTTGGCCCCCGAGCTGCGCACGGCGACGCGCTCGACGTTCAAGCGCACGTGCGCCGCGCGAATCGCGGCCAGGTCTTCGGGCGCCCAACTTCCCCGGGCCAGGAAGCGCTCCACGGCGCTGGTACGAACCGCGAAACCCGCGGGCACATCGAAGCCGCCCGCGATCAATTCGGCCAGACGCGCAGCTTTCTTGCCGCTGCCTTCGACCATTCCGGCGAGTTCCAGCGGGACGATCGGTGCGTCTCCCAGATCCAGAGTGCGCGTGCAGGACGGCAGTCGCGTGGCGCGGCGGAACCAGGCGCCGACCAGCACGCTGTGCACGACCATCAGGGCCAGGTTGGCGCACAGGTAGAGCAAGATGCCGCCCGAGGCCTGGGCCACGAGCAGGTAGAGACCACAGGCCAGGGCGACCGCGATCGAGAACAGTACCCACGTGCGTTGCTTGGCAGTGAGGATCACTTGGACCAGCGCGAGCAGCGCGATCGCGATCGGCAGGCCGCGCGACGGATCGGCGCCCGAGAGCGCGGGCAGCCACAGGAATCCTTCGCCCTCGTTCGCGGCGCTGGCGCTGCTCACCACGGAGAAAAAGACCAGGAAGAACAACAGCTGCGCGGTCGTGCCGAGCAGGTTGAAGAACGGGCGGATCCCGCGCTCGTTCATCAGACGCATCGTTGCGCGCGACGCGCCCGCTCGATCGTCCCCGTAGGCTTGCTTTAGGTCAGCGATTTTTTCGGACAGGCGCCGTTGCTCGAGGCGATCGCGCTCCGCCTTCCATGTGAACGGCAGCAATCCAAGGCGCAGCGCGAGCACGAGGGCCAAGATGGCCCAGGCCAGACTGCCGGTCTTCTCTTGGAGGTAGTCGAGGCTTTGCTGCAGCGGTCCGGCCACTGCCGCCAGCAGACTCTTGCCCTTGTGCGCTTCCTGCCAGGCCAGCACGTGTGCCTTGTCCTTCGCTGGCACGAAGTACTCTTCGGGAACCGTGTAGCGTCCGCGCCAGTCGTAGCCCAAGCGCGAAAGCCGCGAGCCGACGATCAAGCCATAGAACGAGCCGCGTTTGTCGTAACAAACTCCGATGATCGGCCGTTTGGGGATCGCGGCCAGGGCCGCTTCCAGTTCGGGCGTGGTCATGCTGCGCATCGGCAGATTCCAGGCGCCGGGCAGGTGACCCTGCATCTCGAACTCGCCCGGGTAGCGCACGTCGAGGAACAGCGCGTTCTCTTCGTTGACGAGCTTGACCACTTCGTCGGTGTCGAGCAGCACTTCCTTCCTCGGATAGTCCGGGATCTCGCGCAGGTCCTTGCGCACGATGCCCGGCTTCATGACCAGCGCGCGCTCCTCGGCGCACCACTTCTCGTAGCCGCCGATCATGAAGCGCGGCTTGTAGCCGAGCGGGCGCAGGGAATCGGCGGTCTCCGAACTGCGATTGCCGTTGAAGCACAAGAGAATCACCGAAGCTCCCGGCGCCAGGTACTGCTCGGGATGGCGCAGCAGGTCGGGATAGCGCATGTGCCGCGAGCCGGCGATCGCGCCCATCTCGACTTCCTCCGTCTCGCGGATGTCGAAGACCGGCTCCGCGATGTCGCCGCCGTCGAGCAGCTCCTGGAGCTGTTCCGTGGTCAGGCCGTCGCTGCGTTTCTTCTGATCGCTGAAGGAAAGCGTCTTCAGGTTGACGTCGCCGACGAGTTTTCCGTTCTCGACCGACGTGCGCACCAGGTTGACCTGCAAGCGCGCCATGCGCTGGTCCTGGACATGCAAGTAGTAGAAGCCCCAGCCCAGCAGCGAAACCAGGAAGAGTCCGCCCGCGGCGGCGAAGGGCACGGCGAAATTCGAGCGACGCGAAGCCCCGCCGACACTGCCTTGCCCGCGTCGCACGAAGAACCAGCGCCCCAGAATCACGGTCGCGACCCCGAGCACCTGCGCGGCGCTGGCGAAGAGGCTGATGACCACGTCGGGCGAGGGGATCGCCCGGGCGTCTGGGACGAGCACGAACGCCATCAGGATCAGCGCGCTGATCAGCTTCCAGGTCCAAAGCTCGGCTCGCCGATGGGTGATCGTGACTCCGCGCAAGTGCTTGGTGTTGGCCATGGGGGATGCTCGGCGAGTCAGGTCGATCGTGGCGCGGCGGGAACGCGCATCGTTGGTGCTGCGGAACGAGCCCACGCGGCACTCGCCAGAGGGCTCGGGGGCGAGCCCACTGGGCTGGGCAGAGTGAACCGACGACGAATCCGACGGTCCTGACTCCCGGGGGGCCGATTTTTGAGAGATTTCGCAAAGTTGGAACGCCGCCCCTGGCGCGAGCCTTGCCCGGGCCCATACAGGGCCCGCCCTGCCCGTTCTGGGGGGGCGGGGGCCGGGGGCTGCTCAAGTCGTTCGCGCAGCCCCGACGAAGAAGCCGCACCCTCGGGACGTCGCCTCGCGACCCAACCCCCCGCGGGCATCCCTGACCATGCGCGCCCTCGGAATCATCACCGCCCTGACTTCAATCGTTCTGCTGCTCGGTTCGAGTCTCATCGCCCAGGAACCGACTCCCGACGTGATCAAGACCGGCACGGGCAAGCCGGTCGCTCTGCACCTGAGCTTCGGCGTCTACCAGTCAGACAAGGCCACGGAGATGTACCGCAAGTTCACTCCGGTCCTCGAGGCGATCCAGACCGACGTGGAGAAGCGCCTCGGCCGTCCCACCGATATCGAGATGCAGATCTTCAAGACCTACGAAGACGGCATCGAGGCGCTTGCAAAGGGCAATGTCGACTTCGTGCGCTTCGGCCCGGCCTCCTATATCACGGCCAAGCACAAAAACGATGCGCTCAGCCTGATCGCGATGGAACTCGAGGACGGCAGGAAGCTGTTCAATGGTTGCATCGTCGTACCGCGCGACTCGAAGATCACTCAGCTTGCCGACCTGCGCGGCAGGAGCTTCGCGTTCGGCGACCGCAACTCGACGATCGGCCGTTATCTCGTCCAGGAGCATTTGCTCAAGGCGGGCATCCACGCCGGCGATCTAGGCCGCCACGAGTACCTGGAACGCCACGACAAGGTTGCTGCCGCGGTGCTCGCAGGCGACTTCGAAGCGGGCGCGGTCAAGGAGTCCAATTGCGAGGATGCCAAGGGCCAGCTGCGCGCGCTGGTAACTTTTCAAAACGTGACGAAGCCCTGGGCCGCCCGCGCGGGCCTCGAACAGGAAGTCGTCAGCGCCTTGCGCACAGCGCTTTTCGAGCTCAAGGATCCGCTGGTCCTCAAGCCGCTGAAGATCTCCGGCTTCGCGGCAACCAGCGACGCCGAGTACCTGCCCGTCCAACAAAGCATGCGGGCCGCGGAGGCCTTCGAGTCCCCTCCAAGTGGCAAGTGACTCCCAATCGACGCGTCGCAAGGGCGCGCGCCTGGGAGTCAAGCTGATTGCGGCGACGATGTGTTTCGTCGCGGTGGTCTTCGGGCTCCTCGGCGTCTGGACGCTGCGTAGCGAGCGCAAGATCCTCGAAGGCGCCCTCGACAGCCGCGGCGACGCGATGGCCTTTGCGTCGGCTCAGTCCTGCATCGAGCCCTTGTTGTCGAAGGACTACGAGGTGATCCGCACGGCCATGGAGGGCCTGGCCAATCATCGCTCTGACATCGTGTTCGTGCGCATCGAACGCCCCGACGGTTTCGTCGCGGTGAAAGTTTTCGGCGCGAAGTCCGGCGAGCGACTCGAGACGAGCATGTACAAGGAGTACGTCGCCGACATCTCGACCTCCGAACGGCCCGAAGAGCCGCAGAAATCCCAGGGCACGCTGACCTTGGCCATTTCCACGCAGCCCATGGAGGATCTGATCGCGGGCCACGCGCGCTGGATCGCCATTCAATTGACCTTGGCCTGTATCGCACTCGCCGGCTTGCTCGCGTTGCTGATGAATCGCATCGTTGCGCGACCGCTGCGCGAACTCGATGCCCAGGCCGCGCGCCTAGGACGCGGCGATCTGGACTCGCCGGTCAGGATCGCGACCGGCGACGAACTCGGCAGTCTGGCCTGCACGCTCGACGAAATGCGCGAGTCGCTCGCCAATTCGCTGAGTGGACTGCGCGTCAAGAACGAGGAACTGATCCTGGCCAACACGGAGCAGGAGCGCACGCTCGAGGAACTGGCTGCGGCGCTCGAAGCCGCGCACGCCGCCAACCGGGCCAAGAGCGAGTTCCTGGCGACCATGAGCCACGAGATCCGCACGCCGATGAATGGCGTGCTCGGCATGACCTCACTCTTGCTCGGCACTCCGCTCACGAGCGAGCAGAGCGAATATGCGCTCAACGTCCAACTGTCGGCGGAGTCGTTGCTCACGATTGTCAACGACGTGCTCGACTTCTCGAAGATGGAAGCGCGCAAGTTCGAGATCGCGCCGCTCCCCAGCGATCTGCGCGTCGTTTGCGAGGAGGCCATGACGAGCCTTCGTCCGCTGGCCCAGAAGAAGGCGCTCGCCTTCACGCTCTCGATCGATGCCAAGCTTCCGTCCGCGCTGTTGCTCGACCCGGTTCGTGTGCGTCAGATCCTGCTGAACCTGGTCGGCAATGCGCTCAAGTTCACCAGTGTCGGTTCCGTCGACGTCGAGGTTCGCTGCCTGGATCAGCACGACGGGGCCCAGCGCATCCTGATCAGGGTTTGCGACAGCGGAATCGGCATCGCCCCAGAAGTGCTGCCGAAACTGTTCACTCCCTTCACCCAGGCCGACGGTTCCATGAGCCGCAGTTTCGGCGGAACGGGACTGGGCCTGGCGATCGTCAAGCAGCTCGCCCTGCTGATGGGCGGATCGGTCCGTGCTTCGAGCGAACTGGGCAAGGGCAGCGTCTTCGAACTGGAACTCTGCCTGCGCGCGCCCCAGGCCGTTCCCGTGTCGTCGCGACTCGAGGATCAGGCGCCCCTGTTGCCTGGATTCGCGCCCGCTGAGCAGGCCGCGATCGCAGCCGCCGGCGCCCCCGAGCGCGCGCTGAGCGTCCTGCTGGTCGAGGACAACGCGATCAATCAGCGCATCACCGAACGCATGCTGGCCAAGCGCGGGCATCGAACGACGATTGCCGTCGACGGGCAGGAGGCGCTGAAGAAATTGGCGCTCGAATCGTTCGACGTGATCCTGATGGACTGCCAGATGCCGGTGCTCGACGGCTTCCAAGCAACGCGCATGATTCGCGCCCAGGAGCAGGGCAGCGAGCGCCGCATTCCGATCGTGGCCATGACCGCCAATGCCATGGAGGGCGACCGTGCGAACTGCCTGGAGGCCGGCATGGACGACTACCTCGCCAAGCCCGCCAAGCAGGCCGCGCTGCTCGAGATGGTCGAACGCTGGGCCATGCATCGCGCCTGAGCGCTTTTTCGCGCCGCCCGCTGTGCGCGGACTGCATTGCATCGCGGCGGGCGATACCGTGTCGCGCTTGAACCGTTCCCCGCATCCCGCTTGGACCGAGATCCGCGTCCTCGCGCCCGAAGGCTGGCTCGAGCTTGTCGCCGACGTGCTGGCTCTCGGCCCCTGTACGAGTGTCGCCTTCGGGCGGCCTTCGCTCGCCAGCGATCCCGCTCCGCCCGGTTTCGACTACGTGCGCACGTTCGTGGCCGAGGCCGTCGACACGCCCGAGTTGCGCGCCGAAATCGAAGTCAGGCTCGCGCTCCTCGCCGAAGCCACGGGCGCGAACGAACTCGAAGGACTCAGCGCGAGATTTTTCCGGCTTCCGCCCGAGGACTACGCGAACTCCTGGAAAAAAACTTGGAAGCCGTTCCGCATCGGCCACTTCGCGGTGGTGCCGCACGACTATGTGAAACCGCTGCGCGCCACCGACCGCCGGCTGATCCTTGAACCTGGCGGCGCCTTCGGAACGGGCCGACATCCGACGACGCGCGGGTGCCTGCGTGTACTCGAAGCGCGTGTTCGCCCCGCGGCCCGCATTCTCGACGCTGGTTGCGGCAACGGAGTTTTGGCCGTGGCGAGCGCGATGTGCGGCGCGAGTTCGACGCTCGGATTTGACATCGATCCCGCCGCGCTGCCCTACGCTGAAAGTCTGGCCAAGGACAACGCCGTCGAGCAAAACTGCCACTGGCGCGTCGGCGGTTTCGAGTGCCTGCGCTCCGAGGATCGCGATTTCGACGGCGTGTGCGCGAATCTTTTCGCCGACCTGATTCAGGCCCACGCCGGCGAGCTCGCGCGCCGACTGAAACCCGGCGGCTGGTTCGCCATCAGCGGCTGTCGCGCGGATCTGCGCGAGGCGACACTCGCGGCGCTCGCGGCCGCAGGTCTCACGCTGGAAGAGCGCAGAACCCGGGGCCGCTGGGACACCTATGCGGGGGTGAAGCCTACAGGCCGTTGAATCCAGTTCGGCCCCTGCGGCGAAGATTACAAAAGCTCCGCTCCCAGAACCGTGGGTGGTATCTGCGACACCGTGATCCTATCCTCCTGCCCCCGTTCCGTTGACCCGCGCCTTCGCCCAGCGAAGCGCCAAAGTTTTCGACCCAGTCCACGACCCAGCGTGCAATCCGCCGAGAAGAGTCTGCTCCAGCGCATCGCGCAGGGCGACCGGCAGGCGGTCCAGGAATGCCTGGACCGCTACGGTGGCCTCGTCGGCTCGCTGGCTCGACGTCTGCTCGCCGGCGGATCGGAGGTCGACGACGTCGTCCAGGAAGTTTTCATCGAGTTGTGGAGGAGCGCGCCGCGCTACGACCCGAGCATCTGCCCCGAGCCGACCTTCGTGGCCATGATCGCGCGCCGCAGGGCGATCGATGCTCGCCGCCGCCGCTCGCGCCAGGCCGACAGCGTCGAGTTGCCCGAAGTGATCGTCGCCGAACATGCCACTCCGCACGAGAGCGCCGAGCTGCAGGACGAGGCGCTGGCCGCGCGTAGTGCGTTCGCGCAGTTGCGGCCCGAGCAGCAACAGGTGCTGCGCCTGTCGATCTACGGCGGACTCTCGCACCAGGAAATCGCCGCGAACACCGGCCTGCCGCTTGGAACGGTCAAGACCCACGCGCGCCGCGGACTCGAGCGCGTGCGCGATTTGCTCACGCGTCGTTCGAAACCGGCCGGTGGCGCCCAGTCCATGGAGCTCTCGACGTGAGTGCCGTCCACGAACCGAACGTGGCACGCCGCGACGAATTGCGCGCCGACCGCGCGCTCGCCGGTCTGACGCCGTTGGAAGCGGCCGAACTCGCGGCACTTTCGCGCGGCGCGCCGAACGACGCGAGAGAATCCGACGAGCTCGAACTCGCCGCCGCCGCGCTCGATCTCGCGCTATTCCCCGCTCGGGATGTCGCGCTCTCTCCCCAATTGCGCGCGCGTATCCTGGCCTCGGCCGCAGCCGCGACGACGTCCAGCGCGCTGCAGCATCGTCAAGTCGCTGTGCCTAGAGAACGGCGCACGAACCCGGCCTGGCTCGCGGCTGCCGCGCTGTTGATCGCCGCGCTCGCGGGTTGGTGGCCGCGTATCGTCGGGAGCGGTCCGGCCAATCCTGCAGATCAAGTCGCGGCGCTCGAACGCGAGGCCGGCGATCTGCTGCGCGTGGACTGGTCCACGCTGGGCGATCCCGCGGCCAAGGGCGCGGGCGGTTCTGTGCTCTGGAGCAGCGCACGCCAGCAGGGTTACATGAAGATCAACGGCCTGGCGCCGAACGATATCACCCGCGAGCAATATCAATTGTGGATCTTCGACGCCGATCACCCGACGGAGACCCCGGTCGACGGTGGCGTATTCGACATCCGCTCCGGCCAGGCCATCGTGCCGATCCAGGCCAAGCTCCCTGTGGGAAAGGTGGCGATGTTCGCGGTGACCGTCGAACGGCCCGGCGGGGTCGTGGTATCCAAGCGCGAACGCATCGTGCTGCTGGCCAAGGCGGGTTGAGCGAGTCGCTGGTCCGCTCCCGGACGGAATTTTCGAAGGATCTTTGGCGCCTGGGACACACTAGCCAAGCGTGTTGCCCCAACTGGACCCCCCGAGCGACGAAGCCGAACTCGTGCGCCGCATTCTCAGCGGAGAGCGCGCCGCCGCGGACGAGTTCTTCGCGCGCCATTTCCGGCCGCTGTACGAGTTTGCGCACTACCGCATGGGCGCGCAGCCGGCTGAAGTCGAGGACCTGGTCCAGGACACGTTCGTCGTGGCCTTCGAGAACCTGAGCCGCTTCGACGGCCGCTCGACGCTGCAGACTTGGCTTGCGGGCATCGCCAAGAACAAGATTCGCGCCGGCCGCCGCAAGCGCCGGCCGCTGGCCCTGGCCGATGCGATCGAAGCCGCTGAAGGCGAGATCGACGCCTGGCTCGCGAGAGTCGACGAGGCCACGTTGCCGGGCTGGGTGCTCGAGCAACGCGAGACCCGCGACCTCGTCGGCGCCACGCTCGCGGAGTTGCCGTTGGATTATCGCCAGGCTTTGCTCTCGAAGTACGTCGATGGCGAGAGCACACAGACCGTGGCACAGCGCGTCGGCCGCTCGCCCAAGGCGGCTGAATCCCTGTTGACGCGCGCGCGGATCGCCTTCGCCGGCGTGTTCGCGCTGCTGGCGAAAAAACGCGGAGGACTCGAATGAGCACTCCCTCCGCACGCGAGCGCGAGGATTTCCTCGAAGCCAATTTGGTCGCGCTGTTCCAGAAGTCGTATCGGCCGCTGCTGATTCGCGAAGGCTTCCGGGAGGAAGTCGCGCACTCGGCTGTGGCGGCATTGCAACGCAGACCCGCGCGCCAACGAAGAGTGTTGGCCGTGGCGCTGGCCGCCGCCGCAAGTTTTCTGCTCGGTTGGCTCGGCGTCGCGCTGTTCGAGCGCTCGGAATTCGCGCGCGACGCGATCCTAGATCGTGCGCGAGTCGCCGTGCGCGAAAACGGCGGCCGTTGGATCGCCGTGCAGCCTGCGGCCGCCGTCGTGGGCGAGAATCTCGGCGCAGCTGAACGCGAAGACTTCGTTTCCAGTGCTCGACTGGATCGGGTTGCCACGCGCGAAGAGGACAACCGCTGGATCGCCATGCAGCCCGACGCCGACGTCGCGCGCCTGGAACTTGGCGCCGCTGAACTCGAAGTCTTCGTCCCCAGCGGCAGGCGGGCTGCGCTCGTCTGTGGCGAAGGCGCGCTCGCCATGGCTGGTCCGAGTCACGCGCGTTTCGCGCCCAGCGGCCGCGGCGCGGACGTGGAAACCTCGGCCGGCGAATTCTGCCTGCGCGGATTCTTGGGCCGGGTGCACGGCTCATTCGGCGCCTTCGAATGCGCGACGGCGGACCTGGACCTGAGCGGCGATCCACAGGGCTTCGTGCGCGCCAGGTTGGCCGCGGGACGCGTGCGGTATACGGCCGGCGATGGCAGCCGACGGGACCTCGAGCCAGGCGTACTCTTCGATACGCGTCCGCCGACGGTCGCGCTGAACCGCGACCCGGTCACGGTCGTTGGAAGCATGCCCCAAGCCAGTGGAATTGCGCGCAATCCAATTCCGTCCGCGATCACGCCAGGGTCCCTGCGCGGAGCTGCGCTGCTCGGCGGCATGGTGCATTCGGCGGAGCAGCCGTCGATCGCGAACTTTTGCGTGGTCCTTTTGCGCGAGCTGGAATTGCCGCGCACCTCGCTGCCGACTGCGACCGTCTTCGAAAATCAGGACGGCCGCTTCGAGTTCAGCGGGCTCGAGGACGGAAACTGGAGCGTGTTTGTGCGCGCCGAGGGCTATGCATTGTGGACGCGCGAGCACGTGGCTCTCGGCCCCCAGGGCGTGGATCTCGACGTCCTGCTCCAAGTCGGCGCGAGTCTCGCGGGGCGCGTGATCGACGCGGCAAGCGGTGCGGCGCTGGCCGGAGTCGTGCTGATCTCGGAGAGCGATTTTCCCGGATCGCTGTTGCCGTTCGACTGCAAGGAGAGCCCGCACAATCCCGCGGCGCTCGCGCTTTCGGACGCCGACGGCCGCTTCCAATTCGAACATCTGGCGCAGCGCTCGACGGTCGTGCGTGCGGTCAAGTCCGGTTTCGCCCCGCACTGGAGCGCCGCGTTGCTGCCCAGTGCGAACGGCGCCGAACTCACGCTCGAAATTGTGCCTGGTGGCAGCATCAGCGGCCGCGTCGAGCGCGAGGACGGTTCCGCCTGGAGTTCCACCGGCATCGTGGCCATGCCGCAGCGCGCGGTGTTCGCGCTTCCGCGACGATCCTACGGTTGGGCCGTGACCGCCGCCGACGGCAGCTACCGCATCGACGACCTGCCCGCCGGCGAATGTGTCGTCGTGCGCGTAGAGCCCACGCGCTCCGCGCCGCAAACGAACGCGCATGAGTCGAGCAGCGAAATGCGCGAGTCGATCGTCCGCGCGGGATCTGCCGTGACCGTCGATTTCCTCGCCACGCCGTCGGGTTCGCGCCTGGCGGGCCGCGTGCTGCGCGCGGACCACACTCCGATGGCGGCGGCGAAGATTTCGATCATGCCGCTGAACTCGGTGGCCTCGGATTCCACCGGCGTGCACGGCGGCTGGCGATCGCAGCTGTGCGGCCCCGATGGCAGCTTCGAGTTCACGGACGTTTTGCCGGGCAGCTATGAAATCTATCTCGGCGTGCGCACGCCGATGGACGTCGTGCTCGTCGATACGGTCGAAGTTGCCAAGGCAAGCAACGTCGTCCACGATGTGCTCGCACCCGCCGGCGAAATCAATGGCAGCGTGCGCAGCGCCGCCGACGCGCAGCCCGTCAGTTTCGCGGCGATCGTCGTCGAGCGCCAAGCGCCCTCGGGCGAGTGCAGTTTCTTCGCCAAAGTTTTCAGCGATGACGACGGAGCGTGGCGAGTGCTGCATCTGCCTGACGGCCGTTATCGCGTGCGCGCCTCCGGCGTGCGCGGACAGAGCTTCGCCACCCGCGAAGGCATCGACGTGCGCGGCGTTGAATCGCAGCCTGCGATCGCCTTCGAACTTGGCGCCGGCAGCGCGCTCACGCTCACGGTTCAGGGTCCAGTCGGTGCGCCGCTCGCCGGCGTTCACGTGTCCTTGTTCGACGCGGGCGGCAGCGAGTTTCAGCCGGCCGAATTCATGCGCACGGACGCGCAGGGCCGCTGCAAACTCGAAGGCCTGCCCGCCGGACGCACGCGCGTCGTGCTGCGCGCGCCGGACGGCACGGGTCTGGAACATTGGATCGACGCGCGGCCCCCCGAACCGATCGAACTCGAACTGCGCTTGGGCGCAGGAAAATGAAATGCGCGAAGGAAGTCGTCGGCACGCGACACGAACGTGTGGGCTGGACGAAGCCTGAGCCGGCTGTGGCCGGTCAGCGTTGAGCCCGCGCAACCCTTTCGAAGTCCGATTCCCTGGAAAACAAGACCATGACACGCACGAGCCTTGCCACGATCCTGATCGCCTCTGTCGCCGGTGCCGCAGCCGGCATGCTGAGCGCTTCGCTGTGGCCCAAGGGCAGTCTCGAGTCGCCCGTGGTGGCGGCCTCCGACGATGGACGCGTCGCGAAGCTCGAGCAGCAAAACGCCGACCTGCAGCGCGCGATCGCTGAGTTGCGCGACGGACAGGCCCTGTTGAAGGGCAGCGCCGAACGCACGGCCGTGCGCGCCGAGCCCGCGGCGACCCAAGGCGCCGGCGAGCAAGCTGCGACGATCGAGCCGCAGAGCGCGACGGCCAATGCCGGCGCGGAAACCAAGTTGACGCTCGAGTCAGCGCTGGCGCAGCTCGTCGATCCGGATGCCGGCTACGCCGACAAGATCAAAGTCTGGGAGCAGGTCGCCAAGGCCGGTTTGCTCGATCAAGTCGTCAAGGCCATGGAGGATCGCGCCGAGCGCGAGCCCAACAATCCCAATCTGCGCGTCGACCTTGGCAACGCGTACCTGCAAGAACTCTTCGCGGGCAACCTGATGAAGCGCGGCTACTGGGGTACCAAAGCCGACGAGGCGTTCGATGCCGCGCTCAAGCTCGATCCGCAGCACTGGGAGGCGCGCTTCACCAAGGCCGTTTCACTCTCGAACTGGCCGGCGTTCACCGGCAAACAAGGACTGGCCATCAGCGAGTTCGAAACGCTGATCAGCCAGCAGAACGCCGGCCCCAAGAAGCCCGAGCACTCCAAGACTTACCTGTACCTGGGCAACATGTACCAGGCCTCCGGATCGATGGCCAAGGCCGTCGAAGCGTGGCAAAAAGGTGCCGACCTTTTCCCGGAGGATGCGGCGCTGAAGCAGCAGCTTGCAGGCGCCAGCGCGCACTGATCGATCGATTCTCGCCGCGCACCTGGGGGCCGACCGCTTGAACGGCCGCGCGGCATTGCACGTTTGAAACGTGTTCTAGCTGAAAGCGGTGGCCGCCGCTGGACGAACTATCCGCGCTGACATTCGGAGCTGTCCATCGAGCGCTGCAGTGGCGGACGGATTCAAGTCCGTCTCGCCGCGTGACGAACAATGTCCGGCGCGTTTCGTGCTTCGTCGCTCGCACTTCCAGTCAAGCTCAGCGATGCTGTTCGAGAGTGTCCATGCGATTGGCGGTCAAGTTGCGCTGCGCTGCCTGGTTCTAACGAGATCGTTGGATTTTCGCGGCGATCCGCGAGGACGCGAATCGTCGAGCGACATTCGGGCGCGGCAGCGCGAATTCGCGACGTTTCCACGTTTTCACAGAACTCTGCGCGACGAGCCGTGTTTCGCTGGCCGCCCGGAACTTCGCTGACTAGGGACCCGCGGATTCACTCGAAGCACATGGCCACAAGCAGCGCAGCAGGCGAACCGTTCGAGAGTCAGGTGCGTGAGGTGTTCAGTCGTATTGCCGGCGATCTTTGCATGCTGATCGATCAGCATGTCCGCATCGAATCGACCGGGGCAGAGCGCTGGAGCGCGAAACCCGTCGGCGCCGCGCAGGTGCATATCGCTTTCAAGTTGTCCTTCGAGCTGCGCGGCGAGTTGCGCCACGGCGCACTTTTGGTCCCGCTGCCCGAGGCGATTTCCCTGGCCGGTTTCCTGCTGCTCGGCTCCGCGGACGAGGTCAAGCTGAAGCGCGCGGAGCCCGGCCTCGATCAAGCGACCAAGGACGCGATGCTCGAGATCGGCAGCTTTATTGGAGGTGCGGCGGACGGTGCTTTGAGGCCGCGCTTCCCGCGCGGGCTGTCGGTGCGCTCGGGTGGCTGCCAAGGACTTCGCGCCGACCAGCCGCCTGGATTCCCGCACCCAGCGGGGCAGGATCTGATCGTCGGCCGCGCGCAGGCATGCATCGCAGAATTCCCGAGCTTCGAACTGCTGCTGCTCATGCCGCTGCTCGCGGCCGAGACCGCGCCGGCGAGCTGAGCTTGGTCGCGCGAGTTTCGGCTGCGAGGGGCTTGCAATGGGAGTGTGCAGCGCGTCTGCTCTGCCCCGCGTGCCTGTGCTTTCGCGAATGGGACCAAGCCTCGTACTCGTCGACGACCCGCGCCATGCGGCGAGACTCGTCGTCGACGAGATCGACGAACTCAGCCGTCTGCTTCGTGGACGGAACAAGTCGCTGGTGCTGGGCCTCGCGACCGGACGAACTCCGGTCGCGGTCTACGACGAGATCGCAGGCCGCGTCGAAGCCGGCCGGCTTGACCTCGAGGGCGCGATCGCTTTCAACCTGGACGAGTATTGCGGGCTCGCGAGCGGCGATTCGCGCTCGTTTGCCGCGTGGATGCGCGCCAAGCTATTCGATCGAATCCGCTGGCCCGCGGCGCGTGTGCACATCCCCTCGGGGGACATCGCCCCGAGCGAGCGCGAGCGCCATTGCGCGGAGTACGAGGCCGCGATCCGCGCCGCGGGCGGCATCGACCTGCAATTGCTCGGCCTCGGCCGCAACGGACACATCGGCTTCAACGAACCCGGCAGTGCGCGCGAGTCGCGCACGCGTTGCGTCCGGCTCGCGCGCGAGACGCTCGCCGACGCGGCGGCCGACTTCGGCGGGGTAGCGGTACCGCAGTTCGCGCTGACCATGGGCATCGGCACGATCCTGGAGGCGCGGCGCGTGCGCTTGCTCGCTTTCGGCGAGCAAAAGCGGCCGGCGTTGCGCCGCGCGCTCACGCCACCCGCCGACCCACAATTGCCGGCAAGTTTTTTGCTGCAGCATCCCGACGCGCGCTTCTTCGTCGATGCCGCGGCGCTCGGTCCCGATCGGGCCGGTCTCAGCGTCCAGAGCAGCTGAAAGACGACCCGCGCGCGGCGCAGGTTTCACTCGTAGAGCAGCACGGCCGCGCGTTTCTTGGCGAAGCCCTCGAGCTCGGTGCGCCAGCCGGTTTCGATTTCCTGGGGCGACTTGCCGGCGCGCAGCGCTTCGAAGACGCTCAGTGTGCCCCAGTGGATGCCGAGCGTGCGCTCGGGCTCGAATTCGAGCTTGTCGCCGTAGAGCTTCTGCAGCGTGCACAACAAGGTGAGCGCCGTGCGCAGCGGACGGAACGCGCGCAGATCGGTGACGTGCAACTGCACGCCGTGCAGATGCTTGTCCAGGAACTTGCCGTAGCGCGGCGCGTAGTGGACTTCGCGAAAGGTCACGCCGGGCAGCGCGGCCTTTTCCAGTGCCTGCTGGAACGCATGCGCGTCGATGAACTCCGCCGCCAGCGTCTCGAAGGGCGCGGTCCAACCCACGCCTTCGTTCACGTTCTTCAGGATGCCGCCGATCATTCCCGTGGCGATATAGACGTGGGCGGAGATCGCGTGCGGGATGTGCGGAGAAGTCGGGACCCATTCCAGGCCAGTGTCCTCGAAGATCATTGCGCGCCGCCAACCGCGCATCGCGATCACGTGCAGATCGACGTCGATCGACAGCTCGCGCTGGAAATAGCGCGCGATCTCGCCGACGGTCATGCCGTGCGAAACCGGCAGCGGCCCGTAGCCGATGAAGCTCTGCCAGCGTTCTTCTCGCAGCGGTCCTTCGAACAGGGTCCCACCGATCGGATTGGGCCGGTCGAGCACGTACAGCGGCTTGCGCGCCTTGCCCGCGGCGCGCATCACTTCGCCGAGGGTCGAGATGTAGGTGTAGGTCCGCGAGCCGACGTCCTGGATGTCGAAGAGCAGCACGTCCACCCGGG
>JAYUUV010000416.1:0-35673 GCA_043754695.1 Planctomycetota bacterium
CGATTTGCGGGTTTGCCATTCAACGTGGCGGCCGCGCTCGCTGGCCAGACCGCGCAGTCGCTCGAGCGAAGCGCCGTACATGACGCGCGGTTGCAGCGCGCAAGTCGGCACGTCGTCGTCGAAGAGTTCAGACCAATTCTCAAGAGCGTCCAGACCCACGACCAGCGAGGGCCCCCTAGGCATGATCCCTGCGTACAGCGCTACGAGCGAACCGCATGCCCCTTTGCCAACGATTACAACGGGGATCGACTGGCTGATACCTCGAGGGGGTTCAAGTCTTTGTAGCACTCTCCTCGCTGCGGCAGCGTCCACAGCCATCGCATAGCTGTCCGCGATTCCGAGATAACTCATCAGCTTGGGATCGAGGCCCGCGAGTTCGCCGAAGCCGCGCACGTCGATCAAGAGACACACTAGATGGTCAGCGACGAGCTCATCGATTGGAAAATCTCGCTTGGCCGCTAGCTTGCCGCCCTCGTGCACGAAGACGACACCGGCACGCGTGCCGCGCTCGGGGCGATACAGAAGTCCGGGAATGGTGATCCCCTCTTCCGATTCGAAGGTGACCGGCACTCCGGACTCGCCTGGAATACTGGAGTACGTCTTGAAGTTCAGCGACAGGGAGGGCCTCTTCGGGTCGAATTGGCTTCCGTTCAACTCAAGGACATCTTCGTAGTCGACATTGCCCGCACGCTGGACGTTGGAGCGTGCGATGCCCCGCATGGTGAGTTGATTTTTCGGCGGATCGGGCAAGCAGACCAACTCGGCAGCTTCGGGCGGCTCTGTCGTGATCTGGCCTTCGGCAACCGGCGAGCCATTGCCCTGCTTGCGCAAGTGAAGATCGAAGAAGCCCATTGCCGCCTCGCGCATCGGCTGGTTGTAGTCGTGGCCGCCATCGAACAGCCGCCACCACGCATCCTGCTCGGCGCCAAACAATTTCCACGTGGCCTTGAGCTTCTCGCCGGTGTGCTGCGTGCCGATCGGAGGAAACTCCGGATCGTCCTTCGCGCCGATGACGAATACCGGTGCGGGCGCACGAATCGCGATCACATCGGCGCGATCGCCGACCTGGACGTAGCCCGGCACGTGATTGCAATTGCAGCCGTTGTCCCAGCCATCCAGGAAACTCGACGGATAGCACGCGGGAACCGCGCAAGTGAAGCGCTCGTCCGCCGCAAACGCGAACATCGTCGCATGTCCCCCGCCGGAAACACCGGTGATTCCGACGCGCGTCATGTCAGCTTCCGGCCGTGTCGCGAGGTAGTCGACGGCGCGCATCAGGTCCCAGATGTAGACCGTGTCCGCAGTGACCGAGCCCGCGATGTTGCGCGGATCGAAGTGCGTTCCCGCGCCACGACGCTCGATCTTCGCGTCGCCTTCGAAGCTGAAGCCCGGCGAGTCGACTTCGATCGCGAGATATCCTGCGCGCACCTGGCTGATCAAACGCATTTGTTCGGTCGGCTCTGTCTTCTTGTGCGGCCAATGTCCCGTCGCGTTGACGATCACCGGCAACTTTTCGCCGGCATGTCCCTTTGGGACAAAGAGATGCGCGGTCACCGGAAAGTTCGGCCGGCTCTCGTAGACGATTTTTTCGAGCGTGTAGCCCTCGCGATCGAGCACGCCAGTCACGCGTGCGTTGAGTGACGTCCTCGGCGGCAAGGGCTCGAGCCCGAGACAACGCATGAACTCGCGCTTGCGCCTCGCGCGCTCGATTTCAAAGTCCTCGCGAGTCGCCGGCACTGGCCGATCCACTGCCGCGCGCATCTTCGAATTCAGCCACTCGCCGACCATCTTCGGCCCGCGGTCGCCAAGAATCCGATCGGCGCTCATCGGGCCGCGAACGACCTCGAACGAGTTCATGCCCTGTTCGTTGACGATGACTTCGCCAAGCGTCAGGAACGGAATGTCGTGGGCGTTCATGTAGTCGCAAAAGACGCTCGTCGAATAGCGATTGCCTTCGGAGCCCGCGTCGATCACGACCACGGGCTTCTCGCGTCCGCCAAGCTCGAGCAACGTCTTCAAATTTCGCGCGCAGCCCGGGATGTGCATGCGCTGCATCAATCGCGCCTGGCAGAGCCAGATCTCGCCCTCGCCGTACTTCGATCGCGCGATGCCGCCGTTGCCGAAAACTTCCCAACCGTCGCTGGCTTGGATCGGTTGATAGAGGACGTCGGCCGTCTCGACTTTCTCGAGCCCGAGCGCTCCGGCGGGATCGAAAGTCGTGGTCGGCGCGTTGACGATCGTCGGCCGCTTGGGATACCAGTCGAGCGGGTAACGGCCGCTCGTGTAGTCCTGTTGGAGCACGAGCAATTTCATTCCGCGCCGCACTGCGTCGAGAATCTTGCGCTGCGTCGCGACATCGAATCCGCGATGGAAATCCCACGCGCGCGTCGCGATCAACATCATCCCGTGCTTCGCGGGATCGAGCGACTCGGGCTTGAGGTACTTGAGGGCTTCCTGGCTGGAGTAGTAGGTCGGAGTCGGGCCGGGAAGACTTGGGACGACGAGGTATGGACGACCTTTGTTCCAATCCGGAATCCGATTGACATGGTTCGGAGCAAGTTCTGAACCGGCGAATTCCTGAAGATGAATGGGATCCTCGATCTCTGCCGCGATCAGTTGGCCTGCACGAGAATGCGGCACATACGCCACGAATCCTCGCTTGTCCCGTTCCATGGGCTGTGAGTGAAAGAACGTTGAACTGGGCAATGGCTTGACGAGCAGCCAGGCCTTCGTCTGGTAGTCGCCCGGGCCTACGTCAATTCGAACCTGAAGGACACCGCCGGTTTCCGTGCCCAACTTTAACTGCGGCCCCGGATTGAAACTCCCTGGGCCCGATTGTGCCGGCGGTTTTCTCGGATGCGGCGAAGCACGCTTCAGGAGTTCGGTGATTCGAGCGACTTCGTCACGCGCCTTGGCCAGTTCCTCCCTCCAGTGGAACTGATTTGTTCCCATACGGAGGCGGTCAGTGAACGGCTTGTAGAATTGTGCCTCTGTTGAATCGGCGAGCGCACCCCAGCTTCCCGGGCCAAAGGCGACTTGCAGACAAGATTCAATCTCGCGCTTCAGTTCATCGTCGCACGTGCCAGACTCTACGAGGGCGAAGTCGAGTGCAGAGCCCAGGCGGATCCGCTGATAGTATCCGAGCACACTCAGCATGTATGAGGCGACCTCGATCTCGTGCGCGGCCCCGGATGCAGTCCGGACTTTCGCGGGCAAAGGAAGATCCAAGCTGGGCCAAGCTGTTGCAGATTTCCGTCCGTCATGCCCGCCTGTCGCTTGAAGCGCCAGTGCTTCTTTGATCGACGTGAACACATGGCTGTCAAACGGTTCTGTTTGGATGAAGTTCTCGGTGGTGCCACCCCACTCGAGTTCCGGCGCGTGGTCGCGGTGATCTGGGCCGAATGAGAAGGCCGTGAACACTCTCGGGATGATTTGACTCGCGGCCTTCCATTGAGGCGCGATCGCGCGCACTTCCTTGCCGAGGTGCTTCTCAATCGCCCGCTCGAACACCTCCGCCGGCGTCTTCGGGTCATACCCCAATCTCCCCCACTGGATCAGCCACATCGCGTCGCGTTGGTGGATCCAGTTGCACCACTGATCCTCGGGATTCGCGAGGTAGTAGCGCGGCGTCGCGGGGAAATACGAGTTCATCATCTCGACGGAGAACCCGCGCGCGGTTCCGAGCGGCATCGATTCGACCGTGCGGCGCACCCAATCCGGTTCGTAGAACGGAAAGATGCGGTGCGTCCCGTTCGCGCGAACCTGCCAAACGATTTTGTACGGCTCCGCCGGCCACTTTTCGCCGTTGGCGGCGACAACTCCGTCCCACATTTTCGCGGCGGACTTCACGTTCGAGTCGCTCAGGTAATCCTCGAACGAATACGAATGCCAGCCCGGCACGCGACCGCCCGCGATCGGATAGGGCGGCCCCCACTGCTCGCCGTTGAACTTGATTTCGACGGTGAAATCGCTCGAAGCCTGCGCGAGCGGAACGACGACGCGCTTTCGCGTTATCCACGAGCGCGTATACAACGGAATATCTCGCCCGCTCGCTTTCACAGCTTCCGTGTAGCAGTTGAAGAACTCCGCTCCATGCCCGCTCTCGCCGATTCGAAAGCCGATGGCATCCAACTTCGGCAACGCACGGATCATCGCCTCGACGACTTCGCGTGTGTACTTCGCGAGATTCGCCTCGCTCGACTCGTACGCCGGTTTCGGATTGTGCGGTGTGTAGAACTGCGCCTCGTAGGACATCAGGCTGACCTTGATGCCGCGCGCGTGCGCCATCTCGATCACGTGAGCGAGCTGCGCAAGGTTTTTCGCCTTGATCGCCGGCGCGACACCGACGTCCGGAAACGACGGGCTGTCGATGAAATACGCATACAGATTCGGGAAGCGCGTCGTGTCGATGTCATATGCGCCGTGCAGGTCCAATTGATTGACCCGCGCCTCGGCCATCAGGTCGAGCAGCGTCGTCCAGTAATCCTCGTTCTGGAACCACCAGCGCTCCGGATCCGTCAGCGCCGCCGGATCGTAGATCGGTTCGTTCTTGTCCGAATCCCAGGGCAGCGTCAGGAACGGATTGATCGCGCGCACCGATAGATAGGGCGCGCACTTCGTCTCCGACTTCTCGAAGGCCTTTGCGCCGTTTGCGTCGATGCGCTCGGCGAGCTCGAACTCGCCGTACATCGCGCCACTCGCGTCGGCGGCGACGATCTTGGCGCTCTCTCCATCTGTCGTAAGCGTGAAGGTTTCCGGAGCTCCGCCGGCCTCAACTCGAACCTCGATGTCCTTCATCCGGGGAGCGAGCTGCGCGCGCTCGCAGGCCGCCTCGAGCGCGTGCCTCCCGAACTCCACGGGACCCGACGACTGCGGCAAGGCCAACGCACAAGCGAGCAACAGGGCGTTCATGATTCCCCCAAGGTAACGAGCGGCGGCCCGCTTCACCCCACCAGCCGGCATACGACTTCGGCGGTGGCCCGCTACGCCATTTGACGCATCGCGTGCGCAGGCCCGCGCGACGAAACTCGCGAGCCAATGAACACTGCCGCGAACAGGAGACCGAGGCGAATAGGGCGCGCGGGCCGCTCCAACGGGTCGGCGAGCGGCTTGGCGGTGCGCTATTCCATAGGAACGGACTTCGGAAGTGCCGCACGTCGCGGTGATACGGCCCGATGAATCTCTTCCCCAAGTGGTTGAATCGGCTGCGCTCGATCGTAGGTGTTAGTGCGGGAGTCGCAGGTGTCTACGTCGTTGTGCTCGTGGCCTACGGTGCATCACCGAAGACGCAGAACGTCGGCTTCGCTCCCGAGCAGCCGGTTCCGTTCAGTCACGCGCTGCACGCGGGCGAGCTCGGCCTCGACTGCCGCTACTGCCACACGACCGTCGAGAAAGCCGCGCGCGCGGCGATTCCGCCGACCGAGACGTGCATGAATTGCCACGCGCGGATTCGGCCGCAGAGCGAGTTGCTCGCGCCAGTTTTCGACAGTTGGTCCACGGGTCAATCGGTGCATTGGAAGCGCGTCCACGATCTGCCCGACTACGTCTACTTCGACCACAGCGCGCACGTGACGCGCGGCGTCGCCTGCGTCACTTGCCACGGCCGCATCGACACGATGGAGCGCGTGCGGCAAGAGCAACCGCTCAGCATGGGCTGGTGCCTGGATTGCCATCGCAACCCGACAGCGAACCTGCGGCCTGCGGAATTTGTCACTTCTATGGACTGGACGCCCGAGCGCCCAGCGGAAGAGATCGGCGCCGAAGTGGCGAAGGCACGCAACCTCAAACCCTCGACGGATTGTTCGACATGTCATCGCTGAACCACGTCGGAGATCCGCACGCAGCGGGCGCGCACTTTGGGCCGCGCGTGCAGGAAGACGCGAGCGGTGTTTCGCGCCGCAGATTGCTGCAGGTCATGGGCGCGTCGCTCGCGCTCGCCTCTGCTTCGGGTTGTCATTGGCAGGCCGAGGAAATCTTGCCCTTCCAGCGCCGACCTGAGGGTCGCGTGCCGGGCACGACGCGGCGCTTTGCGACAGCGCTGGAGTGCGCGGGCTTCGCGTCGTCGCTGCTCGTCACCAACTACGACGGCAGGCCGATCAAGATCGAGGGCAATCCGCTGCATCCGATCGATCGCGGAGCTTGTACGGCGCGCTCGCAGGCCTCGGTGCTGGACCTCTACGATCCTGACCACAGCCGCGGGTTGGTGCAGACCGATCGCAGCGTCGCGTATCCGCGAACTTGGAAGGAGTTCGATCCGTTCATCGCGCGCATCCTTGCGGAACATCGCGCGAACGGTGGCGTCGGACTGCGCGTGATCGCGGAGCCAAGTTCGTCGGCGACGCTCGCGGGATTGCGCCAACGCTTTGCGGCGAGTTTCCCGAAGTCGCTTTGGATTCCCTGGGAGCCGGTTTCGCGCGCGCAAGAACTCGCCGGAGCACGACTCGCGTTCGGAAAGCCGCTGCGCACGATCCTGAAGATCGAAGCGGCGCGCACGCTGGTGACGCTCGACTGTGATCTTTTCGGCGAACATCCCGCGGCACTGGGCAACGCACGCGCGTTTGCGAGCCGCCGCGATCCAACGGCGGCGAGTTTTCTGCGCCTGTGGGCCGTCGAGAGTTCGCTGACCACGGTCGGCGCAGTCGCGGACGAGCGCCTGGCACTGCGCGCGGAGCAGGTCTTGCCGTTCGTGCTCGCGCTCGAACAACGCGTGCACGCGAAACTCGCCGGGCCGCTCGACGCGGCGATGAAGCCTTCGGCGCCTGCGCCGAGCGGCGGATTCCTCGCGGCGACCGAGGTGGAGCAATTCCTCGCGCTGCTGGTCGATGAACTCGTCGAACGCCGCGGTGAAGCGCTACTGGCCGTCGGCCGCCGGCAACCCGCGGTCGTGCACGCGCTCGTCCATCGCTTGAATGCCGCATTGATCAACACCGGCCGCACGCTGGTCTACGTCGACGAGGCCGAAGCAACAGAGACTGATCCGGTCGCGGAACTGTCCGCACTTGCGCGCGAGATGGATGCCGGCAGCGTGCAGTGCCTGGTAATCCTGGGCGTCAATCCGGTCTACGACGCTCCCGTGGACATCGATTTCGCCCGCGCGCTGCGCAAGGTCGCGTTGAGTGTGCATCTGGGCGAATACCGCGACGAAACCGCGCGCGCCTGCGCCTGGCACTTGCCGCGCGCGCATCCGCTCGAGTCCTGGGGCGACGCGCTTTCCTGGGACGGCACGCGCTGCACGACGCAGCCGTTGATCGATCCGATTTTCGAGCGGCGCACGATCATCGAACTCGCGGCGTCGCTCGTCGGCGAAACCGCGTCCGCCCGAGATCTCGTGCGAGCGGCGGCGGCGCCGGGCGCGAGCGACGAGCAATGGCGACAAGCGCTGCACGACGGATTCGTGGCGAACTCCGCGCCTGCTGCGATCGCGCCGGCTTTGCGGCGCTTCGACGTGCCTGCGCCCGCGGCGCGCGCAATCGAAGCTGAGCCGGCCAACGGAAAGCTCGAATTGGTGCTTGCCCCCGATCCTAAATTGTTCGACGGCCGCTCGGCCAACAATTCTTGGCTGCAGGAAACGCCGGATTCGCTGACGAAGATGACTTGGGGCAACGCGGCGCTCTTCGCGCCGTCGACCGCGAAGCGACTTGGCATCGAAGACGCGACGCTGGTCAAATTGCGAGTCGGCAAGCGCGAGCTCGAATGCGCGGCCTGCGTCGTTCCCGGGCAAGCCGCCGGTTCAGTCACCCTGCACCTCGGCCACGGCCGCAGCGCTGCGGGTGTGGTCGGTGGGCTCGAGGACGAAAACGTCGCGAGCATTGGCTTCAATGCCTTTGGACTGCGCGCCTCGGATGCACTCGAGATCGTCGCCTACCTGAGCGTCGAACCGACCGGTCGCGATTACCCACTCGCGCGCACGACGGACCCCGAGGTCCACGACGAGATCGGGCAGCAAGGCCGCGACGATCGCCTGCACGAATTGCTGCAAGAGACCACGCTCGCGCATTTCGTCGCGAATCCGAGCGGCGAGAAGGAAGAGGGCGGCCATCACCCCGCGCTCGAATCGCTGTGGGAACACAGCGCGCCAGGCGCCGTGCGCTGGGGCATGGCGATCGACTTGAACACTTGCATCGGTTGCAACGCGTGCTCGGTCGCCTGTCAGGCGGAGAACAATGTGCCGGTCGTCGGCCGCGAGCAGGTCATGCGCGGCCGCGAGATGCACTGGATCCGCATCGATCGCTATTTCACGGGCTCGAAGGACTCGCCGAAGTTGCGCTTCCAGCCGCTCACGTGTCAGCACTGCGAGAGCGCGCCCTGCGAACAGGTTTGTCCTGTCGCGGCCACGGTGCACAGCTCCGAAGGCCTGAACGACATGGTCTACAACCGCTGCATCGGCACGCGGTATTGCGCCAACAACTGTCCGTTCAAGGTGCGGCGATTCAACTTCTTCAACTATCACAAGGCGACGGAGCGCCCGGGGTCGGAAGTGCAGCACATGCTCTTCAATCCCGAGGTCACGATCCGCCACCGCGGTGTGATGGAGAAATGCACGTTCTGCGTGCAGCGCATTCAGCACGCGAAGATCCTGGCCAAGAACGAAGGTCGCGCCTTGGTCGACGGCGAGATCGTTTCCGCTTGCGCCCAGACCTGCCCGACCCAGGCGATCGTGTTCGGCGACCTGGCTGATCCGAAGAGCCGCGTATCGCGATTGCACGCCGAAGGCCGCGCGTATCACATGCTCGCTGAGTTGAACATCCGGCCGCGCACGGCCTATCTCGCGAAAGTCTCGAACCCCAAGGCGGAGTCCGGTGGCCATGGCGGATAGCACGAGCGGCGCGCACCTGCTCGAGGAGCCCTACGCCCGACCGGTCTTGGTCGAAGGCGACCGCGACCTCGCGTCCGTAACGCAACGCGTGTGCGGCGTGGTCGAGCGACCCAAGCCGCCGCGCGCCTGGTACATCGCGATCACGATCACCGGCGCACTGACGCTGCTCCTGTTCGCGATGGTCGTCTACCTAATCGCGACCGGCGTCGGTGTGTGGGGCAACAATTCGCCGGCCTTCTGGGGCTGGGACATCGTCAACTTCGTCTTCTGGGTCGGCATCGCGCACGCAGGCACGCTGATCTCGGCGATCCTTTTCCTGCTGCGCCAAAAGTGGCGCACGAGCATCAACCGCGCCGCAGAAGCGATGACGCTATTCGCCGTGTGTTGCGCGGGCCTTTATCCCGCTGTGCACGTCGGCCGCGTGTGGGTCGCGTACTGGTTGTTCCCGGTCCCCAACCAGATGCAAATGTGGCCGAATTTCCGCAGTCCTCTGTTGTGGGACGTGTTTGCGGTCTCGACGTACGCGACGGTTTCCCTGCTGTTCTGGTTCATGGGTCTGGTGCCCGACCTCGCCACGCTGCGCGACCGCGCGAAATCGAAGCTCAAGCGCTCGCTGTACGGCTTCTTCGCGCTGGGTTGGTGTGGTTCGGCGCGGCATTGGCAGCGCTTCGAGCGCGCCTACTTGATCCTCGCCGCGCTGGCTACACCGCTCGTGCTCAGCGTGCACTCGGTGGTCAGTTTCGACTTCGCCGTTTCGCAGGTGCCCGGCTGGCACACGACGATTTTCCCGCCCTACTTCGTCGCCGGCGCGATCTTTTCGGGCTTCGGCATGGTCATCACCACGATGGTGCCGGCGCGCGAACTTTTCGGGCTCAAAGAGCTGGTCACGGTCCGCCACCTGGAAAACATGTGCAAGGTGATCCTGGCGACCGGTTCGATCGTCGGCCTGGCCTACGCCACCGAGTTCTTCATCGCCTGGTACGGCGGCAATCCCTACGAGCGTTTCGTTTTTCTCAACCGTGCGCTGGGCCCCTACTGGTGGGCGTACTGGCTGATGATCTTCTGCAACGTCGTCACGCCGCAATTTTTGTGGTTCAAGAAAATCCGCACGAACCTGTGGGCCATGTTCGTGATCTCGATCTTCGTCAACATCGGGATGTGGCTCGAGCGCTTCGTGATCGTCGTCACTTCGCTGACGCGCGATTATCTGCCCTCGAGCTGGGGTTACTTCAAGCCGACCGCGGTCGACGTTTGCACCTTTGTCGGAACGATCGGCCTTTTCCTGACGTTGTTCCTGCTCTTCTGCCGCTTCCTGCCGATGGTCGCCATCGCGGAAGTGAAGGGCGTGTTGCCCGTGGCGCATCCGCACGGCGGACAGCACGGCAAGGAGGGGCAGCATGCCTGAGCAAGGGATGGCCTCGGCCGCTGGAGAAAACGAACGCGTGCTGCACGGCCTGCTCGCCGAATTCGACGACGTCGATTCGGTGACGCTGGCGGCGCGCACGTTCCGCGACGCGGGCTACAAGAAATTCGAGGTCTACAGCCCGTTCCCGATCCACGGGATCGAACGCGCCATGGGCCTGGGAGCCACGCATCTGCCGTGGATCGCGCTGATCGCGGGCGTGAGCGGGACCACGCTCGCGCTGTTCTTCCAATGGTGGACGAACGCTTTCGACTATCCGTTCAAGATCAGCGGCAAGCCGCTGTTCGGCATCCCCGCGAACATCCCGATCACTTTCGAGTTCACGGTATTGCTGGCCTCCTTCGGCGCATTTTTCGGGATGCTGATCCTCAATCGCCTGCCCGAGCACCATCGACCGGTCTTCGAGAGCGCGCGCTTCCGCCGCGCCACGGACGACGGCTTCTTCCTGGCGGTCGAAGTCGACGATCCCAAGTTCGACCTGCAACAGACGCGCGCTCTGTTGGCGAAGTTGAGCCGCTATCCGATCGAGCTGTGCCACGACTCGGGTCAGTCGAGCGCGCTGCCGGCCTGGGTGCGCACGGGCGGCGTTGCGCTCGGAGCTTTCGCGCTCTTGCCGCTCGCCGCGATCATTTGGGCGCGCTCGCGCGATTCGAGCACGCCGCCGATTCACATCGTGCAAGACATGGATTCGCAGACGCGCCATCGCGCGCAGGTTTCCAATCCGGTGTTCGCCGACGGCCGCGCGATGCGGCCCGATGTCGCCGGAGCGGTCGCATTCGATGAACTTTCGCCCGACGTCGCGCGCCAAACCGGCAGACGCGGCGAGAACTTCGTCGACACGATTCCGCTGCCGCTGACGCCGGCGTTACTCGCGCGCGGCCGCGAGCGCTTCGGCATCTACTGCACGCCCTGCCACGGCGGCGCGGGTTATGGCGACGGGCTCGTCGCACTGCGCGCGGCCGAGCTCCAGGAACAGACCTGGGTGCCGCCGGCTTCGCTGCACGATGCATTGGTACGTTCGCGCTCGGTCGGCCAGCTCTTCGACACGGTGCACAACGGTGCGCGCACGATGCCCGCTTACGGTCGACAGATTCCGATCGATGACATCTGGGCGATCGTCGCCTACGTGCGCGCCCTGCAGCGTTCCCAAAACGCAACGATCGACGACGTGCCCGTCGCGGAACGCGCGAAGTTGGGGGCGCAGTGAAGCACGGAGCACGATGCAGATGAGCAGTTCAGTTCACACGCCGACACTTGGGGCACGCGCCGCGGGCTGGGGCAAGTTCGCGCTCGTCATCGGCGTGCTCGCGCTGGGCGCGGCGTTGTACCTGGGCTGGGCGCGCGCCGATGGTTTCAAGCGTCTGCAACATGCTTGGTTGGTCGCCTGCCTGTTCTTCCTGTGCATTTCACTGGGCGGTTTGTTCTTCGTGATCATCCAGCACTTGACGCGCGCCGGCTGGAGCGTGGTCGTGCGCCGCATCGCCGAGCTGGTCGCGGCCAATACGCTGGTCACCGCGCTCCTGTTCGCGCCGCTCGTCGTGCTCGCGCTGCGCGGCAACTCGTCGCTGTATCCGTGGGCCGACTCCGAGCACATGCATTCCGATCCCTTGCTCGCGGGAAAGGCCGTGTTCCTCAACGCCAAGTTCTTCGCGCTGCGCTGCGTGCTCTACTTCGGCATCTGGTGGTCGCTCGGCCGCTGGCTGCTGAAGCGTTCCACCGAGCAGGACTCGGCGAGCGGCGTCGAGCCGACGCTGGCCCTCGAACGTCGCTCCGCGCCGGCGATGGCGGCCTTCGCGCTCTCGCTCAACTTCGCGGCGTTCGATCTTTTGATGTCGCTCGTGCCGAGCTGGTACAGCACGATTTTCGGCGTCTACATTTTCGCCGGTTCGGTGGCTTCGTTCTTCGCCTTTGCCATCCTCGCGCTGCGCTGGCTGCAGAAGTCGGGCGTGCTCGGCAAGGAAGTCACGGTCGAGCACTACCACGACCTGGGCAAGTTCCTGTTCGCCTTCGTCTTCTTCTGGGGCTACATCGCCTTCAGCCAGTTCATGCTGATCTGGTACGCGGACTTGCCCGAAGAAACCTTCTGGTTCAAGACGCGCATGGAGGGATCGTGGGCCGTGGTCTCGGCCGTGCTGCTCTTTGGACACTTCGTCATCCCTTTCGCCGGCCTGCTCTCGCGCCACGCGAAGCGCAACCTTCGAGTGTTGACCTTCTGGGCGATCTGGATGCTCGGCATGGAAGCCGTCGACTTGTTCTGGCTGGTGGTGCCGAACGCGGAAAGCGCCGGCGCGCTCGTTGGTCCAATCGACATCTCTTGCCTGGTTGCAGTCGGCGGCCTGTGGCTCTTCGCGCTCACGCGCCTCGCCGCTGAACGCGCGCTGATCCCTGTCGGCGATCCGCGCCTCCCGCAGTCCCTGGCCTTCGAGAACATGTAATCCATGAAGACTCGCGGCTCGTATTCGATGACCACCGTGATCGGCGCTGCCTCGGCGTTCATCGTCACGGTCGGCTTGCTCGCGCTGCTCGTGCCGACGTTCTATGCAGGCCGCGTCGCTGAGTTGAAAGCCGAACGCGGCTGGAGCGCGACACCCGCGGAAACCGTGCAAACGAAGACCGCCCAGGCCGCGCGTTTGAAATCCTACGCTTGGCTCAATCGCGAAAAGGGCGTGGTCTCGCTGCCGATCGAGCGCGCGATGGAACTTTTGGCCGCGGAGTCGGCGAACAGCGGCGGGGTGAAGCGATGAACGCCTTGACCTGGATCCAGAGCGTTGCGCCGGCGCCCGCCGCCGTGCCCGCCCTCGCGCAAACGCCCGTCGCGCAGCCCGCTCCCGTCGAAGCAGTCAAGGAACTCCTGCCGCAGGCTTCGAGCTTCGCCGCATCGATCGACGACTCTTTCGTGTTGATCCTCTGGTTCGCCGTGTTCCTCGTGATTCTCGTCGCGGGCAGCTTCGCCTTGATCGCCATGCGTCGCGCAGCGACGAAGGCAGGCTTTGGGGAGGCCCCGCGCTCGCTTCAGAGTTGGATCGCGGTCGGCGCATTCCTGCTCGTCACCACGTTCTTCGTGCAGGGCGCGCGTGTGTGGGCCGACATGCAGGTCGTGCCGCGCGGCGCATTGCAGGTTCGCGTCGCGCTCGAGGAAAAAGGCTGGAGCTTCACCTACCCCAATGGATTCGTCTCGAACGAATTGCATTTGCCGTTGGGTCGCGCGGTCAAGTTCATGCTTCAGGGCGGTGTCGAGCCCTACACTTTCGCGATCCCAGCGTTCCGCCTGCAGGCGCAGGTCGCGGTCGGCGAAAAGCGCGAGGCCTGGGTCCAGCCGACGCTGCCCGGCGAGTACACACTGCGCTCGACTTCGCTGAGCACGCGCAAGCCCGATCTGCTCGTCGCACAAGCGATCGTGCACAAGGAAGGCGGCTACGAGAAGTGGTACCAGGACATCTCCGGTCCTCCGCTCGATCTGCCGCCGATCGAATTGGGCCAGCGCTCCTACCAGATGCGCGGCTGCACGCAGTGCCACACGACCGACGGCAGCAAGCTCATCGGGCCTTCGTTCAAAGGCTTTCTCGCACGCGAACATCGCATGGTCGGCGGCGCAGTCGTCGAAGCGAGCGACGAATACATCAAGGAATCGCTGCTCGATCCGACAGCGAAAGTCGTCGAAGGCTTCGATCCGGTGATGCCGAGCTTTAAGGGCCGGCTGCACGAACTCGAGATCGCGGGTCTCGCCGCATACATCAAGAGTCTCCAGTGAATCTTCACCAAGAAATGATTTCATCTGACGCTGGCGCAATTCCGGCAAACGCAGCGCGGCGCGAACCGGGCAGCGAATTGTGGCTCTTCACCCAGAATCACCGTCGGTTGGCGTGGATGTACGCGATCGTGATCGGACTGACGCTGATCGTCGGAACCGTGCTGGCGATCGGCCTGGGATTGCAGCCGATCGCCGGCCGCGGCGCGGGCGCGGATGCGGAGAGTTATCGCCGGCTCTACAGCATGCACGGCCTGGTCATGGTGTTCCTGGTCGCGCTGCCCGCCATCCCGGGCATCCTCGGCAACTGGCTCTTGCCCGAACGGCTCGGCGTGAGCGAAATGGCCTGGCCGCGGCTCAATCTGCTCGCCTTCCATCTGCTGCTGATCGGTTGCCTTTTCTTCCTGGTCGCGTTTTTCGCGACGCCGCTCGACAGCGGCTGGAATTTCGCGATCCCGTTTGCGTTGAAAAGTCAAACGAGCATCGCCTGGGGCATGCTCGGAATCGTCTTCGTCGCTTCGTCGTTCGCGACTTCCGGTGCCAACGTCGTCGCGACAGTGATCGCGAGCCGCAGCGCGCAGAAGACTTGGGTTAGTCTGCCATTTTTCGCTTGGGCGCTTGCGGCGGCGGGGCTCGTACAAGCCTTGGTGACGCCGCTGCTGCTCGCCACGCTGGCCATGCTCTTCGCACAGCGCTCGGGTGCGAGCGACGTCTTCGCCACGGCCGGCGCGGACGTGCAATTCGATCGCTGGTTCTGGTGCTGGGCCCATCCGGCGTTGACGGCGATGTTGCTCGGCGCCGTCGCCGTGATCGGAGACGTCTTCAGCGAACAGGAAGGAGAACGCAAGCCTGCATCGCTGGCCTCGGTGCTCAGCGTGATCGCAATCGCACTCCTCGCCTTCGCCGGCTTTGGAGCGCACCTGCTCGGCCGTGGCCATGCCGCGGCGGTGGACACCGCCTTCAGCGCCTTGGTGCTCGCCGCTGGAGTGCCCTTCGCCGTGCTCGTGGTCGAGTGGGCGACGACGTTCTCAATGGGTTCCGCGCGCGTCACGACTGCGCTCGGCTATGCGATCGCGGCCGTGGTCGCGCTGGTCGCAGGCGGAATGGCCGGCGCATTTCTGGTCGCGGGCCCGACCGGCACGCAGCTCGAGAACACGAGCTTCGTGCCCGCGCAACTGCACTTCCTGGTCGTCGGCGGCACGCTCGGTGCCTTACTCGCGGGCCTGCACCAAGTCTGGCCGCGCTGGTTCGGTGTGCCCGTGCGCGAGGGCTGGGGTCTGTTCGCCTGCTTCCTTTTCCACGTCGGCGTCTACCTCGCCTTCGTGCCGCTGTGCGTGCAGGGTTACCTCGGTCAACCGCGGCGCAGCATCGAAGTCGTCACCGGCAATCAACAACTCAGTTGGCTCGGCGCGGCTGGCGCGGCCTTGATCGTCGCCGCGCTTGCATTGTGCGCATGGAACCTGCTGGTCACCGTGCTCGACTCGCGCGCTGAGCTCGCGCGTTCGGAGGACGAGTGATCCAGATCTGCTGTACTTCGGCGGAGACTGCGCCGGGCGATCTCGCCCAGCTTTTTGCCTTCGGCTTGTTGATGAGCGCGGGCCACTGCCTGGGCATGTGCGGTCCGCTCGTCTGCGCAGTGTCGTTGCCCCCCAAGCAGAGCGGTGTCCAGCCCTCGGCGGCGCTGAGTGCCGCCGTCTATCACGCGGGGCGCGTGACCAGTTACGCAATCCTCGGCGCACTACTCGGCGCGCTCGGTGGACTCCTGCCCGACCACGCCAGCGCCGTCGTCTGGCAGGCCACGCTCTCTTTGCTCGCCGCTGCGGCGCTGTTCTGGATCGCGCTCGCCCTGTTCGACGTCTTTCCGCTGGCCTCGTTGCCCTTTGCTGGACGTATCTCGCGCTGGTTGATGAGCCGACTCGGGCTCGGACGCCGCGGATTCGCCGCGCGCTTTGGCTTGGGGCTGGCCAACGGCCTCTTGCCCTGCGGCCCGGTCTACACGGCCGCGGTTGCGGCACTCGCGTCGGCGAGTCCGGCGCGCGGGGCCTTGGCGATGATCGTTTTCGGCGCGGGCACGGTGCCGTTGCTCGTGGCACTCGCGTTCGGCGTGCGTTCGATCGGTCAGGGTCTGCGAATGAGCTCCTACAGACTCGGCGCGACGCTGGCCTTGTTGATGGCCTGCCAGCTTGCGCTGCGCGGTCTCGCAGCGCTCGAGTTGTTGCCGCACGCGCGCTTTCACGAGGTCGTACTGTGGTGATCGCAGCGCAGCCCAAGCCGGTGGAACGCGTCGAAGCGCGCAGCGCGAAGGTCTGCCTGCATTGCGGGTTGTCGCTTTCGCGGATGCGCGACTTCGGGCCCTTCTGCTGCGCGGGCTGCAAGAACGTGCATGAACTGCTGCGCAACGAGGGGCTCGAGCGCTTCTACGAACTTCGCGGCGAGACGGACGCGCCGCCGCCCCAATTGCGCGCGGACAATTTGCTGTGGCTCGACGGCCTGCTCGCCACGATCACGCCGGCACAAAACGGCAGCGCGCGCCTGACGCTCGATGTTCAAGGTGTTCACTGCGCAGCTTGCGTGTGGCTGCTGCAGGAACTGTGGACGCGTGAAAATGGCGCGATCGACCTGCGGGTCAATCCCGCGCTCGGCCGCGTCGAATTCCTGTGGCGTCCGGCGCAGCTCGATCTGCGTCATTACCTGCGCGCGGCAGAACGCTTCGGCTACCGCTTTGGACCGGAGCGTAAGCGCGACCTTTCGGCTTCGCGCAATCTCGTCGTGCGCCTTGGCGTGTGTTCGGCGGCTGCGCTGAACACGATGATCTTCAGTCTGTGCTTCTACCTCGGCCTCGCACCTTCGGATGGCGCACTGTACGCCGTGCTCGGCCGCTGGAGTTTTGCACTGTCCACAATCGCGGTGATTTTCGGCGGCTCGCTGTTCTTCGTCTCGGCCTGGCGCGGATTGCGCCGCGGCATGGCGCACCTCGACCTGCCGATCGCGGTCGGTATCGCGCTCGGTTACGGCGGCTCGGTCTGGGCCTGGCTCGCGCGTGGACCGCAGGCAGCGTACTTCGACACGATCACGATTTTCGTCGCGCTGATGCTGCTCGGCCGCTGGCTGCAGGAGCGCGTGCTCGACAAGAACCGGCTCTCGCTGCTCGCGGGCGACGGCGTCGACGACCTGTACACGCGCCGACGACGCGGGAACGAGCTCGAGACGATTCCTGCGGCGCAGATCGCGCCCGGCGACGAGCTGTGGATCCTGCCCGGAGACCTGCTGCCGGTCGAGAGCACGTTGCTCGGCGAGCGCGCATCGATGAGCCTCGATTGGATCACCGGCGAGTCGCGGCCGCGCTGCTTCGAAGCCGGGGACAACGTGCCCGCCGGCGCGTTCCAGGCCGGACAGACGACCACGCGCCTGATTGCCCGCGAGAGTTTCGCCGCCTCACGATTGCACTCGCTGCTCGGTTGTGAGCGCGGCGCAAGGTCGCGATCTTCGGATGCGGGCCGCGAAGACCGTCACGACCGCTGGTGGAGCCGCTTCGCGACGATCTACGTGTCGCTGGTGCTCGGCCTGGCAGCACTGGGATTTTCGCTGTGGTTGCCGCGCGGCTTCGAACGCGCGATCGAAGTCGCGCTCTCGATCCTGGTGGTCACTTGCCCGTGTGCACTCGGGCTTGCCATGCCGCTCGCCAACGAATTGGTGCACATGGCCCTGCGCCGGCGCGGCATTTTTTTGCGCGAGTCGGGTTTCCTGCGCCGCGTGCTGCGTGTGCGCCACATCCTGTTCGACAAGACCGGCACGCTGACCCGCGGCACGCTGCGGCTGACCGAGCGTTCGCAAAGGGTGCTCCTGCTGCTGGACCCAGACGCCCGCCGGCTGCTGGCCCATGCCACCGCGCAGAGCTTGCATCCGGTGAGCCGCGCGATCCACGCGGAACTGAGCTGCAGCGGACCGACCACGCTGGTCGAGGGCCTCACGGTCCTCGAGTTCGCCGGCCGCGGACTCGAAATTCGCGACGGGAGCCGGGTCTGGAGGCTCGGCAATCGCGCCTTTGCTCTGAATGAAACAGCGAGCGAGAACGGCGCAACATTTTTCACGCGCGACGGGAAGTTGATCGCGGCGCTCGACATCGAGGAAGAGCTCAAGCGCGACGCAGTGGACGAAGTGCGCCGGCTCGAGGACGACGGTTACGCCGTGCACCTCGTCAGCGGCGACCATCCCGACCGCGTACAACGTGTCGCGCGCGAATTGCACATCGACGAGCAACGCGTCCACGCCGGCTTGTCCCCGCAGGACAAGGCGCGCTGCGTGCGCGAGCTCGACCTGCGCGACACCTGGATGGTCGGCGACGGTATCAACGATGGGCTGGCCTTCGACGCGGCCTACTGCGCGGCGACGCCGGCCGTCGACCGGCCGAACCTGCCGGCGCGCGCGGATCTCTTCTACCTCGGCGACGGGGTCAGCGCCGTGCGCCTCACGCTGCATTGGGCGAAGCGACTCGCCAAGGTGCTGCGCACCAATCTCGCACTCGCGATCACTTACAACCTGGTCGCGGTCGCGCTGTGCCTGTGCGGGCTGATCGGTCCGATCGCGGCCGCGATCCTGATGCCGCTCTCCTCGATCGGGTTTTTGGCCTTGACCACGTTTCGTCTCACACGGAGGTCCAAAGCATGGATGTCCTGATCGTGCTCGTGTTCGTGAGCATCGTGCTGGTCGTCGCCGGCCTCTTGTTGCTCGTTTTCTCGCTGAATCAGCGCGATTTCGAGCACTCCGATCGCCTTTCCCTGCTGCCTTTGTTCGATCCGGTCAGCACGACGACCTACACCTCGACTGACTCCAGCGCAGCGCCGGCGCACTCCGCCCAAGATCCCGTTCCTTCGAAGCCCTGAGCTTTTCACGACCATGAATTCCTCCCCCACTGCCACTCGACGCATCGAATACAACGACGGCGTCGTCCGGGCCTTCCTTATCGCCTCGGTGCTCTTCGGCGTCGTCGGATTGCTGGTCGGCGTCATCGTCGCGACGCAGCTTGCCTACTGGCAGGCCAACCTCGGCATCCAGTACACGACCTTCGGCCGCTTGCGGCCCTTGCACACGAACGCGGTCATCTTCGCCTTCGTCGGCAACATGATGTTCGCCGGCATCTACCACTCGATGCAGCGCCTCTTGCGCGCGCGGCTTGGATCGGACGCGCTGAGCTGGGCGCACTTCTGGGGCTGGCAACTGATCATCGTCTCCGCCGCGGTGACGCTGCCGCTGGGTCTCTCGCAGGGCAAGGAATACGCTGAACTGATCTGGCCGATCGACCTCTTGGTGGCCGTCGTGTGGGTGATCTTCGCGATCAACTTTTTCATGACGATCGCCAAGCGCAACGAGAAAAACATGTACGTCGCGATCTGGTTCTACATCGCGACGGTGGTGACGATCCCGATTCTATACATCGTCAACAACCTGCAGATCCCGACCAGCCTGCTGCACAGCTACCCGGTCTTCGGCGGCGTGCAGGACGCACTGGTGCAATGGTGGTACGGCCACAACGCCGTGGCGTTCTTCTTGACCACGCCGATCCTCGGGATCATGTACTACTACCTGCCCAAGGCAGCCGAGCGGCCGGTGTACTCCTACCGATTGTCGGTGGTGCACTTTTGGTCGCTGGTTTTCCTGTACATCTGGGCCGGGCCGCACCATTTGCTCAATTCCGCACTGCCCGAATGGGCGCAGACGCTCGGCATGGTGTTCAGCCTGATGCTCTGGGCTCCGTCCTGGGGCGGCATGCTCAACGGCCTGCTCACGTTGCGCGGCGCGTGGAGCAAGTTGCGCACCGATCCGGTGATCAAGTTCTTCGTGCTCGGCGTGACTTTCTACGGCATGTCGACCTTCGAGGGACCGCTGCTCTCGATCCGCAGCGTCAATGCGCTCGGCCACTACACCGACTGGATCATCGGTCACGTGCACGGTGGCGCGCTCGGCTGGAACGCGGGTATGGCGGCCGGACTCTTTTATTGGCTCTTCCCGCGCCTGTGGGGCACGAAGTTGTGGTCGGTCAAACTGGCCGACGCGCACTTCTGGGTCTCGACCTTCGGGATCCTGCTCTACATCGGCGCGATGTGGATCGCGGGCATCAATCAGGGACTGTTCTTCGAAGCGCTCGATGCGGAGGGCTTCCTCAAGAACACCGACTTCGTCGAGGTGCTCAAGAGCGGACAGTTCCTGTACGTGATGCGCATGATCGGCGGCACGGCGTTCCTGGTCGGCTTCTTGCTGATGGTCGTCAACCTGTACATGACCGTGAAGAGCGGCAAGGCGCTGACCGAGAGCATCGAAGTTCCGGTGCGCGAGGAAACACCTGCCGTGCCGGTGCTCACGCTGATCTTCAGCGCCCCGGTCATGCTCTCGTTCGCCGTGCTCGCGGCCGCCGCCGCATTCGCACTTTCCGGTCCGATCACGAGCGCCGTGGTGGCCGCGTTCAGCGCGCTGCTGCTGGTGGTCTGCATGATGTACCACCGCCGCTATCAGCAGGAAAAGGTGCGCTGGCACGCGCTGCTCGAAGGCCGCACGTTCCTGTTCACGGTACTGGTGCTGATCGCGATCCTGATCGGCGGTCTGATCGAGATCGTTCCGACTGTGATCAACAAGGACTACGGCACGCTGGCGGCATCCGCGGCGAAACCGGAAATGGTGGCGACGCCGAGCAAGTACCTGCAGGTGCCCTACACGCCGCTCGAGCTCGAAGGCCGCGACATCTACGTGCGCGAGGGCTGCTACCTCTGCCACAGTCAGATGGTGCGGCCGTTCCGCCACGAGACCTTGCGCTACGGCGACTACTCGCGCGCCGAGTCGTACGTCTACGACCATCCCTATCAATGGGGTTCGAAGCGCACCGGGCCTGACCTGCACCGCCTGGCCGGGCGCTATCCGAATCTGTGGCACTTCCAGCACCTGCGCGATCCGCGCTCGACCTCGCCCGGTTCGATCATGCCGGTGTATGCCTGGCTACACGAGCAGAAGGTCGACTTCGCACAGACCAGCGGCAAGCTCGCCGTGATGAAGACGCTCGGCGTGCCCTACGAGCGCCAGACGATCGACGATGCGCGCGAACTGGCGCTGGCCCAGGGCCGCCTGATCGCCGCCGACCTCAAGAAAACCGGCGACGTCAACGTCGAACCCGACACGGAAATCGTGGCGCTGATCGCCTATCTCCAACAACTGGGCCTGCTGCACGAGCCGCCGCCGCTCGTGAAGGCCGTGGAGGTGAAGTGACATGCTTCAGGAGTTCTACAAGACAAGCGAGTGGCTCACGCTGCCGCTGATCACACTGTGTTTCTTCTTTCTCTTCTTCATCGCGGTATTGATCTGGGTGTTTTTCGGGATGCGCGACAAACGTCGCGTCGAGCGTCTCGCCGATTTGCCCTTCACATCCGATCGCGACAGCGCCACGCAGCGGGAGCCGTTCCATGGTTGAGCAAGCCCAGGACATCACCCTCGATCACAGCTTCGACGGCATCCAGGAGTACGACAACCGCCTGCCGAACTGGTGGCTGTTCACGCTTTATGGCGCGGTCGTGTTCTCGATCGGCTACTGGCTCTTCTACGAGACCTTCGGCGTGGGCTTCACCCAGGACGAGAGTTACCAGCACGAGGTCGAAGTCGCCGCACAAGCCCAGATCGAACGCGAGATGGGCAAGGAAGTCACCAACGAGTCGCTGCTCTTGATGCTGCAAGTCCCCGCGCAACTCGAAACGGGCACGAAGATCTTCCAGCAGAAGTGCGTGCAATGTCACGGCCCGCAGGCCGCCGGCGACATCGGTCCGAACCTGACAGACGATTTCTGGCTGCACGGCAACGAACCGCTGCAGATCTACAACACGGTCATGAACGGCGTGCAGGCCAAGGGCATGCAGGCCTGGAAGGATCAGCTCGGTCCGGTGCGCGTGCGCCAGGTTGTCGCCTTTGTGCTCACACGCCGCGGATTGAACGTCGCGGGCAAGGCGCCGCAGGGCAAGTCGACGGCCGACTGGGACAAGGAAAACGCCGCGCTCAAAGCCGCTGCGCCCAAGCCCGCCGATGCGGGCAAGTCCGCGTCGCAGAAGAGCGGCGGATAGAGTTGTCAGCGTCCGGACAGCAGGAAACGACAACCGTGAGCACGAAGATCCAGAAGGGCATCCGTCGCAAGCCGGATCTCGACACGCTTTTCTCGATCAACACGGACGGCTCGCGCAACATGCTGCAGCCCGCCGACGTGCGCGGCCGTTGGCACACGCGCAAGAACGTGATCTTCGCGCTCTTGATCGCGTTCTACGTGATCGTGCCGTGGATACGCCTCGACGGCACGCCGATCCTGCGCTTCGACGTGCCCAATCGAACGGCGTACATCGTCGGCAACACCTATACGCGCGAGGACTTCTTCCTCGTGTTCTTCCTGATCACGGGCTTCGGCTTCGCGCTCTTCGCGCTGACGTCGCTGCTCGGCCGCGTGTGGTGCGGTTACGCCTGCCCGCAGACGGTGTTCCTCGAGGGTGTCTATCGGCGCGTCGAAATCTGGATCGAGGGCGACCACCACGCGCGCCGCAAGCGCAACACGGGGCCGTGGACCTTCGACAAGCTCTGGCGCAAGAGCGCCAAGCAGCTTGCGTTCATCGTGCTGACCTTCGGGATCACGCACACGCTGCTCGCCTACTTCATGCCGGTCGAGGAAATGCTCCCGGCGATCGTGCGTGGACCTTCCGGTCACTGGGTCGCGTTCTGGTGGACCTTTGCGCTCAGCGCGCTGATCTACTTCGACTTCGCCTGGTTCCGCGAGCAGTTTTGCGTGATCATCTGCCCCTACGGTCGGCTGCAGTCCGCGCTGATCGACGACGATTCGGTCGTGATCGGTTACGACGAGAAACGCGGTGAGCCGCGCGGACCCAAGGGTCGCGTCGAAGGCGCATGCATCGACTGCGGCAGCTGCGTCAACGTCTGCCCGACGGGTATCGACATTCGCAATGGATTGCAGCTCGAGTGCATCGGCTGCACGAATTGCGTCGATGCCTGCGACTCGATCATGACCCAGATCGGCAGACCCACGGGCTTGATCCGCTACGACTCGGCGCGCGGCTTCCAGGGGCTCGGACATCGCTGGCTGCGGCCGCGTGTGCTGCTCTACGCCGTGCTCGCGCTTGTCGGATTGACCGTATTCCTGCTGACGGCGTCGCATCGCACCTCGTTCGAAGCCACGTCACTGCGCGCGCGCGGCATGCCCTACACGCTCGAGGAATCGCGCATCCAGAATCTCTTCACGATTCACCTGCAGAACAAATCCGCGAACAAGGCCGAGTACAAACTCGAACCGTTCGTCGTGAGGCCTTCCGATCCCGCCGTCGAGTGGCGCGTCTCGTCCGAAGAAGTCGAGATCGATCCGCTCGGCGAGGCCACGGTCTCGATCTTCGCTTTCGTCCAGCGCAGCGCCTGGCGTTCTGCTTTCCAAGTCGCCGTCAAAGTCAGCGACGAGGAATCGAAAGAAGTCCAAACCGTCGAGCTGACTTTCCAAGGACCCTAAAACATGCGCGAACTCTTCCGACGGAAGCCCTGGCTGTGGATTGTCCTGCTGCTTGGCACGATGGTCGCTGCGAATATCGTGCTGATGGTGATCAGCCTGACGCACCAGCCGATTTCGGTGAAATTGCCGTAGAGCTGCGTCCACGGGACGGGTCGAATCGACTCGAATTGGGTCGAAGGAGTCAGCCGTGTGCGAGCAGCTTAGGCGACTTCGGATGCATACAGTCGTTCGCGGGTCGCCTCGATCGAACGCAGCATGAACCGATTGCGCAGCGCTCGACTCATTACGAGATCTACGCGACACCTGAAGAGCCGCTCGAGGCCCTCCAGGAGACCGAAGTACTGGTCGGCGATGCTGAGGTCAGGGGAACTCTTGAATTCGACGACAAAATCGAGGTCGCTGTGTTCGGGGTCGAAATTGCCCGAAGCCGCCGATCCGAAGAGGTCGAGTCGGGCAACTCCGTGCAGGCGACAGAGTTCACTGACTTGGGCTAGTCGTTCTGAAACAAGTTGGATCATGGGAGTTTGCTGCAGCTCAATCCTAGCCGCGGCGGGGCACCCAAGGACATCGAGTCTTTGGCGTTCCTCGCCTTGCAGAGGTCGGCGACGACGGGAATAGGGCCTTACTGCACGCTCAAGCCAGCTAAGGCGAGCGACAGGACAAGGACGATCTGCAGACCATACGGCCGCCGGGCGATCGAATCCCCGGCCGACAATGATCCTGTAGACAGACTCGCGCACGGCCCGACAATGTGCCGCGTGTGAGGCGAAGGCCGGGAACTCAATCGATCCGTTTCGCCCGCGTCTGCCAACCGCGCTCGACGAGCAGGAAGGACTTGGCGCGCTTGCCGTCGGCCTCGAAGTGCACGGCTAGCTCGTGGTCCTGATCGGCGATGAATTCGTTTTCGCCCTGCTGCAGGAGCGTCATGGGCTCGCGGCGCAACAAGACGAGCACGAGGTGCCTGTCCTGCGCCAGCACCTGCACACGATCGCAGCCGATCAGGTATTCACCGCAGTAGCGCTCGGCCTGCGCGGGCTCCAAGGGGATGTCGCGAATCTGCGGCGCGGGCACGGAGTAGACCGCTCGCGCGAGGCTACGCTCCAGCACTTCCACTTCGAGCGGCTTGCCATCGGACAAGCCGGAGGCGAACACGGCGACAGTCATTTCGAACGCGGGGTAATAGCCGACAGCCAAGCGTGCGCCACCGCCATTGCCGCCGAACGCGACGCGCTCATGGCCGGCAAGCTGCGCTAGGTCCAAGCCATGTCCGAAACGTGTCCGAGAGCCATCGGCGAACAAGTCTCCTGTGGTCATGGCGACCCAGGATTTTTCCGAAGTCAGTTTGCGCGCCGACAGCGCGCGCATGAAAGCGGCGAGATCCGCGGCGGAACCGCAGATCTCGCGCTCGCCGAGGGCACTGGCCAAGCCGGGCACCGACGCGCCCTTCGCGCAGGCGCCAACGCCGCTCGCGCCGCAGCGCGCGAAGAGCTCTTTCTCCGCGAGTTCGATGACCGAGGAGTGCGTGACGCGCTGCAGCAACACGCCCAGCGCAAACGTATCCCCCGTGGAAGGCTGGAAACACGTGCCAGGTTCCGCGAGTGTGCCCGCGGTGGCCATGCGCGTCAGGCGTTCCGCGGGCGTGGCCGCGTCGAACTCCTGCCAGTCATGCAGCGCGGCGGAGTGCGTGAGCAACTGGTGCGCCGTGATCTTGCCCAACGTCGGCCCCAGCTCCGGCAGCACTTTCCCCACGCCGGCCTCGAGGTCGAGTTCGCCCTTGTCGTGGAGCTGCATCACGAGTCCCGCGAAAACCGCGTGCAGGCCGCCGTCGAGCGAAGCCTCGAACGCAGTCGCCTTGTCCGAGCCCAGCGTCAGCGAGACAAACGTCTCGTCGCGCAGCATGACCACCACGTCCAACTTGCGCGCGTCGGCAGCTTCGAACGCGGTTCTCGCGATCTGCGTGAGATCGCGGGCCAAGTCCGGACGATCCGGAGTCGATTGCGGAAACACCACCGCCGCGGCGCAGAGCGCCAGCATCGCCTTGAACACGGGAGCACCTCCTGTATGCATGATCGATAAGCCGCCGGCTCGCGCTGAGGCATACGGTGAAGAGGGCACGGGACGCCCGCACTGTGCGGGCACGAAGAGCGGCAAGCGCTACCGAGCGGGGGCCGCCGATCGTCACGGCTCCCCTACGCGCACAACTCCCCCGCCAATGCCGTGACGCAGGCTATCTGCCGCTCCAGATCGATGACATCCAAGGGCGGAACATGCAGGAAAATCGCGCGCGCGCCAAGTTCCTTCGCGCGAGTCAGCAAGTGCAGGTACGTGCGCTCGCAGACGTAGCGACCGGCATCGTCGGAGATGCGCACTTCGCCCGCTCCGGCGGCGCGCAAGACTCCTGCAAGGCGCTCGAGGTCGTAGTCGGTCGCTCGCTCCGGCCCAAGGTCGATGCCCGCGCCCGTGTCGCCGTCGTTGTCCAAGCGCGTCGCGTCAAAAATGCCACGCGCGCGCCGCTCCAAGCGAAAGCAGTTGCCGTTTCCCCAGACTCCGATGCCAAGGATCACGTCGGGCGGCCGAGTCAGCGCCGCGAGCGCTCCATCGATCGCTGGCGCGACGGCGTGGAAAGCCACGGGCAGTTCCGCCGCCGTGACTTCGATCTGCGCGCCCAGACCGCGCTCTTCCAAGGCGCGCGCGATTTCGCGGCTTGGATTGCGCTCCACCCCGGGGAAGGGCCCGAAGCCCGTGACGAACAAGCGGCTGCGCACCATCGCGAGGCGAGATGATAGCGAGGCAACCGACGTCGGATCACGTGGGCGGATTCGCGCCTCCGTCGATCTTTCAAGCCGGGCAACGACCTCGGTCGCGCTCGGTGCGGGGCGCGATCAGATGAAGCCCGACGGCCATCGCCGAACCTATGCGTAAGGAACGACAGGGACACTTTCCTGCGACCCCACCACCCTATGGACGAGAAACCGGGCGCGTCGGATCTCGCACGCCGGCGGAAGTCGACAAGCCCAGCGCGTGATCGACTTGCAGCGATTTCCACAACTTGTGTGTCTCCACTCCCTGGACCCTCACCGGCCGGTGGCCCCGCCCCGGAACGCCGCGCTACGCGTCAGCCAGCTCCGCGGTGGGTTCGCGCGTTCCTCCATGGGGAAGGGAACCCTTCCCCATACCCCATCCCGAGTGCGCAACTTCAACGACCGACTCTTGCTTCAACCCACTCAAACCCGGTCAGCACTGAAACGAGGGAGGCTCAGGCCAGTGAACCCACGTGGTTTCCGCGGGACTCCGAACGAGCGAATTCATTCTCTTCCTGCAAACTGCTGCTCAGCCTGGAAGCTCGCGGTTGCGCGGCCCAATAGAGTCCATGGGGAACCGACCTGTGCTGCTTGGCGTGCACGAACCTGCGGTTGCGCTGCCGCTTGAGGTCATCACAACCTCGGTCATTCACCGCTTGCGGGTCCACGATCAGCGTCCATGGTTCGAACCCATCGAACGGTCGTCGCATTCCTGATGCTATGTCCAGAGCAGGAAGAAGGCTGGCTGAGAACGTCGAGATTGTGTTCATAGCCACGATCCTCGCAGGCCTATGGCTGATCCTACTCGTGGTTCTTCCCCGTGGGAGCGCGCCGCCGTGAGCGTCCCAAGAGTGCTCTCCGTCGGAGAGCTCCGCTGAACCGTTGGCCCCCAGCGATGCTCAAGCCGGCCCGGCTTCAGATCCATCGAGCCGACTTTGATCGGCGCGCGTCGGGCTCACGCAGGTTCAGTCCCGGCCAGGGGTACCAGACTGTGCGCCGAAACTGCCTCGCTCGCCGCGCCGCTCCCGCCCAATCCCGCGGCCAATTCTCACTGGTACGAGCGGGCAAGCGGCGGGATCCAGAGGATGGGACTTCCAAGCTCCTGATCAGGCCTGCACGGTAGTTCCTCCGTGGTGAGTGGGACCGCGAGGCGGCCGTCTTGGTCGGGCTTGACGGCGCGGCGACACCCCAGCGAAAGCGCCGCGCGCCGTCCCAGACGGCGCGCGGCATTCACCCACTCATCGCCGCAGCCCGGGTCAGGAAATCCAGGCTGCGGAGTTCTTGGTTCTTGCGATCAAAGCCCGCTCAATCGACTGGCGACCACGGGCAACAGAACGCGATCGACTTCGCCAACGCGTTCCAGCGTCCATTCAATTTCCGCCGGCGTCAGACACTTCGCCTCGCCGGTCGAAAGCTCGACCACGCCACCGACGATTCCGAACAGAGTCCCGCCGAGCACATTCTTCGAGAGCTTCGTCCAGTCGACCTCGGGCCGCACCTCGGCGGCCAGTGGCTGATAACCCTCCAGCTCGACGCGGATGGAATGAACCAGCTGACGCGAAAGGTTGACCACCAGCGGCGTGCAGCCCCCCACTTTGCCATCGACGATGACCGTCGCGCCGGCGGGCAGCGTGGTCACGGCGACGGGGTCGAAGCGCTCCGATGCGAGCAGGGAAGAACCAATGGAGCCAATGGAGATGCACAGGCCGAGCAGGCCGATCAACGGGAAGCGGGAGGAGCGCATGGGGGGCGAGCTGTCGTGGGACTCGCGCCGGGAGTGCAAACCGCGTGCCCTGCCCGAAAGGGTCGACCAATGCCTATTCCAGGCCTCCACCACGGGCAAAAGGCGCCCAAACGCACGAGCTGCCCGTCGCTGTGAGGCCGGATTGGACCCGTAGACTGTGCCCCTTCCTCTCTGTCAGGAGCGGGGCTCCCGAGTGGCAGCAGTGGTAGGCGCGCTAAGAGCCGGACGGAAATGCGGGCCGCCCCTCATGGGCAAACCGCGAACTCCAATCCGTCCGTCAAGGTCGAAGCGTTCGGCGGCAGGAAGCCTGGATCACGGCCCCAGTATTGAGCGTCGACGACGGTGCCAGGCACGAGCAGATACGCCGCCGGGACTCCGCCGAGTGCGCCGACAGCGAATGCGTTCATGTCGATCGAATAGACGCCAGAGCAATCGTTCGCCGGTGCCGCATTCCCGTTCGAATTGACTGGGATCGAACGCTTGATCGGAGAGTTGACGCAGCGCAGCCCGCCTTGGAAAACCACCGCGGCTCGACCGCCGTCAGTGTAGATCAACAAGCCTGCTTTGTTGTTGCGCACGTTCGATCCAAGGATCATGAAACCGGAACCGGCACTTGCGCTGGAATAGCCGGTGTATCCGATGGCGGGATCGCAACCGAGCGAGTTCAGCTTGGCGGTGCAATAGGTCACCAAGGAGTTGCAGAATGGTTCGGATCGCGCCACGGTGTGAAAGCGGGCTGCCGACACTTCGATGAAGCCCTCACCTGGGGGCAGAACGGGCACGTCGCATTGGCCCTGAGCGTTGTATCCCCAGGCGACGACCGAGCCATCGCTTCGACGAGCGACGGTGTGATAGTAACCAGCCGCAATTTCGACGTAGCTCAAGCCCGGCGGCAGCACCGGGACATTGCACTGACCATAAGTGTTGTCGCCCCACGCAATCACCACCCCGTCGCTGCGACGCGCAACCGTATGCGACTTGCCAGCCGCGACCTCGACGAAACTCACGAACGGCGGCAGGACCTGTGGGTTGCATTGACCATAAGTGTTGTCTCCCCAGGCAATGATTGCCCCGTCGCTTCGTCGCGCCGCCGTGTGATCGAAGCCTGCCGCTACCTCGAGATAGCTCAGTCCTATCGGCAACACCGGCACGATGCACTGTCCTTTCTGATTATCTCCCCAGGCCAGGACCGAGCCGTCGCTCAAGCGCGCCGCTGTGTGATATCCGCCTGCCACCACTTCGACCGAACTCAGCCCGGGCGGAAGCGCCGGCACGTTGCAACAGCCGTAGTTGTTGTCTCCCCAGGCGACGATCGAACCGTTGCTGCGACGTGCCACGGCGTGAGACTCGCCGGCGGCAGCTTCGACGTAGCTCAGGCCCGGGGGCAGCGCGGGCACGTTGCACTGTCCAAAGTTGTTGTATCCCCAGGCCGCAATCGAGCCGTCGCTTCGACGCGCCAGAGTGAACGTATAGTAGAAATAACCCGTGCCGCCATCGCCCCCGCCAGCATCCACCTCGACGAAGCTTTGACCTGATGGAAGCGTGGGACCATTGCCGCCAGGGAGGCCGTTGTATCCCCAATTGACGACTGAGCCATCGCTACGCCGCGCTGCAGATTGATAATCACTGGCCGCGATCTCGACGTAGGAGAGGCCGCTGGGGGGCGTGGGCACGTTGCACTGACCGTAGCCGTTCAATCCCCAGGCCACGACCACGCCGTTGCTCCGACGCGCAACGGTATGGGCATAGCCCGCGGCAATCTCAACGTAGCTCACACCCGGCGGCAATGCGGGCACGTTGCACTGGCCGATATTGTTCCATCCCCACGCAACGGCCCCGCCGTCGTTGCGTCGCGCCACGCTGTGTTGATGGCCCGCCGACAGTCCGACGTAACTCATGCCGGGTGGCAGTGCAGGCACGTTGCACTGACCTTCGAAGTTGCGGCCCCAGGCAACCACCGATCCGTCGCTCCGGCGCGCCAAGGTGTGAAACCCGCCCGCCGACACCTCGACATAGGTAAGTCCTGGCGGTAACGCGGGCACGTTGCACTGGCCGTAGCCGTTGTATCCCCAGGCGACGACAGAGCCGTCGCTTCGACGCGCCACGGTATGTAATCCGCCCGCCGACACCTCGACGAAACTCAGACCGGGCGGCAGCAGGGGAACAGCACACTGGCCGAAGGTCGCAAATCCCCAGGCAACGGCCGAACCGTCGCTGCGAAGCGCGACGGAATGCCCTCCGCCTGCCGCGACGTCAATGTAGCTCAGTCCCGGCGGCAGAGCGGGAACGATGCATTGCCCATGGCTGTTGAACCCCCAGCCGACTACCGAGCCGTCGGCGCGGCGAACCAAGGTGTGCCCGCCCGCGGCCACCTGAACGAATTGCTCGGCATTCCAAGCGCTATTGAATACTTCTTCACCCCATCCAACAGCATGGATCTGAGCTGCGGCGCTCTCGGCCATGAGCGCCAACGAGACTGCCGCGGCAAACGCCGACTTCAAGATCGCGCTGGTAAGACCACGTTTGGAGGGCAGCGGAATCACCACGTTCGACCCGCGCCGGTGCTCGCGCGGCATCAGAAACTTCTTCCTTCTGCACTTCGCTTCTTTGCCCTCACGAGTGCAATCTCTCGATGTCGCGATTGATTCAATCGATGGGATGGACTCCATGGTGAGTTCTCTCAAGCGGACGCTTGATGGACGACGTCATAACGGAAGGAGTTACGTGAGGACCCACAGTCTACACACTTCGCTGCAGCTCCGAAGGCGATCGGTCCGAACTCAGATCCCCGAAAACTCGCCCGGGGCAAGGACAACTGCACCGGTGCCGTGATCAGGGCTATCCTGGCACTTTGGACACGCGCTTGGACCGTCTAGGCACATACGCAGTTCGTCGCTGCTTTCGCGCGCCGTATGGCGGGCCGCATCCGCTCGAAGTGAACCTTTGTCATGCCAGGGACTGGCGAGGATTCGGCAAGATGCTGCGGTTCACGCGCATGACCGACCGCGACTTCTTCCTTGAAGCCGAAGGACGTACGACGATACAAGCGTCAATGCACGAGGGTGGAATCACCAGCGACGATGGTTCCACGCGTCTCGTGGGACTTAGCCTCAACGGTCGCCTGGAAAGCGGCGTCCCCTACCGCTTGCGGGCGAGGAACAAGCAGGAACAATACCGCTGGTTACTGGTCGGCGACCTTGTCGTGGCGGCGAAATAGCCGCTGGAGGTCGCGCGGACCGAAGCGGGACGCAGGGATGCATGTAGAGAGTAAGCTTGGATCCATGGCACTTCCGATCGTAACGGTGTCTCCGGACATCCTCAGTGGAACGCCCGTCTTTACTGGCACCCGCGTGCCGGTTCAGGCGCTGATCGACTATCTCGAGGGCGGCGAGACGATCGATGACTTCCTGGCCGGGTTTCCGACCGTCAGCCGAGCCCAGGTTGTGGCCTTCCTCGATGAGGCGACGAGCCGGATGATCGCGAAGGCATCGTGAGGCTGCTCCTAGACGAGTGCGTCGACCGGCGCCTCGCCGGGCTGATCCTTGGTCACGACGTGAAGACGGTCCCAGAGGTTGGCTGGGCTGCGCTGAAGAACGGCGAACTCCTTGGGCGAGCTGAACGTGACTTCGACGTGTTCATAACGGTAGATCGCAACATTTCATTTCAGCAGAGCATCTCGCGTTTCTCCATCGCCATAGTCGTGTTGGGTGCGCGATCGAACCGCGTTGCCGATCTGCGCGTGCTCATTCCGCAGTTGCTGGAGATCCTTCCGACGGCCAAGCCCGGCGCGGTCACGTTGGTCGGCATCTGACCCTGCGTTGGGGCGGATGCACTTTTCGCGCGAGCGCGACCGCGGCCTTCTGCGCTTTGTCGAGCGCGAGTTCTATCGCAGTCTGCAGTGCGGCAGGAGTACGGGGGGGCGAGCTGTCGCAGGGCTCGCGCCCCGAAGGCAAACCGCGTGTCCGGCCCGAAACGGCCGACCCGGGCGCACTATTGGCCTCACCCAAGGGTAAAAGGCGCTCAAACGCACGAGCTGCCCGTCGTTGTGGGGCCGGATTGGATCCGTAGACTGTGCCGCCTTCATGTCCGGGCGAGCGCTCGGTCCCCCCACCCATGCCCAAGCAAGACAAGGTCCTGATCGCGAACGGCCAGGGGTTTTGGGGCGACTCGATCCTCGGGCCGATTCGGCTGGTGCGCGAGGGGCCGCTCGACTACCTGACCCTCGACTACCTGGCCGAGGTCACCATGAGCATCCTGCAGAAGCAGCGCTCGCGCGACCCCAAGTCGGGCTACGCCACCGACTTCGTGCGCATGATCGGCCGCGTGCTGCCGGAGCTGGTCGCGAAGAACATCAAGGTGGTCGCCAACGCGGGCGGCGTGAATCCGATCGCTTGCAAGGATGCGGTGCTCGAGGTCATGGCCAAAGCCGGCGTGCGCGGCGTCAAGGTCGCGGTGGTCGAAGGCGACGACATCTTCGCGCGCCTCGACGAGCTGATCGCGGCCGGCGAGAAACTCTCGAACATGGACACAGGCGCGCCGCTCGCTTCGATCCGCGAGCGCGTCTCGAGCGCCAACGTCTACCTCGGAGCGTTTCCGATCGCCGAAGCGCTCGCGCTCGGCGCGCAGATCGTGATCACCGGTCGCGGCACCGATCCCGGGCTCGTGCTCGGGCCGATGATTCACGAATTCGGTTGGAAGCCGACGGACTACGACTTGCTGGCCGCGGGCACGATTGCCGGCCACATCGTCGAGTGCGGCGTGCAGTGCACCGGCGGCAACTTCTGCGACTGGCGCAGCGTGCCGAATCTCGCGCTGGCGGGTTATCCGATCATCGAGATGGGCGCGAGCGGCGAGTTCGCGATCACCAAACACGCGGGCACGGGTGGAGTCGTCAGCAAGAGCACGGTGCTGCATCAGCTCGTCTATGAAATGGGCGATCCGCACAAGTACATCGGCCCCGACAATTGCGCCGACTTCGATTCGATCGCGCTCAGCGACAAGGGCGGTGATCGCGTGGAAGTGCGCGGAGCGAAAGGCTCGGCGCCGACGCCCACGTACAAAGTCTCGATCAGCTACCAGGATGGCTGGAAAGCGACGGGACAATTGACGATTTGCGGGCCGGACGCGCTGGAAAAAGCGCGGCTGTGCGCGGACATCGTATGGAAGCGGCTCGAATACGACGGCTGCAGCTTCAGCGAAGACGAAAAGCTCGTCGAATTCGTCGGCGCGAATGTCTGCCATGCCGGCTTCGACGTCCCCCACGCGAATGAGCCCAGCGAAGTCGTCCTGCGCCTGGGCGTGAAGGGCCGCGACAAAGCCAAGATCGAGCGCTTCACCTACGAGCTCGTGCCGCTGGTCACCAGCGGACCTCCCGGCGTCACCGGTTTCGCCGGCGGCCGTCCGCAAGTGCAGGAGATCGTCGCCTTCTGGCCGGCGCTGCTCTCCAAGGACAAAGTCAAGACGCGCGTGCAAGTGTTCACGTCCTGAGGACTCCATCGATGGTCAAAGTTTCTCTCGCGCGCATCGCGGACGCGCGCTCCGGCGACAAGGGCGAAGGCTCGAACGTCGGCGTGATGGCGCGCTCGGATGCGGCGTACGAATTCTTGAAGAAGGCGCTGACGCCCGCGGCGGCGAAGGCGGCGATGTCGGGCATCAATCGCGGCGAAGTGAAGCGCTATGAAGGCAACGGTCTGCGCGTCTTGAATTTCATTTTCGCCGACAGCCTCGGCGGCGGCGGCTCGGCTTCGCTGCGCACGGATGCCCAGGGAAAAACCCACGGGCTCGCGCTGATGCGCATGGAACTCGACGTGCCGCAAGACGTGCTCGACGCGACACCAAAAAACGGGAGCGCTCGATGAGTCTATTGCTCGAACTCCAGGAAAAGGCGCGCCGCGCGAAGTTGCGCATCGTCCTGCCCGAGGCCCACGATCCACGCGTGCGCCAAGCGGCGACGTCTCTGGCGCAGGCGGGCCTGTGCGTTCCGGTACTGCTCGATCGCGGCGACATGGGCGCCGCGCCCGCCGGTGTCGAAGTGATCCGCATCTCGCGCGATCCGCGCACGAAGAAGTTTGGCGAGCAGCTTTTCCAGTTGCGCCAGGCCAAGGGCATGACTGCCGACGAAGCGCAGAAGAAGATTTTGGAGCCGCTCAACTTCGGCGCGATGCTGGTCAAGAACGGCGAAGTGCAGGGCGGCGTCGGCGGCAGCGAGTCGGCGACGGCCGACGTGTTGCGCGCGGGACTTTGGATCGTCGGGCTCGCGCCGGGGTGCAAGACGCTTTCATCGTGCTTCTTGATGATCTTCAAGGATCGCGCGCTGACCTTCGGCGATTGCGGCGTCGTGCCCGATCCGACCAGCGAGCAACTCGTCGACATCGCGATCGCTTCGGCGGAAAGCCATCGCCGGCTGACCGGCGAAAGCCCGAAAGTCGCGCTGCTTTCCTTTTCCACCAAGGGTTCCGCCGAACATCCGCGCGTGGCGAAGGTTCAGGCGGCGGCGGCGTTGCTGAAACGTAAGGCCCCGGGTTTGACCAGCGACGGCGAACTGCAACTCGACGCGGCGATCGTGCCTGTGGTGGCCGAAAAGAAGGCGCCGGGCTCGCCGCTCGCGGGCAAAGCCAATGTCCTGATCTTCCCCGACCTCGACTCGGGCAACATCAGCTACAAGATAGCTCAACGTCTGGCCGGAGCGGTCGCGCTCGGGCCGCTCGTCCAAGGTCTCAATCAACCGTTCATGGACCTGTCGCGCGGCTGTACCGCCGACGACATCGTCAACGTGGCCGTGATCGCCGCCGTGCTCGCCAAACCGTGAGGAAGCCCATGCATCGCCCGTTCAATACCTCGCTCCTGTGCCTTTCCCTCGTCGGTGCGCTCGCCGCTTGCAGCAAGAAAGAACCCAAGCCGGCCGAAACGGAAGCTGCGAAGACCGAGCAAACTCCGCCCGCGGCTGAAGCGGAAGCCGGCGCGCAAGTGACCGCTTCGCCGACGCCCGCGAAACCGGATGCGCCGCCTGCGGCAGAGACGAGCGCTCCGGCGCAAGCGCCTGAGCTTGTCGCGGGTACGGCTGCGCCCGCGGCGGGCGAAGCGGCTGCGACAGAAACTGGAGACAAAGCCGCGGCCAAGTCGGATGAGAAGCCTGCAGCGAGCACCGAAGAGTCCGGCGCAGAAGGCAAGAAGTCAGGCAAGAAGAAGTCAGGCGAAAAGACCGCCGAGGCTCCGGCCAAGGAAACCAAGCCGAAGTTCACCGAGCTTGGGATCGAAGTGACGAAGACGGGCACCGGGACGGCGGCGACCGCCGGCAAGCACGTCACGATCCACTACAAGGCCAGCGTCGCCGATGCGGAGAAGCCATTCGATTCCACGTTCACGTCGAATCGTCCGCTCGAAGTCGAGCTTGGTGTCGGCGCGAAGTTGCCCGTGATCGAAGGTCTGCGCCGCGGCCTCGAAGGTCTGATGCCGGGCAGCGAAGTGCGCCTGAAGATCCCGGCCAATCTGGCCTGGGGCGAAAAAGGCAACCCCGCCGTCGGCGTGCCCGCGAACTCCGACATCATTTTCGAAGTGCAGGTCCTAGACGTCCGCTAGTACGGAGTCAGGTACTTTCCCACCCTACCTTT
>JAYUUV010000417.1:0-18703 GCA_043754695.1 Planctomycetota bacterium
CAGAGGCCGAAGTCGAACCTGGTACCGTATCCGCGTCACGGCGCGAGTTCGTTGTTCGCGCGGTAGATGAAGCTGATCACTTCGGCAACGGCCTGATACAACTCGGTGGGAATTTCATCGCCGAGATCGACGAGCGCGAGCAGCGCCGCAAGGTCGGGATCCTCGCGCACAGGCACGCCGTGTTCCGCCGCGATCTCCACCAATCGCCGCGCGATCACGCCGCGACCGCTGGCTACAACAGTCGGAGCGAGGCCGGACCCGGGCGCGTAGCCCAAGGCCACCGCGCGCTCGAGTCCGAGGCGAGGCGAGCTCGACGGCGCTGATTTCTGCTCGGACTCCATCGTGTTCAGGCAAACCTGTCGATGGCGAGTCTGCCCTCGCTGAGATGATCGTCACAGTCCGCTCCCGGCACGCGCAAATCCTCGGCCGCGCGAACAGCGATCGAGAGCTGAACGCTGCGACCAGGAGCCGACAGGCGCGTGGAAAGATCGTCGAGCGAAGCCTGCAATCGCGCCGCGACTTCAGCGCGCGAAACCCCCAATCGCACGTTGAGTGAATTGCCGTCGAGCGCAAGTTCCGCGCGCACAGGACCCGTGCGCGAGAACTCCAGGCCAAGCACTGCGCGTTCGATACGTCGCTCGCGCCCAGCGCCAGTCTTGGAATCGCGCTCACCGGATCGGCGGTGCACCAGACGCGCATCGGCGAAAGCGGATCCGTCGCGCAGCGCAAGCACCCAGCTCGAACCGTCGCCGTGACTCGCGCGGGCCAGGGCCACGAATTGTTCGGCCTCGAGAGCCTCATGCGCCGCGCGCACGGCCTCGCGCTCGGGCCCCGGCTCGAGTCGATCCAGCGCAGCACTCAACCACTGCTTGAAATCGGGCGTCTCGAGTCGTGTCTGCACTGCAGCGCCCTGCTCGAGCACGCGCGCCAGACCCGCATGCTCGCCGAGCAACGCCTCGAGCACGGCGCGCGCAAGTCGCGGCGAAAGCCCGGCGAGTGCCAACGACTCGGCAATCCGCGCGCGCACGGCGGCGTCGACACTTGCCCCGAGGCTGCGCTCCAGTGCCGGACCGATCCATTCAGCCAGCGCCTTGCCGACGATGCCGCCGCGATCAACGCCTTCGATCACGGCTCCCTGCAGGCGCGCGAGTTCCTGCGCATCGCCAAGCATTTTTTGGAGTTGCAGGCCGAGCGCGCGTCGTGCCGGCTCAACCTCGCTCGCTCCTGCAAGCTGTGCGAAAGTGAGCGCGAGCAGTTCTTCCGCGGCCGACGCGAGCGCACTGTTCGGCAGCCTCTCCATGGCTTGTGCAAGCGTGCGTGCCTCGTGCGTCAGGCCGGAGTTTGAAAGCTGACGCGCAAGCTCAGGCCCCGATTCGCCAGGCGTCCACGCAAATTGCGGCAGCTCGCGCGCCAGCGCCTGCGCGGCGGCGTTTTCGCCGCCAGCGGACAAAGCTTGGGTGAGATCCGACAGGAGTTCGCCAAGGCCTTGTCCCTGCGCCAAGAGCCGATACGGGTGCTCGGCCGCGCGTGCGTCCGTTGCGGCTTCAGCGCCGACTTCGAATGCGTCCTGGATGACCAATTCGAAAACGCGCGCTGCCCCGGTTCCGCGGGCCTTGAGCAGCAGCTTCTGTCCGACCTGCAGCGCGGCCTGGCTCGAGGCGGCAATGCGCTCGCGTCCGATGCCCAGGATCACGCTGCCGCCGTCGAGCAGCTGCAGCACCTGCGCCGCGAAAATGCGCCCCTCGGCGAACTGCTCCTGCGACGGAGCGGCTGCGCGAAAGGCTGCCGCACTGGTCAGGGGCTGGATCGGGATGAGGTCCATGGGAGAGGCTCTCCCGGGGGTTGTCGGACGATCCTTCGCGGCCTGAAGCCGCCAGCCGGACCTGACGGCACCCGAAGCTGCCCCCCCCACGGCTGGTCCTGATCACGCGCGCTGCAAATCGAGTCTCCAGCCCGAAGCACGCGCAACTCCACGGGGCCGTGTCAGCGGCCCCGCGCCCCGTGGACCACCACCACGCAGGCCAAAAAAAAGGCGGCCTGCCCGGAGGAGGGCAGGTCGCCTGTTCGGAGGCGGCTCGACCGTATCTACTGGTGCGAGACCAGACGCAGCGTTCCGCCTGAGCCCGACATTTCGAGCCAGTGGTGCTGCCGGGCTGCGTTGATCGAGTGCAGCTTCAGTTCTCCGTGGTCGAGCACGCCCGCTGAGGAGAGCATCTCCAGCGGCAAGTTGAGATCGCCGACGGCCGGCAGTTGCTGGGTCTGCAGGACATGTTGATTCTGGGTGAGGATGCCCAGTCCGCCTGCAAATCCCTGACTGACGTCGAGTCCGAAATGCACCGGCAAAACGCCGACCAGATTGCGGTCGAGGAGCAAACTGACCTGGCCCTGAAGTTCGACGCGCACGCCTTCAGTGCCGAGGTCAGTAAATTCGGCGTAGCCTGCGCCCCAGGCATCGATCACCAGGGCCTGGATCGCGGCCAGATTCGGAGCCTCCAGAACGATTGACGGCCGCTGACCGCCGACGAAACCCTCCGGCGGAGGCACATAGCCGAACGGCAAGCTGCCGATCGCATCGCCGCCAGGGGCAGCGGGACCGCCGCCGTCCGCGATCAGGCTGCGGACGCCCAGCGCCAGACAGCCGAAAATGGCCACAGCCACCGTCAACGAGGCGAACAGGCGCGGCAGCCTTCCATGGGGATTGTTGTTGGGGAGTCTCATGCGTAGTTACCAGTGGGCACCGCGGTCGAGGGCGGCGTCCTGATGGATCTCTATTGGGGCGGTTTCCTGCGACCGTCTGCCCGGTTTGAGGAGTCACTTCCGGTCCCGCTTTGTGCTTCAGCGGGGCCTTGGGACTGGAATAGTTCGGGGCAGCCCTCCAGTAACGATTGGCCGTAGCCGGGGAGCGATTCCATGGCGGCCTGGAGGCTCTTGGACTTGAGAATCAGGTTCGCAACCTCGCGCGCGCGGCCGGGATGGCGGTCGAGCAAGGCGCGGAAAGCGGCCAGCGACTGGGGCGCGCGGCCGAGCAGTGCGTACTCGAGTGCCTGATTGAAGCGCACGAAGAAGAAACGCTCGTCGCGATCGGCGAGGCCGCTGATCGTGACCCAACGGAAGCATGCGAGCGCTTTGCGGTAGTCACCCTCGCGGTCATGGAGCAGGCCGAGTTGAATCGCGGCGTGACCGCGGTTCTGCTCGCAAATCGAAGTCTGGAACAGCTCGCGATATTCGCGCGCGGCCTTGAGCGTCTTGCCGTCGCGCGCGGCAAGGAAGGCCAAGTACAGGCGCGCTTCCTCGTGCGACGGATCGGCGTTGATCGCTTCATCGAGCAACCGCCGTCCCTTGTCCAGCGGACTCGCGATCTCCTTCAGGCGCCCGTTGAACATCGAGCGCGCGTTGCGCCAATCGATGCGTCCGCGACCGGTTTCAGGCGCGCCGTCGTGCTCCAGGATGTCGCCACCCGTGTGCAGCACGCCGTCGACGAACCCACGCCCCATCGTCTGCGTCGCGTCGAGCGGCAGGGCCTCCTCGAACACGCGCGTGTGGAAGTCCGGGTCGATCGCCGAGAGCAGGTAGGCCTTGCCGAGTTGATAGAAGATCGTGGCCAGACGATGCACGTGCTCGATCGACTGCGCCGCCTTGGAAAAGTCCGTCCCCGTCAGCGTCGAAATGCGTGCAATCAAGCGCTCGGGATCTGTCGCATCCAGGTGCAGGCGCATGCACTGGCGTGTGTCGTCGAAGAAGTCGCGGCAGGTCGTGCATTCTTCAAGGTGCAGCATGACGCGCACGGCTGCCGGTTCGTCGAGTTCGCCATCGACCAGACAGGAGATGTCGACCTGGAACGGGGCACACACCTCGGCCAGTCCGTCGTTCCACCACTCATTCTTGATACTCATGAGCCTTCCCCTAGCTCGTACTGGAGCTCGTCATCGCTTTCGCCTTCATCGCCGACGCCGAGCATGCGTCCCGCCCCCGCCGTTCCGTGCTCCAACTCCGTGCCCAGCTTGGGATCCCTGGCCGGTCGGCAATCCGCGGGCAGCCCCTCGAATACGCGCCGCATCGAACGGTGAATCTTTCTGCGGGCTCGGAAAATGACCATCTTCAAGTTCTCCAGCTTGATGGCTAGTCGCTCAGCGGCCTCGCGGTAACTGAGCTCCTCGACTTCCACGAGGTGGATCGCCTGCTGCTCGCGTGCGGAGAGCATGGCGTAGAACTCCAAGTAGAGGTGCAGGTAGGTCAGGTAGACGCGGCCGCATTCCTTCGAAGCTTCTTGCTCGATCGCCCCGCTCAGGGGACTGCTCGAGCGCACCTCGGGTTGGTCGGACAGGTCTTCGAACGGCGTCTCGGAGTGACCGCCGCGACCGTTCGAGCGCAGATGCTTGAGCACCGTGTTGCGCACGATCATCGCCGACCAGACGCGGAAGGCGTCGTCACGCTCGCAGTTGAAGCGGTGTGGGTAGCGGTAGACGTTGAAGAAGACCTCCTGCAGCAGGTCGCGCGGGTCCGTCCGACTTCCATAGCGGCGCAAGCAACTGGAAACCTGGACCAGCAGATGCGTGGAATTCAGCTCGTACAGAAGACCGAACGAACTGCGCCCGGCGTGCAGGCGAAAGGCTTCCATCAAGCGCGTCGAGACCGCGTCGCGCAGCGACTCCGCGCTGCGCTTCTCATCGTCGATGCAGGCCAGAATCAGCGCGGCTTCGGCGCGCGGAATCTCCTTGCGCAGAGCGAGAACCCGAGCCTTCAAGCCTGCGCGGTCTAGCGCGGCGTTCGGTGCATGGCCAAGCGTGTTTGCTTCGGCGTCCAGCATCCGGTGAAAACTCGCAGACTATCGTTGCGGGAGAGGGGACAAACTTCCCACCAGGGCGAGTCGTGAGGTGACCCGCGCGCCGCGCCCTGGCTCGACTGCGATTGTAGATCCCCCGCAAACCCGGTAACCGGGAAGGTTCCGTCATCGCGCCGAAAAACCTGCGTCAAAGTGCTGCATTGGCACCTAAGTAACTTCTGAGAAAGGGTTTAGAAAACTTGAGATCGGCCTTGAACTTCGGAACCTTGGTCGCGTCCCGACCCCACAGAAGTGCCGCGGCCACGGCAGAGCGTAAGAATCTCCCCTATGGACAAGAGCGAGCGCGCAATCGAGCTGGCTCGAGAAGTGGGTTTCGACCTTGCCGGCATCGCGCCCTGCAGTCCCCCACCCGATGCCGCACGCTTCGACGATTGGCTCGAGCGCGGCCATCACGCCGGCCTCCACTATCTCGAGCAGGACCGCGACCGCATCGTCGATCCAAGGCGCGTTTTCCCCGCAGGCAAGAGCATCTTGGTCGTCGGCTTCGCCCATTCGCGACCGCCAGTCGATCTCGCTGAACGCGGCCTCAGCGGGGGCGGAAGGGTCGCGCGCTATGCCGCGGGTCGCGACTACCACAATCGGATGTTGAAGATGTTGCGACGGCTCTCGCGGCGATTGAAGGCCGAGGGACTCGGAGATCGCCGCCGACCAGTTGCCGACGCAGGTCCGGTCCTCGAGCGTTCGCACGCCGCGCGCGCGGGCCTTGGATTCCTCTCGAAGGCCGCCAATCTGCTGCACCCGCGCTACGGACCGTGGTTTTTCCTCGGCGAATTGCTGCTCGACAGCGAACTTGATCCGACGCCCAATCCCCCGGCCGGTTCATGTGGCAGTTGCCGCGCCTGCATCGACGCCTGTCCAACCGCGGCGATCCTCGAGCCTGGCCGCATCGATGCCGGCAAGTGCATCAGCTACCACACGATCGAGTCGCGCGAGCTTGCGCCGCGCGCGATCCGCGAGCAGATCGGACCTTGGGCCTTCGGCTGTGATGTGTGCTCTGAAGTCTGCCCCTGGGGCCGGTCGGCACCGGACACTTCTTCCACCTGGGGCGATTCGCCTTCACTGCTTGAAGGCGGACTGCTTCGTTGGCTCGCCGAAGTCGAGCAGCAGCCGGCCTGGGCGGACGCCACTGCGCTGCGCAGACCCGGAGTCCAGGGACTGGCCCGCAACGCGGCGATCGCGCTGGCGGCGACTCCTTCCGATGCGGGGCGCGAGGCACTCTCCAAGGCGCTTTTTTCGAGTCCAAGTCCGGTCGTTCGTGCCGCGGCGGCGTGGTCCTTGGGTCGTGCCCATGGCTCCGACGGCGGTGTGCGCCTCGAGCTCGAAGCCGCCCTGCGGCGCGAGACCGATCCGGCGGCGGCGCAAGATCTGCTGGCCACACGGGCTGAGGCGTAAGGCACTCCCGGCGCAGGCTGCGGATGTACAGGGGATTGAACGGCCTCTGGGCTGTGCAATTCGGAGGACGTTGATGAGTCGGAGGCTGGGCAGCACCCGGGGAGGCTCCCACCGCCGTGCCCAAGTTGCTCAGGCGAATCAACTTGCGCTGACTGGGGGCCAAACGCGCACGCGCTTGTGGCAGGGAGTCGCCTCTATTTGAAGGTTTGACGCAACCTGCAGAGGGGTCTTTACGTCCAAAAGGCAAGACAGTGGTCCAGCAGCCGCCGGCAGCGGCTGGGGACCGACCGAATGCACCGCAAGTGCATTTCGGAAAATGACTTATGACGCCTTCCGACGCGAAATTCGCCGGCTGGCCGCGCGCTTGCTCTTTGCCTCTGCATCGAACGCGAATCGCACCTCGACCTGCTCACCGTGAAAGGCGACATGGACCAATTCGACTACTACTCGGACCGGAAGTTTTGCGCGGACTGCAACACCTACGTGCCGTACCTGATGAGCCTGGACCGCTCGTACTGCGCTCAGTGTGGACAGCCTGTCAGGCTCTTCTCGCGGGAAGACTGGGCGACCTTCAACGAGCAGCTCGCCGAGCGAAAAGCCAGCAAAGGTGGACGCCCGAGGCGGGACAAGAAGGAATCGGCCTGAGGGACGGACCCGGGGCTGGCCGCAGGCAGCGGGGCCCCGCTGATCTAGTTGCGCAGGGACGCTGACCAGCTCGCTCCGCACTGAAGCCGCATTGTGAGTTCATGTGCGGCAGTGCCGCCGATCGCGCGCGCCCACTCGCTGACCGAGAAAGTACGAAAGGGGTGAAGGAGCAGCCTGCTCGCCTCAAAGCTCTGCCCCGGAATGCCCGCCTCGCCCAATCATGCGGGCCGGCCTGCGAGGTCGGCCCCGCAGCCCAGTGCAGGCGCCTGACTCGACCGGCCCATTCGAAAGTCGGCGTCCCTCGAGTCGGAGGCGAGGGAATCCAGCGCTCGAGGCTGGGCCGCTCCTTTCGACGACGATGACGGTCACCGCTGCCGTGCTCTTCTCGATCTCGCTCACGCGTAGGATTCCCTCGATCGCGTCGAGAACGGCTCAGCAATTTGCGGCAACAGGAACGTCCAGCGACAACTCGACGCAAGACCTGACGACATCAGCCACGTTGAGTTCTTCGATCACTGCAGCAGCGACGATCAGCAATGCTCCAGGCAACAACGGACTCGCCACCAGCTCCGCAGTCGGCTCCACCACGATCGCGGCCACGGCTCCCGCAAGCGGAATCAACAACTCGACGACACCCTGCGTCGGATCCGCCGTGCTGATTTCGATCAACATTACGCTCAGCGCATCTGCGAGCGAACCGGGGAGCTACACATGGAGCTTCTCGAATTTCACGCGATCAGCCGACGGCATCTTTGCGTTCACCGCCGTCGACACTCCTCCCCCTGTCAACATCGATGCCGGGCAGTGCGCAGCAGCGCCGGCATGTCGATCGAGTGCATGCGTGTGCTGCACGCAGCGGCCGCTGCAAGCGGGATCAAGTCAGCCGTCGCGAGCAACGACGCCGACACTAGAAGCACGCACATTCTCGCGCTGAAACAGGCGCTCTGACGGCGCGCGCACTGGACTTCGTGCCGCAGCGCGGATCGCCGACCGAGCGCCGTTACGGTACGCTCCGACCCGACGACTCGACACGAGTTCCGTGCGCAGGCGGAATGAGTTCGGCGGGGGTGGGACTTGCTGCTGGAGCTCGAGAAGTGCCTCTCGAAACCGGTCGTCGCGCGAGTGGTCGCTGCGCTAGACTCTGCGCCGCTTGCCAACCGCAACCTGAGGTTCAGTGCGTCGATGAAACAACCGTTCTTGCTGCTGCAGTCTGTCCTGCTAGTCCTCGCCGCTCCGCTGTTCGGACAGCAGCCCGAGAAGGCCGCGCCCGACAAACCGGACAAAAAGGCAGCAACGGATGAGAAGTCCGACACGATCAAGGTCATCGCCGACGACGCGGTCTCGACGGAAGACACGCTGACGATCAAGGGCCAAAAAGTCCCCTATCGCACGACCGTCGGCACACAGCCGGTGTGGGACGAGAACAACAAGATCGTCGCGTCGATGTTCTACACGTTCTACGAGCGCACCGACATCACCGAGAAGAGCACACGACCGCTGGTGATCTCGTTCAACGGCGGCCCGGGCTCGGCCTCGGTCTGGATGCACATCGCCTACACCGGCCCGCGCATCCTGCGCATCGACAGCGAGGGCTTTCCGATCCAGCCCTACGGCATGCAGGAAAATCCAAGCTCGATCTTGGACGTCGCAGACATCGTCTACGTCGATCCGGTGAACACGGGCTTTTCGCGCATCCTGAACGACGCCAAGCGCGAGCAATTTTTCGGCGTGAACGAGGACATCGCCTACCTCGCGCGCTGGGTCGGCACGTTCGTGACGCGCAACGGGCGCTGGACTTCGCCGAAGTACCTGGTCGGCGAAAGTTACGGGACCACGCGCGTGTCGGGTCTGGCCGCGCGGTTGCAGAATTCGCAGTGGATGTTCCTCAACGGCGTCGTGCTCGTTTCGCCGACCGAACTGGGCATCAAGCGCGATGGAGTGATCGAACAAGCGTTGTACCTGCCGTATTACGCGGCCACAGCCTGGTACCACAAGGCCTTGGCGGGCGAGCTCGAGAACCGCGAGCTCGAACAATTCCTGCCGGAGGTCGAGGCCTTCACGCTCGACCAGTTGCTGCCGGCGATGGCGCGCGGTGGATCGCTCGATGCCGCGCGGAAGGAAGAACTTGCTCGGCAGTACTCGCGCTACTCGGGCCTGAGCAAGGAGGTCGTGCTGAATTACCACTTCGCCGTGCCGACGTCCTTTTTCTGGAAAGAGCTGTTGCGGGATCGCGGCCTGACCGTCGGCCGGCTCGACTCGCGCTACCGCGGACTCGATCGCGAAGACGCGGGCTCGCGGCCCGACTTCGACCCGGCGTTGTCATCGTGGAATCACGCCTTTGCGCCGTCGATCAATTACTACTTGCGCGAAGTCCTGCACTACAAGACGGACCTGCAATACTGGCTCTTCGGGCCGGTGCATCCCTGGAATGATGAGGGCGATTCGACCGGCGAAAATCTGCGCGAAGCGATGGCGGAAAATCCCTATCTGCACGTCCTCGTGCAGTCGGGCTACTACGACGGCGGCTGCGACTACTTCAACGCGAAGTACACGATGTGGAACATGGATCCGGCGGGACGTTTCCAGGATCGCATGACCTGGAAGGGCTATCGCTCAGGCCACATGATGTACCTGCGCCAGGAAAACCTGAGTCAGGCGAACGACGACATTCGCGCGTTTATCGCGCGCACAACGCCCAAGCCGGGACAGCCGGCGAAGCGTTAGTGTCCTGCGGCGGCGGCTCTTGTGGCACGCTCGGCCGCGCCTACGTCGGCCATACGCCGATAGAAATCGGCGAGCCAGCTCCAGGTCGCCTTGTCGTTTCCGGCCACGCTTTCGGCGTGTACGGCCGCCAGCTTCGCGCGCCCCTTGTCGCCAAGCCATTCGTAGGCGTCGACGATGACGAGCGAACTTCGCGCGTCGCGCGGCGCGAGAGCCGCAAGACGCGGGAGAGCGTCGCGCACGGCCGCTCGATTGAGCGCGGAACGTTGCAATGCGATCAGTTGCACCCACGTCTCCACGCGCGCGGGATCGTGCAGCAAGAGTCCCTCCTGCTGACGCAGCTGTTGGTCGATCCGGCTGGCAACTTCGAAGCGCTCGCGCGCCTTGTCGGCCTCGCCATCGCGATCTAGGTCGCCGTAAATCCGCGAAAGCAGGAACCAACCGCGCGGTTCCCAGGGCGCCAGATCGCAAACACGTTCAGCATGCACGAGCGCAGCTTTGGCATCGCCTTCGTCGAACAGGATCTGCGCGCACCAGGCCCGGGCGTCGACGTGGTCGGGGCGCAATTCGAGCACTTTTCCGAGCAAATTCAGCGCGCGCTTGGAATCGCCCAGACGCAACACGCTCAAGGCCAGGCCGCGCAGGGCTTCGGGACTTGTCGGCGATGCGGCGAGCACTTTTTCATAGTGATCGCGCGCGCGGGCGAAGTCGCCGAGCGAGTAGTAACAGTGTCCGAGCGCCTGGCTCGCGCCGATTTCCCCCGGCGCGACGTGCACGAAACGTTCGAGCAGGCCGGCCGCATCGCTGTAGCGGCGCAGGCGGAAGTAGCACAGTCCGCCTTGATAAAGTGCCGGCGGAAAATCGTGCTCGCGATCGAGCAGCGCATAGAAATACGCAAGGCTCGCCGCATAGTCCCCAGCACTGTAGGCGCGCATTCCCGCGCCAAGTTCGGGCTGCAGTTCCGGCGCGACGGGATCCTTGGGTCCCCACTTCGACCAATGCCCCGCTTCCGCGCCGGGCAGAGCGCGCGGATCTCGAGTGAGCGCGAGCGCCGCGCGCTCGCGCAAATCGTCCTTGGCGGGAACGGGTTTGGGATCGAGCGCCTTCTCCGGCGGATTTTGCGCGGCGAAGGAAGCCAGTGGAATCACAAGCAGCAGCGCAAACAACGCCAGCGTGCGCAGCAGCTTGGAAACGCGGCTCACGGCGCTTTCTCTTCGATCGTCAGCACACGATCCGCGGCGACATCCTCGAGCGTCGTTTCGACGCCGCTCGGCCAGTGAACCAACACGCGTGTCGCGCGCGTCGCGCGCCCCAGGCCGACGTGAATTTCCGCGGGCAGACTGGCCTGGAAGCCGGCGCTCGTGCGCACTTCGCACCAGCGGCTGTTCCCCGGCCATTCGACGCGCACGCGCGCACCAATCGCCTGGGTGTTTTTCCCGCGGCCGTGCAAACGAATTCCGAGCCAATGCAACGCGCGCTCGGATTTTTCTGCGGCTACGGCGGACTTGCTCAGCGGATCGAGTTGATTGCGCAGCACGCGCACACTGCCGTTCATCTCCAGCGCCACAAGATCGATATCGCCGTCGCCGTCGATGTCGGCGAAACTCGAAGCGCGCGAGACGCGCGCCGGAGCGGGCGACAGCACTTCGACCGCGAAGTGCCCCGTGCCGTCGTTGCGGAACAACTGATCGGTCTGCGCGTAACTCGTATCGGTTCCCACAAGGTCCGCCTGCGGATAGACGTGGCCGTTGAAAACGAAAAGATCGAGGTCGCCGTCGAGATCGAGGTCGGCGAAACCGGTGCCCCATTTCAGCGTGCGCAGCGTCGGTCCCGCGAGACCCGTGCTCGAGGAACGTTCGCGAAAACTCTTCGGGCCCTTCGAGGCGTACAGCGCCACGGACTCGCCCGAAAAATTGGTGACCAGCAACTCCTCGCGCCCATCGCCGTCGAGATCGCCCGCGGCGATGCCCATGCTGGCCTGCTCCTTGCCGTTGGCGTCGTGGCTCACGCCGCGCGCGAAACCGCGTTCGAGGAATGTCCCGTCGCCCTGATTCTCCCAAAGATGATTGGGTGTGGAATCGTTGGCGACGTACAGGTCCGTGTCGCCGTCGGCATCGTAGTCGATCGTCATCGCGCCCAGGCCGAAGCCGGCTTCGCTCGGAATGAACTTGGCCTTCGCCGTCGCGTCTTCGAACGTTCCGTCGCCGTGACCGGAATAGAACTGGTCGTGCTGCGGCGTCAAACCTTCGGGCCCGCACATCACCGGATAACTTTTCCAAGTGCATTCGCCGCCCGGCGGTGGAACGAGCGCGGGATCGAAGGCCAGATAGTTGACGACCGCCAGATCGAGGGCGCCATCGCGATCGGCGTCGAAGAGCGCGGCCGAAGTGCCCCAGCGCGAGCCGACGAATCCGGCCTTGTCGCTCACCTCGACCAGGCCCTTGCCCGCGCGATTGAGGAACAGGCGTGTCGGCCCCCACTGCGTGATCACGAGGTCGACGAATCCGTCGCCGTCGACATCGCCCGTCGCAAGACCCATGCCCCAACGGCCGCCGCCCATGTCCCACTCTTTCCCAGCCGGCAGGAACATCCCATGGCCGTCGTTCAGGAAGATCCGCGGCGGAAAACCGGGTTCGCCCTTCGCCACGCGCTCCAACGTGGAGCCGTCGACCAGCACGAGATCGGGATCGCCGTCGTTGTCGAGGTCGCAAAGCCCGATGCCGCCGCCGTTGACCTCGATGATGTAGTCCTTGGCCTTCGAACCGCAGGTCGTGCTCACGCCGGGCAGGGCGCGCGCCTGGTCCTCGAGGAAGAGCGGCGTTGGCGCCGCGGGCGCTTGCTGCTTCCAGAAGAGCGAACACGGCAGTAGGAGGAGGAACATCATCGCAGCCGAGTTATTGTGACGCCTTGGCGGGCCGATGGAACAGCCCGTTCTGCATTCAGCCATGCCGCTCCCTGCCAGTCCCGAAGATCTGCGTGCCGCGCTCGGCAATGCCCACGTCTATCTGATCTTCACGCCGCAGCTTTGCGGCAAGCGAGATCCGATCGCGGTGTTGCGCGAAGTGCTGCCCTGGGTCGACATGATCCAGGTGCGGCCGAAGGAGCGCGAGCAGGGCCTCGATCCGCTGAACAGCCGTGGCGCCAGGCTCGTGGTGACTTCGGCACGCGAGATGTACGAGTGGTGCGAAAAAGTGCTTGCGGAAGTCCGCGGGCTCGAGCGCTGCATCCCGGTCATCGCCAACGATCGCGTCGATGTCGCGGCCGTGCTCATGCGCGAGGGTCTCGCCGGCGTGCACCTGGGCCAAGACGATGCGCCCGTGGCACTGGCGCGCGCCCAGCTCGGAGCGGGCGCGCTGATCGGGCTCTCGACCCACAGCCCAGAACAGGTGGTGCGCGCCGGGGAACAGGCTGTCGACTATCTGGGTTTCGGCCCGTTCCGTGCGACGAGTACGAAGGGCTACGCGCGTGGACTCGGCCCCGAAGCCTGTTGGATCGCGCAGGAGGCCTCGCCCTGGCCGGTCTTCCCGATCGGCGGCATCGACGAGATCAGCGTCACGGAGCTGGAGAAAATCCCGCGCGCCGCGGTCGGCTCGGCGATCCTCTCAGCCGACGATCCGGCGCGTGCAGCGCGTGCGATCGCGCTGGCGCTCAGCGGCGAGTAGGCGCTACAGGATCAGCATCGCGTCGCCGTAGCTGTAGAAGCGATAGCCCTCGCGCAACGCCTCGGCGTAAAGCTCCAGCGTGCGCTCCCGGCCGGCAAAGGCGGCCACGAGCATCACCAGCGTGCTGCGCGGCAAGTGAAAATTCGTGAACAGTGCGTCGACGGCGCGCAGCGGCACGCCGGGCTTCAGGAACAGCCGTGTGGAGCCTGAACCGGCGGCGACGCTTCGGTCGTCGCGCGCGCAGGTTTCCAAGGTGCGAGCGCTGGTGGTGCCGACGGCGATCACGCGCTTGCCGCGCGCGCGAGCTTTCTCGACCAGGGCCGCGGTTTCGCTGGGCAAAATGTAGTTCTCGGAGTGCATCGGGTGCAGCTCGAGATCCTCGACTTCGACGGGTTTGAAGGTGCCTTCGCCGACGTGCAGGGTGACGCGGCCCAGCTCGACGCCGCGCGCGCTCAGTCGCTGCAGCAGTTCCGGCGTGAAGTGCAGTCCCGCGGTCGGCGCGGCGATCGCGCCGGGGTTCTGCGCGAAGACCGTCTGATAGCGTTCGCGATCGAGGCCCGCGCGCTCGTCGCCATCGCGTTCACGTTCGATGTAGTGCGGCAAGGGCATGCGGCCGTGCAGTTCGAGCAGCGCATCCAGCGACTTCCCAGCCGGCATTCCCGCGCGCAATTCGAGCCGCCAGTCGCCGACGGAACCGGATTCGTCGCGGCCTCGTTCGAGCATGTGCGCGATGAACACACCGCCTTCGAGTTCCAGCTCTTCGCCTGGTTTGAGTCGCGCAGCAGGCTTCACCAAGGCGCGCCAGCGTGTGGGGCCCAGGCGCTGCGCGAGCAAGACCTCGACCGCGGCACCGCTCGCGCGAGCGCCCAGCAGGCGGGCCGCGATCACGCGCGTGTCATTGACGATCAAGAGATCGCCCGCGTCGAGCAACTGTGGCAGATCGCTGACGCGCAGGTGCGAAACAAGCTTGGAGTCCCGGCGTGCTACGAGCAGGCGCGCACTGTCGCGCGGCGTCGCCGGCACTTGCGCAATCCGCGCCGGATCCAGTTCGAAGTCGAAGTCGGAGGCTTTCACCGCCGGCACGTTAGCGCATGCCAGCGAGCAACGCCCCTGGTCTGATTTCAACTCGTGCCCGCGGCCGGCGTGTCCTCGTCCGCAGTTCGAGCACACGGAACGGCGGGCTTGGACACCGCGCTCGTCGCGAGCAGGCCGGCCTCGACGATCCGACTCTGCAGCGTGTCCGTGTCCCAGCCGAGAAAGATCGCTGCGCGCGTCTTGTTCCAGCCGCCCCGCGCAGTCGCCGTGCTGTCCAACGCCGACTGCAGCAACTCGCGCTCGGGATGGCGGGACGGGATGCGCTGCAACGTGTCCTGGCCAAATCGCTGCGCCAGCCCCTCGAGCACCCTGGCATCGACGACTTCGTCACAGTGACAGAGCACGAGCCGGTACATCCACTGCGCCAGCTCGCGCACGTTGCCGCTCCAGTTCTGGCGCCAGAGAAAGCCAAGTGCCGTATCGTCGAGCTCCAGTGTGCGCACGCCTTCCTCGGCCGCGAAATGCCGCGCGAACAATTGCGCCAGCGGAGCAATCTCGTGTCGGCGGCCGGCCAGCGCCGCCAGCTTGAGTTCGACGCGCGACAGCGACCAGGCCAGCTCGGGCGCGAGTTGTCCTTGCTCCGTGGCGGCGGCTATGGATCGATCCAAGAGAAAGAAAATTCGGGCCCCGCTCGCGCGCCGTTCCAGGGCCTGCTCGCCACTGCGCTCTCCAACGAGTTGTGCGATCTGTACCTGCAGCGCGTGCGGTTGTTCGAGCAAGCCTTCGACGATCCAGCCGGCCGGATCGGCCCCTGGAGCGAGCGCGCGTTCGATCTCGCGCAGATCGGCGGAAATGCGCCGCAGCGCCTGAGCTCGATTCGGGCCTTCGAAGTGCAGCCTGCGCGCGAGCATGCGCCGCCCCGAACCGCACGGGCCGCTGAGCGCCACCGGCGAACGCGAACCGGCCAACGCGACCAGTTGGTCTGCAGCGAGCCCCGCCAGCGTGCTCGACGCGCTCACGTAAACGTCGTGGCCGAAGCGCGCGCCGTGCCAGCTGCGAAACTGCGCGGCAGCCAGCTCCGGCGCGAGCGCAGCGGCGCGCGCTTCGAAGCGCAGCACGTCCGCGGCTTGGAAATCGCGGCGACGCGTGGATTCCACCAACCAAACGCCGGCGACGCGACCGCGCAACCTGAGTGGCACGGCGACTCCGCTCATAGCCTCCGGATGCAGAGCGAGCTGCCGCTCGGCTTCACCGAACAAGACGCTGCGGCCCGTGCTGATCGCGCGCGCGACCGCGCGGCCCTCGCTGCGGCGCGCCTCCATTGCGGGTGCAGCGCATGAAGTGTGCGGAATCACGTCCGTTTCCGCTCCGTCGTCGAGCGCTCCCCCACCTGCGGCCACGAGCTTCACAGTGCTGCCCTGCACGTCGAAGGCCGACCAGCGCCGCTGTGTGGTCTTCAGCGCGAGCACGTCGACGAAGCCGCGCAGGACCGTGGCCTGGAAGGATGCCTCGTCGCCGATCTGGGTCGGGATCGCCGCGATGTTCGCCGCGGCGCGCGGAGCGAGGCACTTCGACCAGGCATCCGCGAGCCGTTCCAGGCGCGCCTCTGAGGCAACGAGATGGTGCTCGAACTGCAAGTCGATCCAGCCGCAGACATCGCCGCGCAAATCGCAAACAGGCACGAGCGCGCGGGCTTGGATCGATTCGGGATCGATCGCATGCCGAGCCTGGTCCAAGTTTCCCAGCGTGCAAAAGTGCGCGAAGCGCGGGCGCGCGTCCGCGAGCAATTGGGCCTCGCCCTCGTTCGCGTCCGCGCAGGCGCCTGCGCGGGACTCCAGCCAGCCGTTCCAACGACCGCGCAACGCAGCGGCCAGCGAATGAGCGACGAGCTTGGCGCGGCCTGGGGACTCGAGCGCGAAGGCCGCGAACAACGCCGCTCCAAAGTGCGCGCGCGCAGCATTCGCCGCGGCGCCGGGCTCAGCGCTTGGTTCAAGATCGCGCGCAGAAGCAAGCGCCACCTGCGTGCACGCTTGCCCAAGAAACCACGGCCCCATTGCGGGAACACGCGCGCGCAACTCGGCCAGCGGCCTGGGCAATCGTCCGCGGGCACCAAGCTGTGGAGTCTGCAGGCTTCTCGCTCCGCGCTCGTCGCCGCACAAGACGCGAGTCCACGAAAGCAGGCAGCGCAAACGCGGCTCGGCGAGCACTCTGGCCCCATCCGCTTCCAGTCGCGCGCGCGCCGCTCGAACGGCTGCGCGGTCCAGTAGGCACTCGACCAGTCCCGCGAGAGCGGCGCTGCGCAAATTGCTCTCCGCGCGCCCGGCTCGCGCGCCAATCGATGGCGCGAGGAATCGTTCGAAGGCCGCTGCACCGCTCTGTGGGCCCTCGGCGGCGCGCTGCAATCGCGCACGCCACAAGGCCACGTGCGCAGTTCCCGCTCCGGCCTGCTCCAATCCCACCAGCAGACGTTCGGCGACGGACTCAGGCCGCTCGCCCGGAACGGGCACATCTGCGGTCGCCACAGAATCGCTGCGCTCCTCTTCGAGGTCGCTCCAGGCCTGCTGCAGCGGACCGTCGCACTCGCCAAAGTGCGCGAAGGAGTCGGCACCGACGAGCGCATAGAGATGATGGCGAAGGAGTTCTTCGTGAATCTTGATCCGGCGCGCCTGTGCGGAGCGATCGAACTCGCTGCGCGCGCGCGGCAAGCTCACGGCGACGCTTTGGCCGCCGTGACCGCGCGCATCGTCGGACAAGAGCCGCAGGAACGTGGTGACACGCTGCGCGCGCTGCCAGAACGCAGGCGCCGCGTCGGGCAGCAGCATTTCCAAGGCGTCGGTGGTGCGCTCTTGCATCGCAGTTCCTGACCTGAGGTGTGGCTAGGACTTGGAAATTTCAGCCGCGTTCATGGCTTCGCGCAGCGTCGCCGCGGCGCGGACAAACTCGGCCGCTTCGCAGCTGCCCCGGGGAAGCTGTTGCCCAAGGTCGCGCAGCAAGCCGATCAACGATGGTTGAAGGCAGGCCATGCTTTCCGCGCAGTCCAATTCTTCGAACAACAGCTCGGACAAGTCGCGACGTAACTGCGCGGACTCTGCGCTGCGCTCCAGTGCCAGCGCAGCCTGCTCGCACAGGCGCTCGACTTCGCGGAGGATCAAGCCGGCCAGTTCGAACTCCGCATGGGCCAGCGACAGAACGCCTCCGCCCAGACGATCGCCGGGCACGAGCCTGGGCGCAGCCGAAGCTCCCAATTGCGCGAACATCGAGGCGGCATCGGCGAGCGCACGCTCGAGGTCCGCGCCCTCGCGCAGCGAAAGATCGTGCAGCAAACGCGCCAGATCCGTTGTCACAGGTCTTGTATTCATGATGGCAACTCCTCCTGCAGTCCTTGACTTTCGTGTTCCACAGCGACGGCCTCTGCCCCCGCGAGCGGCACGGGTGTCGGTGTCGCCTCCGTTTCACTCTCGGGCTCGATCCGCGCTGACTCTGCAGCCTTCTGCTTGGGCAGCTGGCCTGCGGCGACTAACACTGCTTCCAATCCGCGGCGCGCGCGGCGCGCAACTTCCAGGCCCGAAATCCCCATGGCGCGCGCCAGATCCTCGAGCGAGCGTCCGACGATCACCAACCCATGGAAGGCCATGCGATCTTCTTCGCGCAGCAGATTGTGCGCCAGACAGACACGCCGCATCAGCGCCGGCTCGAGCCCCAGCGGCCGCGCAAGATCCACGAAGGCGGCGAGTTCTTCGGCCTGGGGCGCTTCGCCGCGCCGCTCGGCCTGAAGATCTTCGCGCAACAAATCGAGCAGCGCCTGATCGACGAGTTCGGCGAGCCAGGTCTCGAGCGGCGGAACCCCGCGGTAGCGAACGGCGTAGCGCGCGCAGTGGGCCAGCGCGCGCAGATGCACGCGATCGGCGTCGAACAGGTACGCCCGCCGCTCGAGGCGCGCAGCAACCACGCCGCGCAAATCGAGCGGATCGCCCTGCAAGAGGCGCGCGAGCACTTCGCGCGGACTCATGCCTCCGAGCACGGCGCGCCAATGTTCCGCGGGGCGCACATCGGACGGCGCCAGGCAGCCATCCGTGCTCGCTGTCGAGTCGCGGTTCGCCGGCGAGGCGTCGTTGGCCGTCGGCTGTGTGCGAAGCCGATATGTTCTCTCGCTCGTCACTGGATGCGCCTTGTTCCTGGTGCCGCGTGGATTCCCACCGGGACAGGCGCGGACGCGCGCGTCGCTGCAGGAGCGCCGAGTCTAGGCAGCGTCCCGAAAAATGGGGCGCTTTTCGTCGTCGAGCGTCAGCGCACGGGCTCTGCTCCGGGAAGCGACGAAAGATCACCTCCAATTCCCCAGTGCAGGGGTCGGAAGCGGTCCCCTGCGAACTCGACAGGCTTGTGGAAAACTTGCCGCGCACGAGAC
>JAYUUV010000418.1:0-6549 GCA_043754695.1 Planctomycetota bacterium
GCTCGAGATGAACATCATCGGCCGCGACGCGCTGCCGAGTTTGTTCTTCCCCTTGCCGGCGAGCGGTCCCGAACAACCGCGCCCGCCGCAGAAGGAAAGCTCCGAATCGTCGGAGGAAGCAGCTTCGGATTCGTCCTCCGAAGGCACGGACGATTCGTCCTCGAGTTACACGCCGGATCCCGAACCCGAGCCCGAGCCCGAAGTTGCGGACCTGGAGCTCGCCGAGGACAACCCGAGCGAAGAGCCGAGTCCGAGCGAAGGCGAGAGTGGTACGGAAGAGTCTCCCCCGCCGACGCCGCTCGATTCCTCGTATCTGGTGATATTCCGCGCGACTCCAGCTCCCGCGGATGCGGTCTGGTTGCGGCTGCCCAATCCGCGCGAAGCTCGCCGGCAGGGAGACTTCTGTTTGATGGAAGGCGCATGCGCCGCAGAGACCGAGCCTGCGTCCGAAGGTATCCCGCCCCTGTCGGACTCCTTGCACGGCGCGTTCGCCGCGCTGCGCGGTCGCCTCGCGCGCTAGCCGGGGACGTACGAGCGCACACGAGGATCGATGACCTGCCGATTCGTGTTCCCCGCCGTACGGCGATCCTCGTTTCGGCCGGCATGGGCCGTGGCCCCGCCGACGCCGATCGCCGGCCCTCTACATGTACGTTTTGTTCGAAGCGCTGCTAGGATTTCGTTCCCTTTAGGCTGAGCCCCACCCTGATCGATGGCCACCCCCGACACCATTCCCCTCGCCGAGCTGCTGGCACCGATCCCGGGCGATGCTCCCGCCGGCACCAGCCTGCGCGCGGACACTTCTGCAGGCTCGCTGTACTACGCGATCAAGGACGCACGCGCTGCCGCTCGCGCCGCGGAACGCGCTGCGTCGCAGCTTGGGGACCTCGAGGCCGCGGGACAGGCCGACTGGGATCCGGTGCTCGAACTCGCCCCGCGCCTGTTGCGCGAACGGGCCAAGGATTTGGAGATCACCGCTTGGTACATCGAAGCACTCGTGCGCCGGCGCGACTTCGCCGGCTTGCGCGACGGCTTCAAGCTCGCGCGCGGACTGATCGAGACTTTTTGGGACAACCTGCATCCCATGCCGGACGAGGACGGCATGGCCACGCGCATGGCCCCGCTCACCGGACTCAACGGCGACGAGTCCGAAGGCACGCTGATCGTGCCGATCGGCCTGGTGATGCTGACCGAGCGCACCGACCACGGCCAATTCAGCACCTGGCACTACCAGCAAGCGAACGAACTGGCGCGACTCTCCGATCAGGCCCAGCGCGATCAACGCGTCGCCGCCGGTGCCAAGCCGATGGAAACGGTCGTGGCCGCCGTTGCCGCCACGTCGATCGACTTCCTGCGCGCGCGCCGCGAGGACCTGGCGCAGTGCATCGCCGAATTCGATCTTTTGACCAAGGCCCTCGACTCGCGCGCCGGCGCGCACGCTCCGCCGAGTTCGAGCATCCGCGCCGCACTCGACCGCGCCCAGGAGGCACTGAATTTCCTGACCAAGGGCGTGCTGGACACGGCTGCGCCGCAGATACCCGCGGCGCAAGGCGCCGGCGGTGCTGCTGTGGCGGCCGGCCAGGCGGAACGCTTCGGCGGAGCCGTGCAGTCGCGCGAAGAAGCGCTGCGCGCACTGGCCCAGATCGCCGAGTTCTTCCGGCGCACGGAACCGCATTCACCGGTACCCTACGGCATCGAGCGTGCCGTTCGTTGGGCCGGATTGCCCTTGCCGACGCTGCTCGAAGAATTGATCCCCGACGCGACCGCGCGCAGCGAATTCCAGAAGCTCACCGGGGTCCAACTCAGCAGCTCGTAACCGATTCGAAATCCGCCGTGCTCGTCCCGCGGGAGGCTCCCGCTCGAGTTCGGCACAGTCACTACGGAGACATCAATCATGGGTAGCGTTCACAAAAAGCTCGAGCGGGTGCGCAAACCGCGTGTCCACATCAGCTATGAGGTCGAAACCGGCGGAGCCACCGTCAAGCGCGAACTTCCGTTCGTGACCGGCGTGCTCGGCGACTTCTCGGGCAATCCGACGAACGCGCTCAAGCCGCTCAAGGATCGCAAGTTCACGCAGATCGACCGCGACAACTTCGACGACGTGATGGCCAACATCACGCCCGAGTTGCACTTCAAGGCCGAGAACACGCTGGCCGGCGACAAGAGCGAGATGCAAGTCGACTTGAAGTTCAAATCGATGGAAGACTTTTCGCCCGCGCGCGTCGCGGAGCAAGTGCCTGCGCTGAAAAAACTCTTGGACACGCGCGCGCGCCTGTCGGACCTGGTCAGCAAGGTCGACCGCTCGGAGAACCTCGAAGCCGTGCTCGAGAAGATCCTCAAGAACGACGAGGAGCTGAAGAAGCTTTCGCGCGACCTGGGCCTGGACAAGAAGGAAGGGAGCTGAGCCATGGCCGAAGCAGAACAACAGGGCGCACCCAAGGCCCAAGCCGAAACCGTCGAACAGGCCGGCCCGAGCCTGCTCGAACAGGCGATCAAAGCCACCAAGCAGACCGAGCGCTCGCGCGCCGAAGAGCTGCTCAAGACGCTGACTGAAGAAGCGCTCAAGGGCACGATCACCTACAGCAAGAACATCGGCCAGACGCTGGAAGCGGCGATCAAGGGCATCGACCAACTGGTCAGCAAGCAGCTGAACGCGGTCATGCACAGCGAGGCGTTCCGCAAGCTCGAAGGTTCTTGGCGCGGGCTCAATTACCTGGTCAAGAACTCCGAGACCAGCCAGACGCTCAAGATCAAGATGCTCGACGTCTCCAAGCGCGACTTGTTCAAGGACTTGGACAAGGCCTCGGAATTCGACCAATCGCAGGTCTTCAAGAAACTCTACGAGAACGAGTTCGGCACGGCCGGCGGCGAGCCCTACGGCTCATTGATCGGCGACTACGAGTTCACCAACCACCCCGAGGACATCTCGCTCCTGCAGGGCATGTCGAACGTGGCGGCGGCTTCCTTCGCGCCGTTCATCACCGCGCCCGCTCCGGGCCTTTTCGGCTTCGAAAGCTGGCAGGAAATGAGCAAGCCGCGCGACCTGGAGAAGATTTTCTCCACGGCCGAATACGCCAAGTGGCGTGCCTACCGCGACACCGAGGACTCGCGCTTCGTGGCCATGGTCATGCCGCGCACGCTGGCGCGCCTGCCGTACGGCGCTGCGACGGCTCCCGTCGAGGAGTTCGGCTACGAAGAAGCTCCGGCCGACGCCAAGGGCAAGGCCAAGTCGATGAACCACGACGAGTACTGCTGGATGAACGCGGCCTACGTCAAGGCCGCCGTCATGACGCGCGCCTTCGCCGAGAGCGGTTGGTGCACGGCGATCCGCGGCGCGGAGGGCGGCGGCAAGGTCGAAGGCCTGCCGACGCACACGTTCACCAGCGACGACGGCGACGTCGATTCCAAATGCCCGACCGAGATCGGCATCACCGACCGCCGCGAGGCCGAACTTTCCAAGCTCGGCTTCCTGTCCCTGTGCCACTACAAGAACACGGACTACGCGGTGTTCTTCGGTTCCCAGACGACGCAGAAGCCCAAAAAGTACGACACGCCCGACGCCACGGCGAACGCGGCGATTTCGGCGCGCCTGCCCTACGTGATGGCCAGTTCGCGCTTCGCCCACTACCTCAAGGTGATGGGCCGCGACAAGATCGGTTCGTTCATGGAAGCCTCCGACGTCGAGCGCTGGCTCGACAGCTGGATCAAGAACTTCGTCAACACCGACAAGACTGCTTCCCAGGAGAACCGCGCCAAGTTCCCGCTCGCGGAAGCACGCATCGAGGTCAAGGAGATCCCCGGTCAGCCGGGCGCCTACAACGCGGTGGCGCACATGCGGCCCTGGCTGCAGATGGAAGAGCTCACCGCTTCGATGCGCATGGTGGCCAAGATTCCCGCGGCCAAGGCCTAGGGTTCGACGCCGTGCGTGAGCGCCTTTGGGCACTCGCGCACGGCGTACTCATCCCGCGCTTTTCCCATGCAGTCCGAGTTGCTCGAGTCGGTGCTGACGGCAACCCTGGCGCGCGGTCAAGCCAAGCCGACACGTGCGGACTGGCTCGAGCGAGTCGTGCGCGAGCCGTCGATCACGCGCTCGCTCGCGTTGTGGATCACGGCCGTGCACGGCGGCGCAATCCCAGAACGCGAGGAACTCAGCGCGCCGCTGCGGCGCATGATCGCGGACATCGACCGGCTGGTCTCCGAACAACTGTGCGCGGTGCTGCACCATCCACGCTTTCAGGCCCTGGAAGCCAGCTGGCGCGGACTCGACTACCTGGTCGACCAGTCCGTCGGAGCGCAGAACGTCAAGATCCGCATCCTCAGCGTGACCTGGCGCGAACTCGGCCGCGATCTCGAGCGCGCGATCGAATTCGACCAGAGCCAATTGTTCCGCAAAGTCTACAGCGACGAGTTCGGAACTGCAGGTGGCGAGCCCTTCGGCGTGCTGCTCGGCGACTACGAAGTCGCCCACCGCCCCAGGCCCGGATCGACCGTCGACGATGTGACCGTGCTCAAGGGCGTGGCCGCGGTCGCCGCTGCCGCGTTCGCGCCGTTCATCGCCGCCGTGCATCCGTCGCTGTTCGGGTTGGACTCCTTCAGCGACCTCGAACGGCCCTTCGACCTCGCGCGCGTCTTCCAGTCGCCCGATTACACGCGCTGGAATTCCTTGCGCGAAATCGAAGAAGCACGCTTCGTCGGCCTGACCCTGCCGCGCATCCTGATCCGCCGGCCTTGGCGCGACGACCCCAGGCGCAACGACGGTTTCCGTTTCCGCGAAGAGACCAGCCGACCCGACGGCAGCGAGCGCCTGTGGGCCAACGCCTGTTACGCCTTCGGCGCGGTGCTGCTGCGCTCGTTTGCCGAATCCGGCTGGCTGGCTTCGATCCGCGGCGTCGAGCGCGGCATCGAGGGCGGAGGCCTCGTCACCGGCCTGTTCCGCGGTTGGTCGCCGACCGACGCGCCGGGCATCGTGCCACTGCCTCCGACCGAGGTCGTGATCACCGACATGCAGGAGAAGTCGCTGGCCGACATGGGCTTCGCGGCGCTGTGCGCGCTGCCGGGCAGCTCGTATGCGGCCTTCTACAGTACTCCCGCGATCCAGCAGCCGCGCGCGCTCGACAATCCCGAAGCGCGCATCAACGCCAAGCTCTCGGCGATGCTGCCCTACATGTTTTGCACCTCGCGCTTCGCCCACTCGATCAAGATGATCGGCCGCGATCGGCAAGGCTCGTTCGTCGACGCCGAGGGGCTGCAGGACTACATCAGCGCCTGGATCGCGGACTACGTGATCTCCTCCGACGACGCGTCGAGCGAACTCCAGGCCAGCAAACCACTGCGCGAAGCCAAGGTCACGGTTCGCGAAGTGCCCGGCCGACCGGGCGCGTATTACTCGGTGATCCACCTGCGCCCGCACTTCCAGCTCGACGACATGTCGACCTCGCTCAAGCTGGTGACCGAGATCGTGGCCGACCGTTGAATTCACCCACCACAAGGAAACGCGCATGAAACCGACCGAGTTGTACTCCGCCGGAAAGCTGACCGAGGCCATCGCCGCCGCGGTCGAAGACGTCAAGAAGGCCCCCACCGACCTCGACCGGCGCAGCTTCCTGGCCGAGTTGTTGTGCGTCAACGGCGAGCTCGAGCGCGCCGATGCGCAGCTCGACGCGATCGCCAAGACCACCAGCGGCGCGTCGCCGGGACTTCCGCTGCTGCGCCAGCTCGTGCGCGCCGAGCGCGCGCGCGTCGAGTTCCATTCGCACGGCCGGGTACCCGAGCTGCTCGTCACGCCGACTCCGTGGATCGAACTCGCACTGCAGGCCTCGATCGCGATCCGCGAGGGCCGTCTGAGCGAGGCCGCGAAACTGCTCGACCTGGCCGAGGAAAAGCGCGTCAAGCCGCACGGCAAGCTGAACGGCAAACCCTTCGACGATTTGCGCGATTGCGACGACCTGACGGCGGGCGTGCTCGAAGTCCTGACCAGCACGGGCAAGTACTACTGGGTGCCCTTCGAAAATGTCGCCGCGCTCGAATTCGAAAAGCCGGCTCGGCCGATCGATCTGCTTTGGCGCCCGGCCGGCCTTTCGGTGCGCGGCGGCCCCGACGGTCGCGTGTTCGTCGCGATGATCTACGCCTCCCATGCCGTCGTGCAGGACGACGGGTCGCGCATGGGCAGGCACACGGATTGGGTCGGCGCCAAGGGCGAGCCCGTGCGCGGTCTCGGCCTGCGCACGTGGCTTGCGGGCGAGGATGCGCTGACACTGCTCGAGATCGAAAAACTCTCCGTGGATCCTGTCTGAACACCGCTTCGCCATGGCCAGATCCGACAAGCAACGCCCGATCCTTCCGTCGATCCTCGATCGACTGATCGATGAGGCCCCCGAGCAGACACGCGAAGCACCGACCAGCACGCAGCAATTCTTGCGCGACCTGCGCTCGTCCGTGCGCCGCGATGTCGAGAACCTGCTCAATTCGCGCCAGCGCTTCGAAGCGGCGCCGGAGGGCCTGCGCGAACTTTGTGCGTCGGTCTACGAGTACGGGATTCCCGACATCGCCGGG
>JAYUUV010000419.1:0-5784 GCA_043754695.1 Planctomycetota bacterium
CCGGTCAGCGGATTGTCCGGGTTCCAGTTGAGCAGGCGGCGCTGCAACGTCTTGCCGACGCTCGAGGCCTCCTTCTTGCCAAAGTCGAGCGCCGATCCATCGCGCGTGCCGTCGTAACCCATGAATTGGTAGGTGATGCGCGGACCGACCGACTCGATGCGCCAGTGGTTGGACTGGGCAGAGGTCGGCGTGACGCAACTCGAAGCCAGGGCTGCGAGGGCGATTCCGGCGAAGGCGGCGGGGAGAAGTTTCATGGTTGGTTTCGGTCGCGGCCGCGGGGGCGGTCGGAGGTCACAGGGGCTCGAGAATCGCAGTGGGGGGATGGGGCTTCGGCTCGGGAGCGCATCGATCGGGCCGACAGCTTCCGGGGGCAAAACTTGCGCCAGAGTCTATGGGCCGGTTAGGAGGGGGTCAACGTGGCTGTACCTGTCGAACCTTTCTCCACTCCAAAACCCGGTCCTTCGGGCGCTCTGGGCCACTACCCTGGGGCCATGGCAGGTAACCCGGCGCCAGCCTGTCCGGCCAGTTCGGTCCGGCTTCTCGAGTGGGGAAAGCTGCGGCGCATCGGGCTCTTCGGGGGCTCCTTCGACCCGGTCCACGTCGGGCATCTGCACGTGGCGGCGGCCGCGGCCAGGGCGGCCGGGCTCGAGCGCGTGCTTTTCCTGCCGGCCGCGCAGCCGCCGCACAAACCTGAGCAAATCCTGGCCAGCGGTAGCGACCGAGTGGCGATGCTCGAATTGGCTCTGCGCGACCATGCCGACTGGTTCGTCGACACGATCGAACTCGAACGCGCCGGGATTTCCTACACGATCGACACCGTCCGCGAGCTGCGCGCACGCTTTTGTCTGCATCCCGACGCGCGCCTTTTCCTGGTGCTCGGAAGCGACAACCTGCGCGGCTTTTCCAAGTGGAAGGACGCGGCCGGTCTGCTGCAACTGATCGAGCCGATCGTCGTTCCGCGCGAAGTTGATCTGGGGTCGACGCTCGAAAATTTGCGCGCTGAATTCCCGCCGGAACTCGCGGCGAGAATCGAGCGTGCCATCGTGCCCTGCAGCCCCGTGCTCGTGGCCTCCAGCGCCATTCGCGCGGCTCTGCGACGAGGACATGTCGCGCCGGGGCTGCTTCCGGCCGGAGTGCGGGAATACATCGAGGCTCGCGGCATCTACGCTGCGCCGCCTCGCGGCACCCCGCGAGCATGACTCCCGCAGTTTTCTTGGCTGAACCCATCGGAATCGCGGGCCTGATCGATCTGGGCCTGCCCGCGTTGGCCGGCGCGTTGAGCGCAGCCATCCTGGCTCGTCTCGCCGGGCCGTTCGGTTTGATCGATCGCGGCGGCGGCCATGGACTGCACCGGGAAGCCCAAGCCCAAGGCAAGTGCCTGGTCGGCGGACTGGCCTTGGCCGTCGGGCTCGTGTTGTCTGCTTTCATCGCGGGTGTGGAGCAGGCCGCCAGGCGTCCCGAGTTGCCCTGCCTGTTGCTGGCGCTTTTCGTCGGGCTGCTCGACGATCGATCGCGCTCCGGACTCGGCGCGCGCGCCAAGCTGGCGCTGCAGGGCTTGCCCGCGCTGGCCTTCGCGCTTCTGCTGCGCGAGTTCGGGCCGGCAACGATGACGATTGGCTTCGCGGCCGCGCTGGGCGCGCAAAATCTCGCCAATACGTACGACAACGCCGACGGAGTCCTGCTGCTCAGCGCGGCGCTCGCGCTTGCAGCGGCGCGGCCCGCTGCCGGCGTGCTGCTGTGCTGCCTGCTCGCTTTCAATCTGCATCGGCGCGTCCCAGCCACGCTGCTGCTGGGCGACAGCGGCAGTCACCTGATCGCGCTACTGCTGCTTTGCGAGCCGCGCGCCTGGGGAGCGTTTTTCCTGCCGGCGCTGGACCTTGCGCGCGTCGTGCTCGTGCGCCGTCAGCAGGGCCGCGCCTGGTGGATCGGCGATCGCGTGCACATGTCGCATCGCCTGGCAGCGCGCGGGCTCGGGCCGGGGGCGGTCGCGCTGACGCTCGCGCTGGCTGCACTGCCCGCGATTGCGGCCGGCGCCTTCGCGCACGGGGAACTGCAGTGGGGGCTGGGACTGGGCTCAGCTGCGGCGGCGTTCGCACTTCTGCTGCGCGCCACGCCGGCGGTCGATGGGCGCGGAGTTGCGCTCAGGGCAGCTCGATCCGACTCGTCGAGCGCAGGCGCTGATCGAGCGCCGTGACTTCCTCGAGGCTTGGAATTTCGACCAGCAATTGGGCGCGGATCTTTTCACGCACGTCCGCGAAGGCCGTTCGTTCGCGTGAAACGACTTCGAACAAGTCGATGCCGCTCGAGTTGGGGACCGGCGCTTGCACGACGTTGAGCGGAGCGGCTTCGGCGGCGCGCACGAAGGCCTGACCGCGCACACGCCACTGTGGGTCGTCGAACAGACCGCCGTTCTTGCGTACGGTCAGGTCGTCGCTTTCGGCGCGCACGAGGTCTTCGAATTTTTCGCCGGCCTGCGCGCGAGCGCGCAGCGCCTGTGCATTTTCCATCAACTTCTCGTCGAGTTCGGCTGCCGTCAGGGTCCGCGCGCCCTTTTCCTGCGAGAGCTTCAGCGCGAGGCGCGCGCGAGTCAGCACCAGGAGACGCACGTGCGTGCGCTGCCCCTTGGGGCCATAATCGCGTTCGAAGCGCTGCTGCAGCAACTGCTCATCGACCTGCCGAGCTTGGCGGATGATCTTCGAAGTCAGCAGTTCGCGGCGCTTCTGCCAATAGAACCAGCGCTGGTAACTCGCTCGGTCGTGGCCAAGCCTTCCAAGCTCGGCGTCGAGTGCTGAAGCATCGCCGTTCAATCGTTCGCGGATCCACGTGTTCCACAGGCTTTCGCGGGCCGCGTCGATTTCCTGCGCGCTGACTTCGATGCCCAGACGCCGTGCCTCGCGTTCCAGCAGCCACAACCCGATGTACTCGTCGCGCGATGGCTTGCCGTAAACGTCCGCGAGCCAATGCCTGTAGGGAGCGCTGGCGACCTGTTCGCCGTCGACCCGGGCGAGGACAACTTCGGCCACGCTCGGCCCCCGGACGGGATCACCCGAGGCCTGGCAGGACGAAAGGGCGCAAACGAGCAGCAGGGAGGCTGTGGTGGTCTGCATAGGTTCGAGACTATCGCCAGTTAGCGGCGAGGACTTCTTGCCTGTCCCGCTCTCGACCAGGATACTCTCCGCCCCGCGCCGTCCGCTCGTGTGGGCGGCGCGCGCATTGTTTTATTTGACGAACCTCACGTGACCTTTCCCAAGACCGCAATCATCTCTGACCTGCACGGCAACTGGCCGGCGCTCCAGGTCGCGGTCGCCGACGCGCGCAACCGCGGGGTCGAGCGCTTCGTCTGCCTCGGTGACGTGGTCGGCTATGGCGCCAAGCCGCGCGAGTGCCTGGAGCTGGTCATGGGCCTGATCGACCCGTCGACCCCACAGGGGGCCGGACTCGCCGCCGGGCTGTGCCTGCTCGGGAACCACGAGTTCGCGCTGCTGAACTCGGCCGAGGACTTCAACCCCAACGCACGCGCCGCCATCGAGTGGACCCGCGGTGCGCTCTCGCATGGAGTCGAGCAAGCGCGCGCCGACCAGTATTGGGAGTTCTTGGCCAAGCTCGCGCCACTGCTCATCGAGCCCGGCGCGATGTACGCGCATGGCAGTCCGCGCGATCCCGTGCGCGAGTACATGCTGCCGCGCGACAGTCGCGACGCCGCGAAGATGAAGGCCGTATTCGAACGCATGCGGCCCTACGACGCGCAGTCCGCCTTCGCCTGTTTCGTCGGGCACAGTCACGTGCCCGCGATCTTCTACGAGGACGGCCGATTCTACCGCCCGAAGCAGACCGAGGGACCCTACGCGCTGTCGGCCAGCGCGGAGAACCGCGCGCTGGTCAACGTGGGATCCGTCGGGCAGCCGCGCGACGGCGATCCGCGTTTGTCGTACGCGATGTACGACGGTTCCAACGTGAGTTTCATCCGTCTGGAATACGACGTCGCTCAAGCCCAGGCGGACATCCGGGCGGTGAACGAACTGCCTGCCTACCTCGCCGACCGACTCGAAAAGGGCCAATAGCGCAAAGCAGCGCACCGCCGTGGACAAACGCCTACCGCTCGCTCTTTTGCTCTCGATCCTCGTGTTCGTGGGCTGGAATTACTTCTTCGGTCCCAAACCCGTTCCGCAAACGCAGCGACCCGCGCAACCGGCCGCCGTAGGCGGCGCGAATCCAAGCGCTGCAGCGCCTCAAGCGCCGGCCGCGGAGGCGACGCCGGCGATCGGCGACGTCAAGGTCGAGAGCGCCGAGCGCCTGATGGAACTGCGCGTCGGGACGCCCGGTCAGCCCGGCAGCTACTTCGCGAAGTTCAGCAATCGCGGCGCGCGTCTGCTCGAATTGCGCCTGGGCGATTCGTTCGATCATCCCAATCTCGACGCGGCGCAGCGCGCGGATATCGCGCACTGGACGCACTTGGTCGACTCCGTGGGCCAGGCCGGCGAAACCAGCGGCTCCTTGGGCTGGCGCGCCAGTGGACAGGCCACGGCCCTCGAGCACGGCACGCCGCTCGATCGCGCGCTGTGGACCATGCAAGCGATCGGTCCGGCCGGCGCGCCGAGCGGGGTCGAGTTCGAGATCCAGCCCGGCGCGGGCGTGCGCTTCAAGAAGCGCGTCAGCTTTCAGCCCGGCAGTTACGACCTCAAGGTCGAGCTCTCGATCAGCAACGAAGCCGCAGCGGCGGCGGGTGCGGCGAGCTTCGTGTTCACGCCGGCCGAAGTGGTGCCGCTCGAGTCCGGCGATTCGATGTACATCGAGCCCCAGGCCGTGGCCGCGGGCCGCATCGAGGGCCAGGCCGAACTGCGCGAGAAGCCCTTGCTCGAGAGCAAGCCGCGCGACGATCGCGGCAGCGCCCTGAGCGGAGCCTTCGCGCTGCCGGCCGGACCGCTTTCGTTTGCCGGGGTGCACAACAAGTACTTCGCGATGCTGGCGCGCGCCGACAGTCAGAGTGCCTACACACTGCGCGGCGCCACCTGGCGGCTCCTGCGCGACGAGAACTTCGCGCTCACGCATCCCGAGGATGCGGCGAAGAATTGGCGCTTCATCGCGACAGACATGCTGCTGCTGCTCGAAGTGCCTGCGATCGGCAAGAGCGCATCCTGGTCCTATTCTGTCTACGCCGGACCGAAGGATCCCGACGCGCTGGCGAAGTCCCATCCCGACCACGCCGTGCTTCTGTCGCACGACCTCGGATTCTTCACGACCATCGCGCACTTCCTCCTGGCGGTGCTCAACTTTTTCCACGGCATCTTCGGCAACTGGGGCGTTGCGGTCATCCTGCTGACGCTCTCGGTCAGGCTGGTGCTGTTCCCGCTCAATCGCCGTTCGCAGACCGCGATGGCGCGCTATCAATCGAAGATGAAGCGCGTGCAGCCCCAGATCGAGGCACTCAAGAAGCGCTACGAGAAGGATCCGGCGAAGTTGCGTCAGGAGCAGACACTCTTGATGCAGAAGGAGGGCGCATTCCCTCCGCTCGGCGGCTGCTTGCCGATGTTCCTGCAGATCCCGGTCTTCTTCGGGCTGTTCTCGGCGCTGCGCGCGAGCTTCGACCTGCGTCAGGCGCCTTTCGCCGGTTGGATCGTGGACCTCGCCAAGCCCGATCAGCTGTACGAGATCAACGTCAACACGCACCTGCCGTTCATCGGCACGATCGAGTACTTCAACCTGCTGCCGATCCTGATGGTCGTCTTGTGGGTGCTGCAGCAGCGCTTGATGCCGAAGCCGACGGATGAGCAAGCGCTGAAGATG
>JAYUUV010000420.1:0-8330 GCA_043754695.1 Planctomycetota bacterium
CAACGGCAACAGGGTGAGCGGTCAGAGCGTCCAACTCTCATCGACCGGCACGAACAACACGCTCGTGCAACCTGGCTCGACCAACGCGAGCGGCGTCACCACCGGCACGATCGCCAGCACCAAGGCCGAGACCAAGACGCTGACTGTGACAGTGAATCCAGGCGGCGGGCAGGTCGTGATCACGCAGCAGCCGACCGTCGAGTTCATCGCCGATGTCGGCAACATCAGCGCGGCGCTCTCGACAGCGGCGGCTTCGCCGAATTCGAACGTCGACGCCGACGGAGTCACTACCTCGACCGTCACGGTCACGGTCAAGGACGCAAACGGCAACCCGGTCAGCGGCCAGAGCGTGCAGCTCGCCTCGACAGGCACGAACAACACGCTCGTTCAGCCGGCTGCGACCGACTCCAGCGGCGTCGCGAGCGGAACCATCGCCACGACGACGGCGCAGATCAAGACCCTCACGGCGACGATCAATCCCGGCGGTGGTCAGGTCGTCGTCGTGCAGCAGCCGACGGTCACCTTCGTGGCGCCGGTGGTCAGCCCCACGCTGTCCACGATCAGCGCGGCGCCCGCCTTCGGTATCGCCGCCGACGGCACGGCGACTTCGACCGTCACGGTCACCGTACGGTCGACGAACAACGTCGTGCTCTCCGGACTCGGCTCCCAGATCGACGCCACCGGCGCGGGCAACACGCTGGTGCAACCCGGCGCGACCAACGGGAGCGGCGTGTCGACGGGCACCATCAAGTCGACCGTCGCGGAGACCAAGACGCTCACGCTGACCGTCGATCCGGGCCCGAACCAGGTCGCCCTGACGTCCCAGCCGACGGTCACGTTCGTCGCAGTCAACGGCAAGATCCATTACGTCCGCAAGAGTGGCAACGACAGCAACGACGGCGCGACCCCGGCCACGGCCTGGCTGACGCTCGGCCAGGCGGAGAGCGCGATGGTCGCCGGCGACACTGTCTACGTCGGCGCCGGCACCTACAACGAAGCGCTCCTGATCCAGACGGACGGGACTTCGACCGACCGGATCACCTACCACGCGGACATCACCGGCGCATTCACCGCTGACGCGGGCGCGGTCGTCGTGACGCAATCGGGCGGCGAGGCGATCGACATCGACGGCGGCGACTACACCAGCGTGGAAGGCTTCACGATCGTCAACTCCGACATCGGCGTGCACCTCCGCTCGACGCCGACCGGCGCCATCGTCCGCGACTGCACCGTCTACGGCTGCGGCACGGGTGTCTGGGTGCAGGACGCGACTGCCGCCATCCTCGAGAGCAACCGGATCTCCAATTGCGCTCTGGGCAGCATGGACGGCATCTCCGTGGCGAGCGGAACGGTCACGCTCCGCAACAACCTGGTCTACAACAACGGCAGGTACGGCATCGCGATCGACGGCGGCACCGTCGACGTGCTGTCGAACACCGTCCACGGCAACGCGAACTCGAACGTGCACTTCACTGGCGGCACGTCGACCGTCACCGACAACATCGTCACGAGCAGCGCGGCGAAGGGCCTGCACGCGACGGCCGGGACAGTGACCAGCACCTACAACCTGGTCTGGGGCAATTCGACCGGTGACTACAGCGGCGTCAGCGCCGGCACGGGCGATCTTTCGTTCGATCCCGACTTCGTCGACGTCGACGGCGCCGACAACCTGCTCGGCGGCGCGAACGGCGTCGACGACCGGTTCGAGCTCGACGATTCCGCGCCTAGCCCGGCGCTCGACGCAGGTTCGGGCGCGGCGAGCGGTGTCGCTCTCAGCGACGGCAACACCCTGGCCGACCTGACATCGCGCATCGACGGCGTGCTCGACGGAACATCGCCCGATGGCGCGACGCTCAATCTCGGCTACCACTACGCGGCGCCCGACAGCTCGCCTGCAAGTCTGTCCGTCGACGACGCGCGGATCTTCTACGGCGAGGGCAGCCTTCGCCAACCGCGCCTGCGCACCTGGAACGATCTGTCTTCGACGTGGTCGTCCGAGGGATCCGCGCCGCCGGCCGGCAGCACGATCCGCTGGATCGTGAATCAGGCTTCGCCGCTGCTTGCGCAGGACGAGCTGTTGGCGGTCCTGTCGGACGACGGATCGGCCACCGAGCTGGACATGCTGCGCTGGAACGGCGGCTGCTGGTCGCTGGACTGGACCACGTCCGCGATCGCGCAGGCGAACGCGACCAAGCGCGGCTTCGACCTGACCTTCGAGCAGGACTCGGGCGACGCGCTGGTCGTCTACTCGAACGACACAAGCACGCCGCGCTACAGGACGTTCAGCGCCGGAACCTGGTCGGCCGAGACCGCCTTGCCCACGGCTCCGCTCGCAGGAGCCGTGCAATGGGTGCAGCTTTCGTCGCGCCCCGCCAGCAACGAGATCGGGTTGGCCTACTCGGATGCGAACAACGACCTTGCGGTGCTCGTCTGGGACGGCAGCGCGTGGACGGCCGCGACTTCCTCGGTCCTCGAAACCAACCTGAAGTCCAACGCGGTCACCGGCGAGGTCAGCAATCGCGCCTTCGACCTCGCGTACGAATCCACAAGCGGCCAGCTCATGGCGGCCTGGAGCCAGAGCGGCGCGAACGGCTTCTGGTATTCCACGAAGCCTTCGGGATCCTCGACCTGGTCGGCGGCGGCGGCGGAATCCGCAGCCCCGACGAACAGCGTGCCGCACTTCATCGACCTCGCGTCCGAGCCGGCGAGCAACCGTATCGCGATCTGTGCGCTCGGACTCGGCGACGGAGTCGAGCGCATGGGATTGGCGACCTGGAACGGCAGCGCCTGGGTCGACGCGGGCGAGTACGACTCGCAAATCCACGACGTGAACGAAACGGCCAGCGGTGATTTCCCTGGCGCCGTCGCCTGGGTCGGGACAAGCGGCAGTGCTGTCTGCGTCTATGCCGACAACCAGACGGATACGCTGGACTGGGCGAGCTGGACAGCGGGCGGAGGCTGGGTCGTTCAGTCGGATGCGGCCGTCAGCGGAAAGGGCTACAGCGAGTCGATCGAGATGCTCTCGTTCGGCGGCGCGAATCGCGTGTTGCTGGTTCTCTCGGGCAGCGCGTCGGGTCTGCACGCATTCACCGGCGACGGCAGCTCCTGGACTGCGACCAACGGCGGATCGCCGCTCTCGACCGCGCTCTCCGGCCTGACTTCGAAGACCTTCGGTGTGACGATCAAGCGGCAGTAGCTGCGCGGTGCGCGGACACTGCCCCGAAGGATCGAGAACCTGTGACGGTCCGTCGGTGGCCCGCGTGAGTGTTGTGGCCCGTCGAAGTCGCCCGGTGCGGAGCGAGGAACCGCTTCAGCTTTGCCTGTACGGCTCGAGCACACACCTTCGCTTTCGGGCGGATTGAAGCGGTGTCTGTGCGGGCTCTGGGCGCACTGCCCGCGGCTCATTCGGTCGAGCCGGGCGTCACCGCAACAACTCGGCCCAAGTCAGGCGTCGTGTCTTTGCGCGGCGCTCTGCGTCAGAGCCGTGCGCGGCTGCGCGGTCAGCCGGCGTTGCACTTGCTGTTGTTCGCTTGCGCGGCCTGCTGCAGGCCGCTCCATTGCTCCGGGGACCAGCCGTAGAGCACGCGCCGCGTGACGACGTGCAGGGCCGGGCGCTCGGCACGCGCCAGCGTCTGCAACAGTCGCTTTGCCGGGAAGCCGTCCTCGAGCTGCGCCGGGGCGTCGAGCGCGATCACCCAGGGGAAGACTTGCGGCCGTTGCGCCACGGCGTAGAGCGCGAGCAGAGCGCCGTGCGAGTGGCCGAGCAGCACGCGCGGCTTGCCGGCGCGCAGCTGCGTCTCACAGATGGGCAGCAGCTCCTTCTCGAGGAACTCGAGGTAGACGCCGGCGCGCGCCTTGTCGCCCACGTCCGGCAGGTCGATCTCCGGCGGCGTGAAGTCGACGCGCCGGTCCTTGCTCTCGATGCCGACCAGCACGAACTCGGGGATTTGTCCGCTGTCCGCGAGCGTCGCAACCGCGCCCTGCACTTCGTTGAAATAGTACTGACCGTCGAGCAGTAGGAGCAGCGGGTACTTGCGCTGCGAGCGGGCATAGGTCGGCGGCAGGGCGACGAAGAGGCGCAGATCCTCACCGAGCAGCTTCGACTCGAACGTGAAGGCCTCGCGCGTCCAGCCGTCATCCGGCACATGCTCGGTTGGCGCGGATTGCAGCGCGGGGGATTGCGCCAAGAGTGGGGCAGCACAGAGCAGGAGCGGCAGGAGCGCGAGCGAGTTCACGAGGCCAGTGTGCAGACGGCCTGCGACGCCGGCAATCAACGCCGTGCATGAGCTGCGTCCGGATTGTGCAAGCCGTGCGCCGCTGCGGACATGACGCACTCACCTTTAGCACGGGCGGCGCGAACAGCACTGCCAGCGGACATCTAGCGCTCTACTACAACGCCACTGGCAACTACAACACCGCCAACTACGCGAACAGGACATCCAAGCCCCTGATCATGCCCTCACGCTCGCACTCCGGAGGAGGATGGGGACCGCGAAGCTGCCGTTTCGCCTGTTTCTGTGGGTCGAGGCGTTCTGGGTGTGCGGCGAAATGTCGTCCGACGGCACATGAGTGGCAAGCTCTTGCTCGCGCGGCAAAGCGCTGCCTCGCGCGCACGCGCGAGCGTGCGCGCGGATGTCCGCTGGTGCTCAGCTCACGAGCCAAAGCATCACAGCCATCGCCGAGTTGCGTGACGGTTCGATCGCTGCGCACGGTGGAGGCGAGTTGGATTCCTGCGCGCAGTCCGAGGAGAGTCGTCCGCTCGAAACCCGATCACCGCCATTGGACGGGATCCGCGAGCCTCGGATCGAGCGTCCAGCGGACCGGCGTCCTGCGAAGGTTCGCTCGCGCCCGAACTCGAACAGGTGGCCAGCAGGAGCGGGACGAACACGGTGACCTGCGGAGCGAAGATCGAACGGGACGACATGCTCCGGAAGTTAGCGTCTCGCGGCCTCGAATGTGGTGTCGATCTCGCGCACCTATTCACTTGGGTTGGAGAGCCCGGCTCCGGAGGGAGACTCGAGGCGTCGCGTGTGATGATCGATCTATCCCGGCGCGCGGTCGCCCGCCATCGACCGCGCGCGGGCGCGTCCACTCAGCGCGAGACCGACGATCAACGCCGTGCCCGCGAGCAGGCTGACCAGGCTGATCCACAGGCCGACCCTCAAACTGCGCGGTTCGTAGTCGAGGTCGATCCTGCTCTCGCCCGCGTCCACATGCACGGCACCGAAGGCGTAGTTGGCGCGCAGGATCGGCCGCTCCGCTCCGTTCACGCGCGCGACCCAGCCCGGGTACCACGGCTGAGTGAGCACGACCCAGCCGGGTTGCCGCCGGGTGACCCGAAGGCGCGTGGCACCCGGCAGATCCGAGAGCACTTCGATCGGCGAATCCTCGTCCGACACGTCGGCGCTCGCGCGCAGCTCGGCCGGGTCCGCGTCCTCGAGCACGACCACCGTCGCCACGTCGAGCGCCGGATGCAGCGTGCGGGCGAAGGCCTCCTCCTCCGAGCCGGCGGCGATCGCCTTGCCGACCGCGTGCCAGCGACCGCAGCCGCGCTCGAAATGGAACAGGTCGAAGGGCTTGATGCTCTCGCGGTAGGCGAAGTCCCCCAGCGCATAGGACTCGTCGAGGCACAGGGATCCTTCGATGAGCACATTGCCGCGCGAGCCGACCCACGCCGCAAGGTCGGGGTGTCGCTGCCGGCCGTCGATCGGTGCCTCCGGCCGCAGGTCCCACAGATTGGTCGCGCGCCACAGGGCCGCGTTCTCCAGCGGGCGGGCGTCGCGGCGCGCCCAGAACGACACGCCGTTTCCGGGCTTCGCCCTCGGAGCCCTGAAGCGGATCGAGAGCGCTCGGCCGCGCAGATTCATCGGCTTGTCGAAGTTCAGGATCAGGCTTTTCAGTTCGTCGGGACCGGAGGTGAGTTCGGAACCCGGGACGAGCGCGCCCCACAGGACCTCTCCGCTCTTCGCGTCTTCGAGGGAGCACTCGAGCGGGCTGTCGACGACGTGCCCGTTCGTGCTCACCCAGACGCGAACAGCCTGCAGGCGGGCCTGCGTCGCGGTGAATCCCTGTCGAACCTGGGTGCCTGCGACGACCTCGCCGACCTGGTAGAGCTTGTCTCGGCGCAGCGGAACATCGGGGAAGAGCGTGCCGATCGGAATCCACTCGTCCTTCGAGAGCACCCAGTCGGCTCCGAAGAGCCGCAGCCCGCGCGTGGTTCCGTAGACCGCGTTCCTCCAATTGGTGGTCTCGCCGAACGTTGCGCGGAACAGCCGGTCGTAGCGGCGCACCCACAGCGCGTCGTAGCTGGAGACCAGCGAGATGCCGTAGACCATGTTGGTGTCCGGCGGGATCGTGTCGGCTCCGATGATCAGCACGCGGTCGGAACCGACCTGGTCTTTCAGAGTCTGAACCGCGGGCGTGACGGGAAAAAAGTGACGGTCCGGGCAGAGCGGGTTGTAGTCCCTGAAGAGGCCACCACTGCCCATGTACCCGACGACGACGAGTACGACCGCGAGACCCTGGCGGATCGGGCCTCGCGGGGCGAGCCACAGCGCGGCCGCGGCAAGTGCTCCGCAGGCGAAGAGCACGCTCATCCTTTCCACGTGGGCCGTCGCGAACGCCGTGCAGCTCGCGAGATCGAACGGCCGACTGCCTGGGATGCGCTGCGCGAATTCGAGGGCCTTCGGCAGAAGATCCGCCGCGCCCCAGCGGAACAGGAACAGCGCGCACGCGCCAGTCAGCAGGATCGCGAGGGGAAATCCGAACTGTCTGCGCTCGGCTTCCAGCGCGCGTTGAACACAGAACGCCGCGCAACAGGCGATCGCGAACAGCCAAAGCGCCTGGCTGCGGTTGATCGGTGCGAGATCAAGCCCCGGGATCAGCGCGAACAGCCGCGAGGCACCGAGGATGTCGTATCCGTAGAACAGCCAGACGAGGGCGAACAGGGCGAAGAAGCCGTGCGCCCAGCTGCGTCGCACGAACAAGAGGGAAACCAGCGCCAGGAGCAGCGCCAGCGCGCCGGCGTAGGCGAGATTCGCGGTCTCGAAATTCGGCGCCGGCACGCCCGGGTGCACGTAGTACTCGAGCGACGGATTCCCGAGCAGGTTGGGAAAGAAATGCAGCGGCCAGGTGAGTGCGAGCAGCGGCGTCTGGACGGCGCTGCGCTGCTCGAGCAGGCGGCTGCCTTGCAGGTACTCGAGAAAGGGCAGCGTCTGGAAAGCGCCGAGCCCCGCCGCGATCACCGCCGCGGCGACGATGCGCAACAGTCGCGGCGCGATCGCGATCGCGACGGCGCGCGTCCCGCCCTTCCTGCGCCAAGAGACGATCGCTCGGGCCACCGAATACAACGCAATCAGGCCGATGGCGAAGAAGCACGGTTCGGGCTGGCCCGCGAGCAAACCGACCGCCATCGACAGGCACAGTCCGGCCAGTGCCCAGGGCGCCGGCAGACCGACGGCGTCGAAGCGTTGGAACGCGACCTCGACGAAGTACAGCCCGGCGGGCAACGCCGCCGCCGCGGCCGGATGCGGATAACCCAGCAGCAGCACGTTGTGGCCGCCGAAGGCGAACAGGACTCCGCCCAGGAATGCGGGCAGGACGAAGAGGCCGAGCCTGCGCAAGAAGAGGTAGGTGAACAGGCCGAGCACCACGAGCTTCAACGCCGCCGACACCAGGAGCGCCGCGCGAATCGACAGGACGTAGAACGGCAGGCTGAACGGCGAGAACACGGCCGACTGGCCGTTGGCGAGATGCGGCGTCCCGCCGCCGTTGTAGGGGTTCCACAGCGGAATGCGCCCGGCGGCGAGCTCGCTCTTGTTGAACAGGAGCCACGGCTCCATCTGGACCATGAGGTCGGAGAGCAACTCGTTCCCCGGCCTGTGCCCCGGGTCGACGCGCGTCAGGCTGAGCGTCTGACTGATGTCCGCGGGCGAGTAGTAGGTCGTCCCGTAGCGCGCGAGCGCCGGATAGAAGAACGCCAGCAAGACGGCGCACGCGGCCAGCGCCACGCAAAACCGCTTGAGCCTCAACCTCGCAACAGGTGGGACGCCTGGCTGCGATTGCATTTCGTCAGTGGGAAGTTCGAGACATCGTCTTTCAGAGTCCAGTCTGCCAGGGGGGGGGGGGCACGACCGAACTGCGGCGGCGAGGGAGGTCCGGACCGGGTACATAGGTAACACCCGTGTCCGGGGACATGGGTGACAGTCTTCTGCCACGCCGAGGCGCCGGTGCTGTCTGCTATGGGATGCCCTGGCAACAAACAGACCCTGTGAATGAGCGTGTGAAATTCGTGGCGGCAGCGCAAAGCGGCCGTCGGACAATGACCGAGC
>JAYUUV010000421.1:0-9392 GCA_043754695.1 Planctomycetota bacterium
CCACGCGCGCGGCGCACGCTTGGCGCTGGCCGGACCGCGGCCTGAAACTGAGCTGACGGCGCTGGTCCAGCGCGGCCTGGCGCGCTTGCCCGCGGCGAATGCGGACGCGCACGTGCTTTCGACACAAGTGCGCCAAAGCCCAGCGCCCGGCCGCGTATTCCTGGTCGACCATCCCGGTGCGCAGCAGACCGAGCTGCGCATCGGTCAGCTGTCCGTGCCGAGCACGCACCCCGAATTCTTTCCGCTCGCGGTGCTCAATTTCATCCTCGGCGGTTCGTTCTCGAGTCGCATCAACTTGAACTTGCGCGAAGCGAAGGGCTTCACCTACGGCGCGCGCTCTTCGTTCGCCGGTGGTGTGCTGCCTGGAGAGTTCACGGTTTCGGCGGCGGTCGAAACCTCCGTGAGCGCGCCTGCGGCGTTGGAAGTCCTGCGCGAACTTAGCCTGATTCGCGCCGGCGTGCGCGCCGAAGAACTGGACTTCGCGAAAGCGGCGCTGCGCGAGTCGCTGACCACGCAGTACGAGAGCTGCGAAGCGCGCCGGGCCTTGATCGACCGCGCGCTCAAGTTCGACTGGCCCGCCGACTATCCGCTGCGCCGCGTGCGGCAACTCGAACGTTTGACACTCGCCGACCTCGATCGCCTGGCGCGCGAATTTCTCGATCCGGCGGCTTGGGTCGTGCTCGCCGTCGGCGACGCCGGCGCCATCGGCGACTCGTTGGAAGAACTTGGCCTCGGTGCTGCAGAGCGGCTCGACATCGACGGCAGGTTGCTGCAGCGCTGATGTCGCCCGCGAGCCGTGAAGACGCAGCGCAGCCAAGCGTGCCGAGCAAGCCTTCGATTGTGATCGTCACGCCGGCTGGACGCGGTTCGCTCGCAGGCAATCGGGTCAGTGCGCTGCGTTATGCGCGGCTCCTGCGCGGCTTGGGCTGCAGGACGCGCGTACAGGCCGAATGGCGCGGCGAACGCGCCAACCTTTTGATCGTGCTCAATGCACAGCGCAGTTCTCGCTCGGTGCTGCGCGCGCGCAAGGCGCGGCCGGCCATGCCGATCGTGGTCGTGGTGACGGGCACCGACGTGTACCGTCACCTGGGAAAAAGCCGCCGCATGTCGCAGGCACTGGGAATTGCAGATCGCATCGTCGGCCTGCAATCCGACAGCGTGCGCATATTGCCCAAACGCTTCGCGGCCAAGGCGCGCGCGATCCTGCAGTCCTACGACGGGCCGCTCCTGCAGCGGCGGATCTCCGGCGCGCATTTCGATTTCCTGGTGCTCGGCCACCTGCGCCCCGAAAAGGATCCGTTCCGGGCTGCACTCGCAACGCGCAGACTGCCCGTGGACTCACGGATTCGCGTGCAGCATGCGGGTATGGCGCTCAGTGCGGCGATGGAAAAGCGCGCGCGCAAGGAAAGTGCCGCGAACCCGCGTTATCGATGGATCGGAGCCCTTCCAAGGCACGCGGCGCTCAGACTGCTGGCCAAATCCCAGGCGCTGATCCTCTCCTCGCGCGTCGAAGGCGGGCCGGGCGTGTTCAGCGAGGCGCTGGCGCTGGGCGTGCCGATCCTGGCCTCGCGCATCGCGGCCAGCGAGTCGATCCTCTCCGCGCGGCATCCGGGACTGTTCACGCTTGGAAGCAGCGCGGAACTCGCGGCGCTGATGCGGCGCGTCGAACTCGAACCGCGTTTTCGCTCGCGGCTCGCCGCGGCGAGCCGCAAGCTCGCGCCGCGCTTCGCGCCGGCGTTGGAGCAACGCGCCTGGCGAATCCTGCTGCGGGAATTGCTGGCCGCGTCGCGCTTCAGCTTGCCGAGTCGTGGAGTTCAACCCGCACATCGTGGGCGCGCAATTCGTCGAAAAACTGCTGCGGCGGGACGCTGAGTTCGAGCGGCACGGCACCGGGCGCGACCCGCTTGCGCGCCTGCAGGTGAGCGACCAGAGCGGCGGGAAAGCCGGTGGATCGTTCCATGGCGGAAAAGCCCGTGCGCGGATCGCGGCGGTCGAGCAGGTTGTAGGTCAACGTCCGCGGGCGCCCGGCGTGCAGGCCTTCGACGACGACACGCAGCACGACGATGTCGTCCACATCCTTGAAGGAGAGGCGCTCTTCGAACAGCGCGCGCATGAGTTCGCGCGGAGTGAGACGTTCGCCGCTCTGCAAAATGAGTTCGCGCTCGAACGCGCCCAAGCCGAACAGCGCGCGCACGATCACCCAATGGCCTGGCCAGCGCAGGGTCTTGTATTCGAAACGCTCCAGGCGTCCGCGCCAGCTCGTCGCGCAGGTGCTCGTGCCGCCCGAAGTCACCGCGGCTTCGAGTCGGCCGAGCGGAGCGGCGAATTCGACGCTTTCGAGTTCGCCGAGCGCGGGAACGTCGGCGCGCTGCCCGTCGCGCAAGTACTCGCCGAAGCCGGAATACTCGTTGATCAGGCCCTCGAAGCTGAAGACCAGTTTGTATCCGAGTGGTCCGACGGGCCGCTCAGGGATTCCCCCGCAGAAGATGCGCACACTTCGCGGACTTTCCATGGTCGCCAGGCCGTGTGCGGCGAGATGGTTGGATAGACCCGGTGCGAGGCCGCAGTCGGGCACGAGGCTCACACCGCGCGCGCGTGCGCGGCTGTCGAGCGCGAGTTCCTGGCGCACGATGTCCGTGTTGCCGCCCAGGTCACAGAACGAACTCCCGTTGTCGATAGCCGCCTCGGCCAGCAGGGCATTGAATCGGTACGGCGCCGCCGAGATCGTCACCGTCGTCCCATTCAGCGCGGCGCGGACGCTGGACGCGTGTTCCACGTCGCAGGTCCGCGGTTCGAAGACACACTTGGAGTTCGGCAGCAGATTCTGCAACCTCTCGGCCGCGCGCCGAGCCACTTTGGCATCCTGCTCGGCAAGCACGACCTTGGAGGCCTCGCCGCGCAGAGCGAGATCGTAGGCGATGGCCACTCCCTGCCTGCCGGCTCCGAAGACCGTGTAGCTGTACTGCATGGAAAGAAGATACCCCGGGGCTTGGACTGAGACTCATTCGGCTTTCTCCGTGGCGACGATGCGCCCGCCCGAGGCTTCCGAAAGCCGCCTGAAGCGACGCTCCGACGCCGCGGGCGCGTCGACGAGCACCGTGTCGAAAGCGACGCGCCGAAAACGATTGCGTTCGATCAGGAGCGCAACCACCAGCTCGAGATCCGAGTGAAGTCCACCCGTGGGCACGCCGTCGGTCAGCGTGACCAGCGTGTCGACCTCCGGATCGTCGAGCGCGAAGATCGCCGCGTCGAAGAAATTGCCGCGGCCATGGGCCTGGCACTTCTCGAAGTCAGCGATCGCCGCGCGCACGTTGGCGGGATTGGCAGGCACGAGCTTGGGACGCCAGGGCAAGATCTCGTTGGTGAACGGCACGACGTTGAATTCCGTGCGCGACGGCAGGCTCTCGAGCGTCGCCCGCAGCCGCGCGTCCACCAGTTCCTTGGGCAGTCGCCCGTCCGGCATCGGCGTCCACATCGAGCCTGAGAAGTCGATCGCAAAGCAGATGCGCTGCGAAACGAGCGGCAGCCCCACGAACGTGGCGCGCGCCGAAGTCTGGCCGTCCGACGCGGCCTTGGCTGTCTGCCCAGAGGACTGATCGGGCGCGGGCCGCGCGGGCATCAGGGTCGGCCGCCAATCCGTCGGCAGATCGCGCAGCCAATCGCGCCAGGGCCGGGGATCGGCGCGGTGTTTGAGGCCGGAAATGCGCTGCAAAGCTGCGACGACTTCTCCGCGCGCGCGCTCGAGCGGTTCCGTTTCGAGTGCCGAAATCAGGGCTGCAGCCGCAGCTTTGCTCGCACAGACTTCAAACGTTTCGATCAGCGCGAGGCGCACGCTGACGTTGGGATCGACGCCGAATGGACGCGTCAAAGGGAACGCCAGATCCGCCGGCAGCTCGCGCGCGCCCATGGCGACGGCGCAGCGCACGCGAGGATCGCGATCCTCGCGGCAGCGTTCGAGCAGATGCCGGAAATCCTCGAGGGCAAGCTGCTGCTTTTCCTTCGAGTCCACGGCGAAGATCGCGGCCCGCGCCAGCAGGGCCGAAGCGCGCACCAGTCCATCGCGATGGCTGCGGCAGGTCTGCTCGAGCCGTACGACGCCGCGCTCGAGATCGCCGCCAAGTTGCCGCGCGTGGGCCAGTCGCTCCACCGACCACAGAGCAAGGTGCGCCACCTCGGGCTGTGGATCGTCGAGTGCAGCGAGCAACAGCGCGATGTCCACGGCGCACTTGACGCGCCCGAGCGCTTCCGCCGCGCGCAAGCGAATCGGCAGTTCCTTGCTGGCGAGACCCGCGCGCCCTGCAAGCTGCGTCGCGACGGCGACGTCTGCGATGCGCGCCAGGCTCTGCTGCGCGGCGTCGCCGACTTCGGATTCAGGATCTCCGAGCGCGACGAAGAGCGCGCGCCACGCCGCCGGCGATCCTTCGGCGGCCAGTTGTTTCACGGCCCGCTTGCGATCTTGCACCCGCTCCGCCTTGAGCTCGTTGATCAGCTCGAGCAGCGGATCTCCGAGCGGGCAGACGAATATGGAGACGCGCGGCGACACGTGAAGCACTTCATGGGCCGCCACCGGGGTACACCCCCGCCCGGGGACGGCAAGACAGATCAGGAGGAAAGGAGTGACCATGCCCTTGCGCTTCTACGCGACGCCGCGCGCCACTCGTACGACTCACGCTCGCGCTCCAGGCGACCTGAAAAGTCGAAAAAATTCTCAGCGCGCGCGAGAGAATTCAGCCCAGCGCTCGGGCCAGGTGCGCCGTGCGACTGCGTGACGCGCAGGCTCGTCGACGGCGAGCACGAACTTCGCGCCGAGCGCAGCAGCGAAATCCGCCGCCGTGGTCCCGTAAGGCGGACCGCCCTCGCTCGCGGGCTTGCCCACCGGGAACACCAAAGCCCAAAGGCGGCCATCCGAAGCCAGCGATCGCGAAACAAGCTCGGCCCAGCGCGGCCGCAACGCCGGATCGATCGCGCAAAAGAAGGTGTGCTCGAAAATCAGGTCGTAGGGCGCCCGGGCGACGTGCTCGAGCGCGTCCTCGACGCAGAAATTTCCGCCCAGTGACCCAAGCCGCGCCGCCAACTCCCCGGCGGTGGCGTCCACAAGATCGATCGCCGTCACCTGCCAACCCGCCTGCGCCAAGGCCAGCGCATCGTGCCCGCGGCCGGCTCCGCCGACCAGGGCTCGCCGCCGACCTGGCGCCATGCTGAGTCTTCCCGCCGCGATGCGCGCGAGCAGTTCGGGATGCGCAGCCCCAAGGTCCCAGGGCGTGTCACCGCTCTGGTAGCGCTGCGCCCAGTCCAAAGGCCCGAGGCTCATCGCGCCCGGACTTTCTTCGCCGAGCGCGCGCTCGGCTTGGCGACCGCGGGGGCTTTTAGCTTCGTCGCGCGCAGCTCGTCGACCACGCGCCACATGTACCAGGACGCCACACTGCGATAGGGACGCCAGCGTTCGGCATAGCGCTCGAGCTCTTCCGGCGTCGGCATTTCCTGCTTGCGCAGCAGATGCATGAAGCCGTGCCGGACTCCGAAGTCCCCCACCGGCAGCACGTCCGGCCGGCCGAGCCAGAACATCAGCAACATTTCGACGCTCCAACGGCCGATTCCGCGCACGACGGTCAGGCGCTCGACGATCTCTTCGTCCGTCATGCGCGCGAGTTCGCCAAGCTCCGGCAGTTCGCCGGCCTGCGTGCGCCGCGCCAGATCGATCACGGCCGCGATCTTCGAATGGGAAAGGCCCGCCTTGCGCAGCAGTGGCGGATCGATCGCCAGCAGCGCCGCGGGCTCGATGCGCCGATCCGGCAACAGGTCGAGCACGCGTCCGTGGATCGTCGCCGCAGCTTTCCCGTTCAATTGTTGATAAACGATCGTGCGCAGCAAGGCCTCGAAGGTCGAACCCAGCCGCGAGCGATCGAGGGTGTACGGCCGGCGGTCGATCAGCGGCGCAAGCCGCGGGTCCTGTTCGCGAAGCGACTTGAGCGCAAGCTGTGGATCGAAGGACTTGGGTCTGGACGTATCCGCCTTCGCGGCGATCGTGCGCACTCGTTCCGGTTGGGCCGACTTGCGCCGGGCCGGCTCCGCTTGTCCCGCCTCGGCGCGCAGCAAAGCGGCCTTGAGTTCCACGCCACCGCCGGCGGAAAAACCGCCGAGTCGATCACCTGCCGCGAGCACGCGATGGCAGGGCACGACCAGCGGCCAAGGATTCTTGCGCATGGCCTGACCCACGGCGCGCGCGGCAGCGGGACTGCCCGCAGCCTTGGCGAGTTCGCCGTACGTGCAGGTCGATCCCTGCGGAATCTTGCGCAGCGCCGCATACACGCGGCTGTGGAACTCCGGCAGGTGTCCGTCGTCGAGCGGCAGGTCATCGAAGCGCGCAGGCTCGCCCGCGAGCAGCGCGCGCATGCCTTGCACCGCGCTCTTCACCCACTGCGGAGCCGCCGCGCGGGTCGAACCGGCGCGAGACGCCAATCGCAGCGCCGTCTTGGCCGCTGTCTGCTCAGGCAACTGCACGCCGACCAGACCCCTGGAATTCCAGGCCACGGCGATCGCGCCGATCTTCGATTCGAACACAGCGTGCGAATTGGGGTCGCGCTTCACGGCCGCTTGTCTCCATTCCTGCGCTTCTCGAGCCACTCCTTCATCAGCTCCTCGAAGCGCGGATCGCCGCGCAGATTGGCGAGGTCGGGATCTTTCTTGATCAAGGCCTGATTTTCGAAGCCAAGTTCGAGCGCCTGGCGCAGCGCCGCGAGCGCCAGGTCGAGCTCGCCGCGGCGCGAGTGGCAGCAGGCCGTGTTGTACGTGGCCGAGGCACGCATGTAATTCAGCTCGGCCGCGCGCCCGAACGAGGTCAAGGCTTCGTCGTATTGCCCCAGGAAGCTCTGCGCATATCCCAGGCGATAGTGGGCCTCGCCGTCGTCGGGCTTCAATTTCGTCAGCGCGTCGTAGGCGCGCAGCATCTCGGCCCAATCCTCACGGAAGAACGCCAGCCTGGCCCGCCGTTCGAGGGCCGCCACCTCGGATTCGCGCTGCAGCTCTTCGGACAACTGCGTGCGCATGAACTTGAGCGTGTCCTGGATGATATCGCGCGTGCGCACCGAGTCCTCTTCGACATCGAACGCCGGCCGCGCAGACGCGTGCACCACGTAGGTCATATCAACGTTCGCGGCCGCGGCTTGCAGGGCGAAGCGATCGATGCGCGCATTCAACGCCTGGTCGTCGACGCCCGCTTTGACGAGGAACAGCGACAGGTCCGGACGAATCGCCACCGGCCACTGCTCGGGCATGCCGTAATAGAAGACTGCGCAACGCAGGTACGGCCGCGTCGCGGACATCGCCAGCGGCAAGGCGCGTTGCACGTTGTCCGAGCAGGCCCACCAGCCGACGTTGGACGCGTCGATCGAAAGTTCGGACTGGTGCTGGCGCAGATACTGCATCAACAGATCGAGATCGTCTGCGGCGCGATTCGAACTGGCCTGGTAGGTCACCGCCGCGAGCCCCTCGCAGGCTGTCGCGCGGGCCCAGCTCGTGTATTGGTCCCAGCCCTTGAGGTCGCGATAGCCGATGCCGTTCACGAACACGACGACTGGCAGCCGTCGCTCGCCCTTGAACTCCGGGGGGGTATAGAGGTCGAAGGACAGCGAAAGTTCGGCTTCCGCGCTGGGCTGATAGACGATGCCACGTCGGACGGCGCAGTTCGCGGCGCCCGCCACGGGGTAGCGCAGCGTTCGCGTGCGTCCCTTCGATTGCTGGGCAAGGCCAAGATCGCCGACGGCGAGCCAGAAAACGGCGCACAGCAGCAGCCTGATGCAGGCCTGGAACCTAGCGCGCACGGCGCCCGGGGGCCTGGGAAAAAAAGTGCGCGGCATGGCTTCCTTCGCAGTGTTACCAGAGCCCGGGGGACCCGTCCATGCGCGGTTCCTTCGGCAACACTTCCGAAACTCGAATTCGGCTCCAGGGCAGGTGCGGCTGCGGCCGATGGGCGAGCGGAAGGACAACGCTGCCCAAACAATCGGCAGGAAAGATTTTCACAATGAATTACGCCCGTCGAGCCGGATTCACACTGATCGAACTCATGATCGTCGTCGCGATCATCGCCATCATCGCGGCCGTCGCCATTCCGAAGCTGTTGGGGGCGCGCCTGTCGGCCAACGAGTCGAACGCGATCGGCACGCTGCGCACGATTGCCACGGCGGAGGCGCAGATCATCACCTCCGCCTCGATCGACAGCGACGGTAACGGCGGGGGCGAATACGGCTACTTCGGCGAAATGTCGGGCCTCCTGCCCGCGCGTGTTTCCGTCGGAGGCCTGCCCGCGGCCGGGACCGTCGGCGTCGACGAACTCGAACCGAGCAGCCTGGTCGCCGGCATGGGCAACGTGAACGCCAGCGTCGTGCAGCGCAGCGGCTACTACTTCCAGATCTGGCTGCCTGGCGCGCGCGTGGGCGCCGCGGTGCCAGGAATCGCCGAAGATCCTACGGGTGGCAAGGCGGCCGCGCCCTTCCCCGATCCCCAGGAGTGCGCGACGTTGTGGTGCGTCTACGCCTGGCCGGTCAAGCGCGGCTCGAGCGGCAACTCGGTCTTTGTCATGAATCACTCCGGCCAGACGATGCAGATGACCAACCGCGGCGCTCTGCGGTACTCCGGACTGGCCGGTGCCCCGGCCTTCGACGCGGCCTTCTCGGCCGCCGGCGACATGAGTTCGGAGCTCGCGATCAACGGCTTGGCGGCCAACGACGGCAACGCCTGGACGACTTCGCGCTGACCGACGACGGGTGAGTGGCACAGACCGCGCTCACGCGAGGTGCTCCGCGCCGAGGGGCGTTGTGCTCGCACCCAAGGAACCACTCGCACGCGTGACGACGCAGGCGGATGCGCTCGGCGGGTAACGATCCGACTAGGTTTTCCGCGCCAATGCTCGAGTCGGCGGCGTGCGGCGACTATTCGAGGATTCCGCGCTCTTTGGCGGACTTCATGACCTCGCGGATGCCCGCGAGATTTCGAACCCCGGCCGTCACGAAGCGCTTGGTGCCGAACATGTCGAGCACGGCCTTGTGCTCCTCGTTCTTGGGATCGAGCCTGACGAATGCGCCCTGCACCCGCAGCGGCAGCGCCGGTCCCGTGCGGCTGTGCGACATCATCACGTAGTCGGTGTACTCAGGCGTGACGAAGATCACCGGCGCCTTCAGCTTCTGCTCCTCCTTCGCGTTCTCCCATGCGAGCGAGCTGATCACGCCCAAGTCGACGGCTCCGGAGGCAACACTGTCGAGCACGGACGATTTTGCCCCGCTTTCCTCGTAGGCCGGCTTGGCCTTGAAACTCTTCTCGGGATCGATTCCGACCTCAGGCTTCTCGAGGAAATAACGCGGCATGAAGTGGCCCGAGGCCGAAGTCTTCGCGCCGAA
>JAYUUV010000422.1:0-14992 GCA_043754695.1 Planctomycetota bacterium
TCGGACAACTGGATGGCGTTCGCGCCCGGCGACTGGAAGATCGGCAGCGCGACCGCGGCGCGGTTGTCGAGCAGCGAGCGCAGCGAATAACTCGCGGCCCCGAGTTCGATGCGCGCGACGTCGCGCAGGAAAGTCTTCTGGCCCTCCGTCCCGGTCTTGACGATGATCGCGCCGAACTGCGCTTCGTCGATCAGGCGGCCCTGGGCAGTCAGCTGCAGCTCGAAGTCGGGCGCATCGGGCAACGGAGCTTGTCCGATGCTGCCGGCTGCGACCTGGCGGTTCTGCTCGCGAATGGCCTCGACGACATCGCCGGCGACCATCCCGCGGGCGGTGAGTTTGTCCGGATCGAGCCACACGCGCATGGCGAAGTCGCCCGAGCCGAAGGCCAGCACGCTGCCGACGCCGGGAATGCGCGCGATCTCGTCGATGACGTGCAGCGTGGCGTAGTTGCGCAGGAAAACTTCGTCGTAGCGATCGTTGGGCGAGACCAGGTGCGCGACCATCGTCAGGTCGGGCGACTGCTTGGTCGTCGTCACGCCGAGGTTGCGCACTTCCACCGGCAAACGCGGCAAGGCCTGGGAGACGCGGTTTTGGACCTGGACTTGCGCCATGTCGACGTCGGTGCCCAGGCGGAACGTCACGGTCAACGTGGTCGTGCCGTCGCTTGTGGACTGCGACGACATGTACATCGCGTTCTCGACGCCGTTGATCGCCTGTTCGAGCGGCGTGGCGACCGTCTGCGATTGCGTTTCGGCATTCGCTCCTGGGTACGTGGCGCGCACGACCACGGAAGGCGGAATGATCTCGGGGTATTCGCTGATCGGCAGTTGGAACAGCGAGATTCCGCCGATGATCAGGATCAGGATCGAGAGTACGCCTGCGAAGACCGGGCGCTTGATGAAAAAACTGGCGATGTTCATGACGCTGCTCGCTAAGCGCCTACTGGCCGACCGGCGCGCTGGCCACGCTCGTTGCGAATTCCGGAGTCACCGGCGCACCCGGCCGCGTGCGCTGCAGGCCGGTCACGATCACCGTGTCCTCGGCGGCGAGGCCGGAGCGAATCACGCGTTTGCCCTCGATCACGGGGCCGAGCGTCACCGGTCGATATTCGGCGATGTTGCCCGGACCGATCGCCAGCACGTACTTCTGGTTCTGCTGTGTCCCGACCGCGCGATCGTCGACCAACAACGCGGGAGCAGCGGCGCTGACCGGCACGCGCACGCGCACGAAAAGTCCTGCCACCAGGCGGCCGTCCGTGTTGGGCACGCGAGCACGCAGCACGATCGTGCCGGTCCGCGGGTCGAGCACGTTGTCGAGCGACTCGAGGATTCCCGTGCGCGGATAACCGCTTTCGTCCGAGAGGCCGAACTCGATCTTGATCGCTTCCGCCGCCGGGTCCGTGCGCTCCGCGCGCACGATTTTCTCGAAGCGCAGGAACGTCGCTTCGTCGAGGTCGGCGTAGGCGTACAGGGGATCGAGCGAAACGACTGTGGTCAACAGCGTGTTCGACCCGGCCACCCCGCTCACGAAGTTGCCCGCGGTCACCAGCGCGCGGCTGACCCGGCCGCGGATCGGCGAGCGCACCTGGGTGAATTCCAGGTCGAGTTCGGCCGAGACCTTGGCCGCGCGCGCGGCGGCCAGCACGGACTTCGTCTCCAGCATTTTCGCCGCGCGCCCTTCGGCTTCCTCGGCGCTGATGGCGCGCGTATCGAGCAGCAGCTTGGCCCGTTCGTTCTCTCGCTCGGCCGTCGAGGCGCGCGACTCGGCGGCGGCCAGTTCGGCGCTGCGGCTGTCGAGCGCGGCGGCTTGCCAGCGCGGGTCGATGCTGAACAAGAGCTGGTCCTTCTCGACGATCTCGCCGGATTGGAAGCGAACTTCCAACAGGTGACCCGAGATGCGCGGGCGCACCTCGACCGATTCGATGGCACCGAGCCGGCCGGTGAGTTCGGCGTGCTCGACCAGAGCCCGCGTCTCGACTTTTTCGACGATCACCGTCGGCGGCGGGAGTGCACTCGGAGCCTGCGTATCCGCGGCGGAACCGCGCGAGCAGGCCGCGAACGAGACGGCCAAGACAAGCAAGAAGGCTGCGTGGATCAGATGGAGGCGCTGCATGGAAATGGAAGGACCGGGCGGTCCAGTCAGTGTGATTTTCGCGCACTGGAGGCGCGGACTTTGTGGACTTTGGGGGCGCCGACAACCATTAGCAGTGCCTGCTCGAGGTCCGCGATCGGAGCAAGGTCGTCGGTGATTCGGGCGCGGGTCAGCGCGCCTTCGACGAGGTCGAGCAGCAGGTGCGCCGTGCGCGCCGCATCGTCAACTTCGATCGCCCCGCTCGCTTCTGCATCGCGGACCAGCGCTTCGAAATAGCGAAAGCGCGTCTCGAGCAACTCCGCGACCTTGGCGCGCAGATGCGGCGACTGCGTGCCGACTTCCGAGCCGAGCGCGTACAGGGGACAACCGCAAACGAAACCGATTTCTGCGCGCCTGGCCGTCTGGATGCGCAGGCTTTCACGCGCATAGCGGCGCAGACGTTCGAGCGGCGCGATGCTGGCCGAAAAAATCTCGTCCATGCGCGGCTTGAGTTCGCGCCACTGCTCGTCGATCGCGGCGAGCGCCAGTTCTTCCTTCGAAGCGAAGTGGTGGTAGAAGCTGCCCTTGTTCGTGCCGCTTTGTTCGCAGATGCGCTCGACGCCGACGGAGTGGTAGCTCGACTGCCAGATCAGATCGGCAGCAGTCTTCAGGAGACGCGCACGTGTGTCGAGGGGCTTGGCCAAGGGCTTCCTGGGTCGGAATGGCCAGCAAGTTAGGACCGCTAGACCGATCGGTCAAGTGCCGTTTTCGGCGTTAATAGAGAAAAATCGTGCCTGGCACGTACTGTCCGATTCGCAGGCTAGGCGCGCAGGGCGAGCATCATGCAGTGCAAGCCGCTGCCGATGCCAAGCAGGGCGACTTGCTCGCCTTGCTTCACGAAGCCGGCCTCGAGGGCTTGATGGAACGAGAGCGGCAGCGACACCGAGCCCATGTTGCCCAGGCGCTCGACCGTGGGGTAGTCGAGCGCGCTGTCGAGTGCGAGCGTCTCGAGCAAGAGCTTGCGGTGCGCGACGCCGACCTGGTGGGTCACCACGCGCTGCACGTCGGCGCGCGTCCAGTGCTGCTCGGCGAGGAAGCGCTCGAAGGTGCGCGCGGCGAGCGCATTGCCCGCGTGCAGCAGACCCTCCGAGTCGGTCTGCATCAACGGACCGCTCGCGCCGGACTCGCGATCGCCGTGGCAGAGTTCGACTGAGGTCGTGTCCGCGAGCGCCGTCGATCCGAGCAGGCTCGCAGCCTTCGGCGCGAGCGAGCGCTGCGCGAGCAACCAGGCCGCGCCACCCGCGCCGATCGTCAGCGAAGCGAAGGCGCGCTTGAGTTCCTGCTTCGTTCCGCGCGCCAGCAAATCTTCGAGCGTGGCTTCGACCAGCGCGCGACCGTCTTCCGCGGCGACGATCAGCGCCGCGGGCAGCGCGCCGCTTTCGATCTGGCTCGCGGCGACGGTCACGGCGTTGGCGAAACCAAGACACGCGTTCGAGAGATCGAAGGCCAGCGCAGTCGCGGGCAGATCGAGAGCGTGATGCACGACCGACGCGGTCGAGGGCTCGAGGAAGTCGCGACACACCGAGGCATGGATCAAGAGGCCGACGCGTTCGCGCTCGACCCCGCTCGCGACGAGCGCCTGCTCACCGGCGCGCGCGGCGACACTCGACGGCAGCGTGCGCGCGGGAAAAAAACGTCGCTCGCGGATGCCGGTCATCAACTCGAGTCGGCCGACGCGCAGGCCCAACTTGGTGTAGAGCGGCAACAGCCGGGTTTCGATTTCTTGGGAGCTCACGACCTCGTCCGGCAGGACGTGGGCCATGCCCGCTACGACGACATCGCGAAAACGCATGAGCGAGCTAAGGTAGCCCAAGCGCCTCCCAGGGTGCCAGGAAGCCATGCGCGCCGGCAGCGAATTGACGGATCACCGACCCAGCATGCACCCTGGGGGACGATGACGCCTGCGCCGCTCACGATCCTGCACGTCGACATGGACGAATTTTTCGCCGCCGTCGAGGTGCGCGACAACCCGCGCCTGGTCGGATTGCCGGTCTGCGTCGGCGGGGGAGCGCACCAGCGCGGCGTGATCGCGAGCGCCAGTTACGCGGCGCGCAAGTTCGGCGTGCGCTCGGCCATGCCGACCGCGCAGGCGTTCAGTCTGTGTCCCGCGCTCGTCTTGGTGCCGCCCGACTTCGAGCGCTACACGCGCGAAAGCCGCAAGGTCATGGAGATCTTCCGCTCCTACACGCCGCTGGTCGAGCCGCTGTCGCTGGACGAGGCTTTCCTCGACGTCGCCGGATGCGAGCGCCTGTTCGGCGACGCGGTCGAAATCGGTCATGCGATCAAACGCGAGATCCTGCGCGTCACGGGACTGATCGCATCGGTCGGTGTCGCGCCGACCAAGTTCCTGGCCAAGCTGGCCAGCGACCTCGACAAGCCCGACGGCTTCCGTGTCATCCGCCCCGAGGACGTGCGCGCGGTGCTCGACCCGCTGCCGGTCGGCGCGATCTTCGGTGTCGGTCCGCGCACGGCCAAGCGCCTCGAGGCGCTCGGTGTGCACACGGTCGGCGAACTCGCGGCACGGCCGCGCGACGAAGTGCTCGCGCGCTTTGGAGCCAGCGGCGCCTGGATCCATGAACTGGCCCACGGCATCGACCCGCGGCGCGTCAATCCCAGGCGCGAGGAAAAATCCTATTCGGTCGAGCGCACCTTCGAGAACGATCTGATCGATCGCGAAGCGTTGTTGCAGAAGCTGCTCGAGTTCTGCGAAGAACTCGGCGAGCGCCTGCGCGATCGCGGTCTGCGCGGCCGCACGATCACGCTCAAGGCGCGCTACGGGAACTTCAAGACGGTCACGCGCAGTTTCACGCTGGATTTTGCCACCAATTTGGGCCCGCGCATCTATGCCGCCGCGCGCGGCCTGCTCGCGCGCACGCCGCCGGGAGCGTTGCGCTTGCTCGGCGTGCAGGTCAGCGGACTCGAGGACGTGCGCGCTCCGCTGCAGGGCGACCTTTTCGGTTCCGAACTCGCCGGGATCGAGCTCGAACCCGGCACCCAGCGCTTGGAGCGAGCGGCCGCGAGCCTCGACAAGCTGCGCAAGAAATACGGCGCGCGCACAGTCGTGCCGGCCAGCTTGCTCGCCGCTTCGCGCGCTTCGCACAGCACGCGCGTGCGCTAGCGGTTGACGCGCAGATCAAAGATCCCGATGCGCGCCGTGGCCTGATCGGCGTTGGGCTGCGAACGGATCACGAAGATCCAGGTACCCGCCGCGGCGAAATCGGTCTGGACGTCGAGTGCGAAGCTGCTGCTCACTGCGTCGATGCCGGTCGGGCCCACGTCGAAGCGCGCGCACTCGCGAGCGCTGTCGCCTTCCTTCGCGTAGACGAGCAGCCGCAAGTTGGAAAAGTTCGGCGCGCTTGCGATCCAAGGCGGGACGCGCAACTTCGCCTGTAGCCGCGCCGGGCCCTGACCCGCGGCAAAGCTGAGGCTCGCGGGCGCTTGTACCAAGAGCATCACGGGCGCAGCGCTCCAGCCCGTGAGTTCCGGCGGCTTCGGCGACTCGAAGGCCAGCGGCAAGTCGCCGGCTGCGCCGAGCACGAGTTCGCGCTCGAGCGCCGGGTCTAGGTTCGGCGCGCGCAGATCCGGCGCGAGCAGAAATTCAAAGCCGATGCGCGGCGCAAACGACGTTTGCCCGGATGTCTTGAAGCGCAAGGCCACGGGCGCATCCTCGGTCAGGCCCCGCGCGGCGACCATCCAGGCTTCTTTCGTCGGCAACCACGGACGCAGCACGACGCCGCAAGCGAGGGCGAAGGGCGCGATGCGATGCACGGAGGACTCGCCACTTTGCAGCTCGACTTCGACTTCGACTTCAGGCGTCTGGAAGAGCGCTGCGCGCAGGCGCCCGAAGATGGAAGACTGGATCCGGGCGTTGATCACGAGCGGCTGATCGCCCTGCGGCAAGGCTACGCGTTCACCCCATTCGACCTGGCCGCTTTGGACCAGCGATCTTGCCTTTGGCTCGCCGACCTGCGCGCGCTCGAGCAGCAGAAAGCCGCCTTCGTTCGCACGCGGACGGAAAACGCGCAGCAACACCTGAACTGAAAGCGGATCCTCGCTCGCGGGCAGGCGGCGATCGATCCAATCGCCGCGCAGCAGGATGAAATCCGGTCCGCGCTCGCCGTCCAAAAACGCGGCGTTGGCCTGCGCGGTCGCTTGGGTGAAGACCGAGAACGACTGGAACACGGGCCGCGGTCGCCAGTTCAGGCCCTCCAGGAAAAGCAGGCAGTCGCCCAGCGAGAAGGCACTGATGCTGCGCGATCCGACGATCGACTGGATCCGGGGCAGCGCGCAGTCTTGCTGAATTTTCGCTCGCGCTCGCTGCAGTGTCGCGAGTGTTTCGCCGGGATGGCTGAGCCAAGCCGTCGATTGGCGGACCCTGCGCGAGAAGGCCGCGACGATCGTGCTCGGCGCCTGGATGTCCATCGTCGATGTGGCCAGTGCGCAGACCGCGGTCAAGCAGGCCACGCTGCAGCGCAGGCGCGCCTGCCGCCAAGCCGTGCCCGCGACGCGCGCACGCTCGAACGGAATCAGGAAGAGCGGCGCGATCATCGCCGTGCTGAAAAAAGTCACGATGTGATCGCTGGCGCGCGCGAAGCCGGCTTTGTACGCGAGCACCAAAGCCGCTGCGACCAAGAGTGCCTGCGCGCGCGCGGCGTCAATTTTTTCCGTGCGCTCTCCGCCCCAAGGCAGCTTCGCGTGCCAGAGGCAGACTGCGATTCCGAGCAGCAGGCAGGGAATGCCAAGACCCAGAGCGAGAGTCGTGGGTTGATTGCTCATGGCCGCGTCGAAGCCCGAGGCCAGTTCGATCGAGCTCCAGAAATACACCGGCAAGTCCAGCAGGCGTTGCCCGATGCCCAACCACAGCAACGCTTGCACGCAGACAAAGGCCGCGAACCAGGCCGCGGCTGTGCGCGGCCCCTGCTTCGATGTCGCGCGCAGCAGCAGTATCGCAAAGGCGGCAAATGCGAACGTCATCGACGTGACCTTGATCAGCGTCAGGATCGAGAGCAGCAGCAGGGCCACGAAGCCGCGCAAACCCCACAGCCAACGGGCGCGGCCGTCGGGCGTCTGCTCGAGACACTCCAGGCCAAGATCCGCCGCAAGCAGGCCCATGGCGAACAACCAGGCGTCGTCCGGCATCGGCAGCACGGTCAGGATCAAGACGCCGGTCGCCACATCGATCCAAGTTCCGCGCCGCACAAGACGGGCGAACAAGAACCAGGCCACGGCGGCGCCGAGCAGGACTTCCCACAGCCAGAGCTTCGCCGCGTACAGTTGTGGATCGAAGGGCGAGGCCGTGAAGTAGGCCAGCGGCCCGGAAGTGAACACGATCTCGCGGCCAAAGCGCAGGCCGTGGGTCAGGGCAACGCCGAGCGCCTGCTGGTAGGAGGGATCGAGTTCGAGCGTGGCGCTGCCGCGCGGCGGCGAAATGCGCGCGAGCCAGCAGAGCAGCGCGAGGCCGAGAATCGCCGCGCTCTGAAACCTGCTCAGCTTTGTAGGCTTGTGCGTTCGATCGTCCATGGGATCCTGCTCGCCGCAGGATACCGTCCACCGCCAACTACCTACGATGTCGAAGATTCCTCAACTCAACGGCCACGAGGCGCGCCTGCTCGGAGTGCTCTATGAAAAGGAGCGCACGGTGCCGGAGGGCTACCCGCTTTCCGTGCACGCGCTCGCGACGGGCGCCAATCAGAAGAGCAACCGCGAGCCGATGAGCGATTGGAGCGAGGCGGAGATCCTGGTCGGCATCAGCGGGCTGTTGCAAAAGGGCCTGGCCGGCAAGGTTTTTCCGAGCGGCAGTCGCGTCGAAAAGTATCGCCACAACGCGCGCGAGACGCTCGGTCTGGACGATCGCAAGCTGGCCATCCTGGCCGAGCTTCTGATGCGCGGTCCGCAGACCGTGGGCGAGCTGCGCACGCGGGCGAATCGCATGACGGAACTTGGGCCCTTGGACGCGGTCATGGCCGACCTCGCGGCCCTGGCGAACGGCGGTTTCGTGCGTCGCGTGGACCCCGGGCCGGGTTCGCGCGTCGAGCGCTGGGTGCAACTGCTCTCGCCCGATCTGCATTCGCTGACGGCTCCAAGTGGCGCGGACAGCGGCGAAGCGCGGGCTTCCGCCGCCGAGCCGAAACTGCACGATCGCATGGCGAGCCTCGAAGCGCGGGTCGAAGCCCTGGAGCGCGCGCTCAAGGAACTTGGCGCGCTCTGATCAGTGCGCGACGAGCCAGTTGTTGCCGAAACCGCACTCGACCGCGAGCGGCACGCTGAGCTGCGCCGCGCCTTGCATGCAATCGACGACGACCGGCCGCACGAGGTCCAGCTCCGACTTCGGCAGCTCGAGCACGAGTTCGTCGTGCACCTGCAACAAGAGCTTCGCGGCCACGCCCATTTCGCAAAGGCGCCGCTCGAGGTCGATCATCGCTTTCTTGATGATGTCCGCCGCCGAGCCCTGGATCGGCGTGTTGACGGCCATGTTCTCGGCGAACGAGCGCAGCCGGCCGTTGTCCGAACGCAGATCCGGCATCGGCCGGCGCCGCCCGAAAATCGTTTCGACGTAGCCGACTTCGCGCGCGTGCGCGAGCAATTGCTCGCGCCAGCCGCGCACCTTGGGGAACGACTCGAAGTAGCGCTCCATGAAGCGTTTTGCTTCGAGAATCGAGAGGCCGGTTTCGCTGGCCAGGCGCGCCGCGCCCATGCCGTACAACAGACCGAAATTGACGGCCTTGGCGCGACTGCGCATTTCACGCGTGACCAGGCGTTCGTCGACTTCGAAGATCACGCCGGCGGTCGAGGAGTGGATGTCGCGGCCCTCGGCGAAGGCAGCCTTCATGCGCTCGTCACCGGCGAAGTGGGCCATGATGCGCAGCTCGACCTGGCTGTAGTCGGCGGTGAACAGGACCCATTCGCCCAGTTCATCGGGTTCGCGCGCAATGAATGCGGCGCGCAGACGCCGGCCGCGCTCGGTGCGCACCGGGATGTTCTGCAGATTCGGATCGCTCGACGCCAGGCGGCCGGTCGCGGCGGTGACCTGGCTGAAGGAGCAGTGCACGCGGCCCGTGCGCGGATTGACGAAGCGCGGCAGGGCTTCGACGTAGGTGTTCTTGAGCTTGGAAACTTCGCGCCAATCCAAGATGCGTTTGACGATCTCGACCTCGCCGTAGTTCGACTCGAGCGTTTCCGCGTCGGTGGACCAGCCGGTCAGCGTGCGCTTGGGCCGCTTGACGCCGGCTGCATCCTGGATGCGCAATTGTTCGAACAGGACTTCGCCGAGCGCTTTGGGACTGGCCACGTTGAACTCGTGTCCTGCGGCGAGATGAATCGCGCGTTCCGCGGCTTCGATGTCGCGGTCGAGCTCGACACCGAAGGCTTGCACGAGCGGCACATCCAGGCGAATGCCGCGCTCCTCCATGGCTGCGAGCACCGGCACGAGTGGCATCTCGAGTTCGCGGAACAAGGCCGTGTTGGCGGTTTCTTCGAGTTCCTTCTCCAAGAGCCGGCGCAGGCGCCAAGTCACGTCCGCGTCCTCGCAGGCATATTCGGCGACTTTTTCGACCGGCACCTGCGCCATCGTGATCTGCTTCGCCCCGCGGCCGATCAGCTCCGAGGTCGGGATCTTCTTCAAATCGAAGTAGACCAACGCCAGCTCGTCGAGGTTGTGCCTGCGCGTCGCGCCGGCGATGCAAAAGCTCGCCACCATCGTGTCGAATTCCGGCGCTGCGGGCCGCAGGCCTTGGCCCGCGAAAACCAGCCAGTCGTACTTCGCGTTCTGACCGGTGCGCAAAAACGCGGGATCTTCGACGAAGGGCCGAATGCGTTCGAGCAACTCCCGCGCGCCGCCCGGCAGAATCGGCGGATCGAGATTGAACGGCACGTACCAGGCTTCCATCGGCACACAAGAAAACGACACGCCGACCAGTTGTGCTTCGAGCGGGAAAAGGCTGGTCGTTTCCGTGTCGATGGCGAAGGATTTCGCAGCGCGCAATTCGCGCTCCATTTCCTCCAGTTCGGCTGCCGTGCGCACGCAGCGATACTTGCGCTGCGCCGCCTCGTCGGGCGCCGACGACTCGACTTTCTTCATCAAGCTCATGAAGCCGAGCTGGCCCAAGAACGCGCGCAAGCGTTTGGCGTCGGGCACAGGCGGCCCGATCGCGTCCAAGCCGGGCTCGAGCGGAACGTTCGTGGCGATGGTGACGAGTTCGCGCGACATGAGCATCTGCTCGCGATCGCGCTCGATGTATTCGCGTGCCTTGCCCTTGACCTCGTGCAGATGTTCGAGCACGCCCGCGACGCTGCCGAACTGCTGGATCAGCTTCATCGCGCCCTTTTCGCCGATGCCGTGCACACCGGGCACGTTGTCCGAGCTGTCGCCCATGATCGCCAGCACGTCGATCACGTGCGCCGGGTCGGTGCCGAATTTGTCGAAGACGCTTTTCTCGTCTTCGATCACGACCGCCGCGTCCTGCTTGAAGACGTTGTAGAGCTTCACGCGCGGCGAGATGAGCTGCATGAAGTCCTTGTCGCCGGTCACGATGCGCACGTCCCAGTCGCGCGCCTCGGCTTGTTTCGTCAGCGTGCCGATCACGTCGTCGGCTTCGAAGCCGGGCACCTCGTAGATCGCGATGCCGTGGCCGCGCACCAGCTCGCGCAGCCAAGGCAATTGCCCGACGAGTTCGTCGGGGATCTTTTCGCGCGTCGCCTTGTATTCCTTGTAGCGCTTGTGCCTAAACGTCGGGCCCGGCGGATCGAATGCGACGGCGATGTGTTCGGGCTTCTCGTCCTCGAGCAACTTGCGCAGGGTCAATGCGAAGCCGTAGGTCGCGCCGCTGGGCTGGCCTTCAGGAGTCGTCAGGCTCGAGCGCGCCATGGCGAAGTGCGCGCGATACGCCAGCGCGGTTCCGTCGAGCAAAAATAAACGCGGCATGGGCGGGGGATGATAGCGCGCGGTCCTGGAACTTACCCAGCACGCGGCCGTCAGTAGCCCTCGCCTTCTTGCGCCGCCACCGCCTTCCCGCGGTGCATCCACATCAAGAACGCCAAATACGAGACCGCGATCGGCGCTCCGACGAACCACCACATCGCTGCGCTGCGCAGGCTCGCCTCGCTACTGGCCGCATTCAAGATCGTAAGCGAAGGACTGCCCTCCTCTGTCGAGCGCAGCAAGACCGGAAAGACACACGCCGCCGCGGTCGCAAGCAGTGTCAGGATCCAAAGCGTCGAAGCCAAGAACGCCGCAAGCTCGTGTCGCCTGCGCTGCGCGAAGCCCACGCCCAGCCAGGACAACACGGCGAGCGCAAGCAGCGCCAGCGCCGGCGTGCTCTCGCGCAGGTGCGCGGGGATCGCAGGATTCACTTGAAACGTGTACAGCGTCGTGCCGATCCAAACCGGAAGCGACGCGACCCACAGCACATGGGCGACGGCGCGCGCTCGCTGCTCAACGGGCCCGTCCGCCTTCCAGCTCAGGAAGTTCGCACCGTGCAGCACGAGCGCGAGCAGCGTGAAAACGCCGACCGTCACGGTGTAGGTATCGAGCACGCCCAGTGCGCCATGGGGCGAAAAGCTGTCGAACAGCGGCAGCGCGAACCAACCGTGCTCGTCGAGCGGAACTCCGCGCAGCACGTTGCCCAGAGCGGCGCCGAACAGGATCGGCAGCGCGCAACTCGCGCCACAGAAACCGACGTCCCAGAACTTGCGCCACAAAGGGTCGCGCACGTGCGATCGAAACTCGATCGCGATACCGCGCAGGATCAAGAGCCAGACGACGAAGACGATGGCCAGGTACAGACCGGAGAAACTCGAAGCCAAGACTTTGGGGAAAGCGAGGAACAACGCGCCGCCGCTAGCCAGCAGCCAGACCTCGTTGCCATCCCAGAAAGGCCCAATGGCGGCGAGTACCTGCCGGCGTTCCCTGTCGCTCCTGCCGACGAAAAGGTGCAGCGTTCCCGCGCCGAGGTCGAAACCGTCGGCGGCCGCGTAACAGGCGACCATCAGCGCGCACAGCCAGAACCACAGCTCAGCCATGACCGACCGCCGCCGTGTTCGACTCGCCGCGGGGGCGCGGACCGTGGCTCAGTTCGCGCGCGACGAGAAAGAGAAAAAGGACGCCGAGCACCAGGTAGATGCCGGCGAATCCGAGCAGCGTGAAAAGTGTGTTGCCCGCGTGCACGTTGCTCGACGAACCTTCGCTGGTGCGCATCAAACCGTGGATCAGCCACGGCTGCCGGCCGAGTTCGCTCGTCCACCAGCCAACGGTGTTGGCGATGTAGGGAAACGGAAACGCGAGCATCAAACACCACAACAGACTGCGCGAACGTTCCAAGCGACCGCGCCACAGTTGCAAATTGGCGAGCGCCATCAGCGCGATGAACAGCGTCCCTAGTCCCGCCATGATGTGGAACGAGTAGTAGAGGAGTTCGATGTTCGTCGGCCACTGATCCGTCGGGAATTCGTTCAGGCCGCGCACGTTCGAGGAAAAGCTTCCGTAGGCGATGAAGCTCAAGACCCCAGGTACGGCGACTGGATTGTCGATCCTGCGCTGCTCCACGTTGGGCTGGCCGATCAAGATGATTTCGGCGGCCGGTCCGCTTTCGAAACGGCCTTCCATCGCCGCGAGCGACGCAGGCTGGTGTTTCGCGACGAGTTTTCCTTGCAGATCGCCGGTCGGGAATGCGACCAACACACTAGCCACGAGTCCGGCGATGAGTCCCAAGCGCAGTTGCAAGCGCGCGACCTCGACGTGCTCTGTGCGCAGCATCCAGTACGCCCCGACCGCGCACATGACGAATGACGCGGTCACCAGCGCGGCGATCATCGTGTGCGCGTACTGCGCTACCGCCCAGGGATTGAACAGGAAAGCGGAGAAGTCCCCGAGCTGGAGTTTGCCTGCGGCATCGACGACATGCCCGACGGGGTGCTGCAGGAAGGCGTTCGTCGCGACGATGAAGTAGCCCGAGAGCCAAGAACCAGCGAACAATGCCGCTGTCGCCGCGAGGTGCATGCGCGGCCCGAATCTGCGCTCGCCCCAGATCACCAAGGCCAAGAAACTCGACTCGAGAAAAAACGCGAACAGCCCTTCCATGGCCAGCGTCTGGCCGATCACTCCGCCGCTGTATTCCGTGAGCCGCGCCCAGTTCGTGGCGAACTGGAACTCCATCGGGATGCCCGTGACCACGCCCACGGCGAAGTTGATGCCGAAGATGCGGATCCAAAAGCGCGCGGCGTCGTCCCAGTGAGCGCGGCGCGTGCGCGCGGCGCCGAGCTTGAGGATCAAGATCAACAGCGCCAGCCCCATCGTGAGCTGCGGGAACAGGTAATGAAAAGTGATCGTGAACGCGAACTGCAGCCGGTGAAAGTCGAGTTCGCTGGACATGACTCAGTGAGCATCTCCGCTGCAAAAATCGCGCACGAACAATTCCAGGTTCGTCTGGCCGCGGAACGTGTTCCAGCGCGGCGTGTAGGCCAGCTGGAAAGGCTTGCCGAATTCGAGTTCCTTGGCGCGCGCGGCCATGCCGAAGGCCATGGCTTTGAACACACTCGCGTTCTGGCGTACCTGCAGCATCAAGTGCGTCTTGTCGGCGCCGACCGCGCGCGTGGGCTCGGCCAGCCACACCTCGGGCGCAAACAGGATCGGCTTTTCGTTCTCCGCGCCGAACGGCTCCAGTCGATCGAGCGCGCGCATCAAATCCGGCGACATCGCCGTCAACGCTACCTCGCCGTCGAGCCACAGCGGTATCCGCGGATGGCCGCCGCCGCTGAGCAATTCGCGCGCGCGCAGGTTGATCGCCGTGCGCAGCGCATCGACCGCATCGGCTCGCACTTCGCAGCCTGCGGCCGCGGCGTGGCCGCCGTATTTTTTCATGTGCTCCGCGCCGCCGTGCATCGCCTCGAGGATCGAAAAGCCCGCCACCGAACGCGCGCTGCCGCGGCCCGACTCGCCGTCGAGTCCGATGATCAGCGCTGGCCTTTGGAAACGATCGACCATGCGCGCCGCGATCACGCCGACGACTCCCTGATGCCAGCCCTGGCCGGCGATCACGAGCACGGGATTTTCTTCAGGTGATCGATACTGCTCCGCCTCGCGCATCGCGCATTCGAGCAGGCCGGCTTCGATCGCGCGGCGGCGGTCGTTCATGCCGTCGAGTTCCGCCGCCAACGCGCGCGCCTCGGCCGGAGTCTTCGCGAGCAGCGTCTTGACCGCCGTCTCCGCGCTGCCCATGCGCCCGGACGCATTCAAGCGCGGCCCGAGCTTGAAGCCGACATCCTCGGCGAGCAACGCGCGTCCATCGAGTTCGGCGACTTCGAGCAACGCGCGCAAGCCCGGATTCGTGGTCTGCTCGAGCGCGAGCAATCCGCGCCGCGCCAGAATGCGATTCTCGTCGATCAGCGGAACCACGTCGCAGACCGTGGCGATGGCCACATAGCTCATCGCGTCGGCCAGGAAAATTCGCAGGTCCTCGCGCACGCGCCGCGCGCCGGAAATTTGCTGGGCGACGCCCCAGGCCAACTTGAACGCGACGCCCGCGCCGCACAATTCGCGGAAGGGATAACGCGAGCCGGCCAATTTCGGATTCACGATCGCGACCGCACGCGGCAAGGGACCGAGCGGCGGCTCGTGGTGGTCGGTGACGATCGTGTCGATGCCGTGCGCGGCGAGCGCCGCGATGGTCTCCGCCGCGGACGTGCCGTTGTCGACCGAGACGATCACTTTTGCGTCGCGCGCCAGCGCTTCCTCGACGGAGTGCGGCCCGAAGGAATAGCCGTGGCGGAAGCGATCAGGGATGAACCAATCGGCGCGCGCGCCGATCAGCTGGAACAAACGCATCAACAGCGCCGTGCCTGTGACGCCATCGACGTCGTAGTCGCCGTG
>JAYUUV010000423.1:0-4542 GCA_043754695.1 Planctomycetota bacterium
CACTTAAGCGTTCGAGATCTTGACAAGTAGGCGGCTGAGCCTTTCGACCAGTAGCCGCTTCACGCCAGCGGTGGATTCCCGAGGCGGCGATCGCGAGCCGCGGCGAACGAGAGCACGGCACGGATGTCTTCGCGCGCGAGTGCAGGGAAATCGGCCAGGATCTGGTCTTCGCTCATCCCGCCCGCGAGGTATTCGAGGATGTCGTGAACGGCGATTCTCGTCCCGCGAATGCAGGGCTTGCCGTTCCTGACTGCTGGCACGCTCGAGATTCGTTCTTCTCGGTTCACGATCAGAAGCTAGGTCGGTGGCGCCGACTCGTCTACTCCCGAGCCAAGCGGCTCGCCGGGAGCCTGACCCCCGCCACAGTGAATGCATGTGGTGGATCGCCCAAGCAGTGCTCCGAAAACTGACGTCGCCTGGAGCTATCGAAACGTAGCTGCGTTCGGCCAGGCAACTACGTCGACCCGCTGGATCGCTACACTTGGCGCTTCCTGTCGTTCACCACCAAGGAGTCTCCCATGCGCTTCATCGCAGCCGTTGCCCTCACCGCGTTGTTTTCCGTTCCGGCATTTTGCGCTGACCTGGTCGTCACGAAGTCCAAGCACACGGACGCGATGAAGATCGGCCCGAAGGAGCAGCCGGCCAGCGACACGACCGAAGTCACCTGGTTCGCCAAGGATCGCATGCGCAACGAGGACGGCAACAACGTCACGATCGTGCGCGCCGACCTGAAGAAGATGTACATGCTCGACATGAAGGCCAAGACGGTTTCCACGATCGATCTGCCCTTCGACATGAAGAAGTACATGCCCCCGGAAATGGCGCCGATGATGGAGCAGATGATGGGCCAGATGAAGGTCACGGTGACGCCGACCACCGAGACCAAGAAAATCAAGGACTGGAACGCGACCAAGTACACGATGACGATGACCATGCCGATGGGCGGAGGCATGACCCAGGACATCTGGGCCACCAAGGAGATCGAGATGGATGGCGCCGCGATCAAGGAGCTTTCCGGCACGATGATGTCCACTGCCTTGGGCGGCACATCGATGGCTGCTGAGTACAAGAAGATCGAAGGCTTCGTTGTGCTGACCGAGCGCACGCAATCGATGATGGGTCAGAAGATCAAGTCGAGCGATGCGGTCACGGCCGTGGAGAAGAAGGACGCGCCCGAGGGTCTCTATGACGTGCCGAAGGGCTTCACCGAAAAGCCCTTCGATCCGATGGGCGGCGAAGGTCCGGGCGGTCGCGGTCCTGGCGGCAAGTAGTCGCGCAATTCGTCAGCTTGAAGCGCTGCCGGCCTTCTTGATCTCGCCCGCGCGCAAGCGCGAGCAACTCAAGAGGCCGGAAGAGTTGCAAGCAGACGCAGCCCTTAGCCGCGCCACCTTGAACGCAATCCCGGTCGCAGCGATGTCACAGGCCTACTGTGCTACTCGCCGCGATCGCGCAACTCCACCAGCGCTTCGCCTGCATCGAAAAGGGCGCACAGTTTTGGCCATGAGCGCGAGAGCAGCGATCTGCCCCGCGCGTTGGAGCTATTTCCGGCTGATAGCCACAGGATCCGGGGCGGAGGCCCGCGACGGCGGAGCAACTCGAGAAAGTCGTGATCCTTGGTGAGCACGATTACCTCCGCTGCGCGTGCGCGATCAAATATCTCGGGGTCCTTGGCGTCGCGGAGTCCGAGGTCGCGGAGTGCCGTTGCTTCAACTGCGAACTCCGCACTCATCCATCTCGCGAGGCTTGGAGAAAGCTGCGCGTCGATCCAGACTTTCACGCCGCGACCACGGGGTGATCGAGACTTCGACTGGCATAGCGAAGCGCCGCTTGGATGTCCTCCATCACAAGATCAGGCAATTCCGCGAGGACCTGCTCGGCCGTCAGACCCGACGCAAGCAAATCCAGTACGTCGATCACGCGGATCCGCATGCCGCGGATACAGGGCCGGCCGCCGCACTGGTCCGCGTTGATCGTGATCCGGTCGAGGAGGTTAGTCATGGTCGTGTGCTCCGCTCGAGCGCAAGGGGCGAGCTGGGGTCAGCATATCAGAGGACAGAGTTTCGGGCCGAGCAAGGCACCCACAGTGCTCTCGCTCCAAGGCCGGGTGCGGCGCTCGCGTTCGAGTCGGCTAAGCCCGCCGCTCAATCCAGTTCGCCACCGGCCAATAGAACGCGAGCAGCACTACGAGCAGAAAGGCTCCCCAACTCAATTCGGTGCGCACGAACTCGCGGCCTTCGACGAGAAAAATCCCAAGCGCCAGCGCGAACACGTCGAGCATCGCCCAGTGGCGCGAGAACTGCGCGAACTCGCGCAGCTTGCCGGCAGGCCGGCCGCGCCTCGCGATTCCAATGACCACGATGACCGCGAGCGCTGACAACAGCGGCGCGACCACCAGGAACAAAGCCCCGATCGCGGCCAACGGTTGCGCGCCACTGTTCCACAGCCCTCGGATCGAAGAGAGAATGCTGACCGGATGATCGTCGAGCAGCCAATCGTCGATCTCGAGGAAAGGCACGAAGAGCGCGGCAATGAGTAGAGCTAGCAGCAGGATCTGGCCCAGGGTGAGCCACAGCGGGTGGCGCAGATCCAACTCGCCGTGCGGCGCGCGCGACACGACACGCGCGAGCATGTGGCGGCTGGTCAACATGCTGATCACAATCGCGGCCGTGAAGCACAACAGCCCCGGGCGCGGTTGCGCGTCGATCCAGAATTGGTCGTTCGCGAGCGCGAGCATGATGCAGACCAGGAAGACGTCGAGCATCGACCACTTGCCGAAGCGCTCGACGAAAGCGAGCAAGCGCGGCTCAAAGGCCGGGCGAACGCCGCCTAGCAGGACCGCGGCCATCACCCCGAGTTTCACGAACGGAAAGAGGATCGAGAAGGCGACCACCACGATCGCCAGCACGTACAGGTCCGACTCCCACAGCAACTGGACCGAGGCCCTCAAACTGTAGGGCTTCGTGCTCAAGCCCGAGCGCAAGTCCATGAACGGCATGCGCAACGCGATCACGTTGAGCACGAAAGAAAGCGTGAGCATGAAAGGCGCGAATGCTCCCGGCCAGCGCGGAGAGAGGCGGAGTCTCAGCTTGCGCATGGCCTGAAAGTAGCGGATGGCTGCCTGTCAGCTCGCGTGTCGTCCTGGATTTCGCAACGCGTGGCAGCGTTGGGACCGCTGCCTGCCTCGCTGCGCGCCATCAAACTGCCCCAAGCCCCAGCGCCGCACGGACGGCAAAGCACAGCATCATCACGCCGGTCAGCGCCTGGGTCGTGACTTGCCACATCGGAGTCGCGAAACGCGCGCCTAGACGGACGCAACTGCACAGGACCAATCCCCAAAGGCACGCGCCGACGATCACACCGCCGGCGAGGGCCAACGCGGACGACAAGTCGTGACCCGCGCGCTGTTGGCCGAAAATTCCCAGCCAAAAGGCGATGCCCCAGGGACTGAACAGCGCGAGCGAGAAGCCCAAGAGCCAACCGCCGCGCGCACTTTGAAGTCGTTTTGCTTCGGGAAGCGGCTCTCCCCGGCGATGGGCCTGCCACGCCGACCAGGCGCCGCGCAGAAAGCTCCAAGCCAAGAACACGAGCAGTGCGATGCTGACCAGGCCGAGCGCGAATTCCAGTTTGGCATTCCTTGAGATCGCACCGGCGGCGAGCGCGACCACGAGCGCCCAAAGGAAGTCGGCGCAACACGCTCCCAATCCGACCGCCCAGGCCGACCAAAATCCACGCGCGAGTCCGCGCCGGATCATCTCCGCGTTGATCGGCCCCGGAGGCCAGGCGATCGACCAGCCGAGCAGCACACCCGTCCATGCCAGTTGTGTCACCATCCGAGCGCGCGGGACTCTAATCAGTGAGGCAGCCCGGCGCGAGCGACTCGAGTCGTGGCGTTGCCTCGACGGAGCCGGCCCGAAGGGGAGCGAAGGAAAGATTTTCGCGGCCCCCACGCCGCCCAATAGCGGGCAGAATCTCCCGTGCAGGGTAAGTCCGACGCCACCGGCGGCCGATATGCAGCCCGTCCCCCCGCACAGGCCAGAGGCCCACGATGCCGCAAATACCCAAACGCAAGACCGAGATCCGACGTTCGATCGAGTTGCTCAGCCAAGTGACTCAGCGCGACAAAGTCCAAGATCAATCCTCGATGATCGAGGCGCAGCGGCAGTTCCAGGCCTTGCGCGACGAGATGTCGGAGACCGAACACCCTGCGCTGGTGCTGCTCGCTTCGCTCGGCGAGCGACTCGCGGGTCACATGTACAAGGACGCCACGGTCACGCGCGAAGACCTCGCGAAACTCGTGACCGAAATTGCCGAGCACATCTCCACGGAGGTCGTGTTCCGCGACGAACCCAGGGCGCCGATGGGCAAGACGAGCCTCAAGATGTCGTCGGGCGAAATCAAACTGGCGCTGATCGATGGCAAGCGCTTGGGCGAACTGCTCGTGCAGATGACCATGCTCACGCCTGATCAAGTCGAGGCCGCCGTCAAGGTTCAGCGCGCGACCGGACAGCGCCTGGGCGAAGCGCTGCTGCAGATGCGACTCCT
>JAYUUV010000424.1:0-10642 GCA_043754695.1 Planctomycetota bacterium
GCCGACGGCAGCGCGCGGTTGCTCGCGACACGTTCCGGCAAGGACGCGGCCATCGAAGCCGCCGGCATGGCGCGCGGATTCAGCGCTGCGGCGCTCGCCGCGTTGGCTCCGGTCGCGACAGCGACGGACTGGCTGACCTTCTCGGCGTTTCACGCGGCGCTCGGCCGGCGTGCCGAAGAAATCGCCATCGCGCGCGCGGGCCTCGACATCTTTCCCGATGCGCAGGAATTGCGCAGCGCGTACTACATGGCGGTTTGGGACCGCGGCTACTCGCGCGAGGCACGCCGCCAAAGCGAAGTCATCGCCGATCGAAATCCCGATTCCGCCGCGGCGCGCTGGTACGCGGGCTACGCCGGGATGCATGAGGGCGACAGTTTGCGGCGCGCCGAAGATCCCGTGGCGGCGATCGCGGCCTACCAGCGCGCCGATCTTGCGTTTGTGCAGAGCGCGCGCATGACGGCGAGCTTCAAGGACAGTGCCGATCATTATCGCGCGCTCGCCGCGCTGGGCTGTGGATTCGCGCACTTGCTCGTCGACGAGCGCGCGCCGGCGGCCGAATGTCTCGTCGCCGGTATCGCGATCCGCCCGGCGATTGCGGACGTGCGCGACGCGCTCGATCGCGAAGCGGTGGACCTGCTCGACGGCGTACTGGAGTGGCATGGCTCCGGAGCCAGCCCGGTCGATTCCCTGGATCTCGCCCGCCAGTTCGCGCGCGCAGATCCGGGGAACTCGGCCTGGGCGCGGCGCATCTCGGACAGCGAACTGCGCGAGGGCTTGCGCGCCGACGGCCGCTTGGATCCCAAGCTCGGCGATCGCTATTTGGAAAGTTCGATCGCGGCGGCGCGACTGGCCCAGGGGTCGGCGGCGGAAGAGCTGGATCGACGCTGCCTGGCCCAGGCGTTGACGGTCGATGGTGAGCGCCGAATGAAGCGGGCCGAATTCGACCGTGCGCGCACGCTGCTCGGCGAGGCAGCTGCCCTGCTCAGCGAACCCGCCCTCGCCTCGGGCGCTTCCGACGGCGAATGGGTCGAGCTGGCCGCGCGCCTGCGCTCGCGGCTAGGGGACGCCCGGCCGGTCTTCCGGCCTGGCCGCTGACCCCGCTACCGATCGTTTTGGCGACCTGTCGCATCCAGAATCTTATTTTTCCTGTTCCCCGAGGGCCTTGCATCGGGCAAGCTTTCTCCTGTCGGTAGCCCGTTGGCTGCCTGGAAGCGGGGGATGCTCCCGTACAGTGCCTGGCCTGTGGATCAGAGCGATCCGTCTGGCACGTGCCTTTCGACTGCGCCGCAGTCGGTCTCCCCGTCCGCGCCCGATCCCTCGCATTCTCAGTGAATCGGGGGCCTCGCCGTGCGCGCCTCGCCGCCGCAGGCGGCATCGAGGCCTCCAGGTCGAACAACGCGACCCGACCCGTCCGCGCGCCTCATTCTCGAGCGCGGGGCGGCCGCACTTTCCGGTGGCGCGCTCGCGCCGAGCCCCGTTTCCGTCCGTAGGGCGGCCCGAGGGCGAGGCGAGCGCTCTCCAACCCCCAAGAGGGACCAGGCTTGTCACGCGACGACCAACACCGTTCGTTCGATCCAGACTCCGTGCCGTTCGGAGCGATGGACGTTCCCCCCGAGGCGCTGCGCGCTCGTCAGCGCCCGGCGCCGGCTCCGTCGAAGAGCGTTGAGCCTGCCGCACAGGCTCCGGCGGTCGCTCCAGCGCCACGTTCCGGCGAGCCGGTAGCGTCCCAGGCGGGAGCCCAGAGCGAGCGTGGTCCTCGTCCCGAAGGAACCGATTCCGACTCGCGCCAGGATTGGCGCAGGCCGGAGAATCGCCGCGGTCACGCGCGCCGGGGTGGCCGACGCCGCAATCGTCAGCGCGAAGATGGCGACCAGGGCGCAGGCCGCCCGGATTCCGGCGCAGCTTTGCCCGCGGACGGTTTTGCACCGCGCGCGCCGGATGGCGAGTTGCGCGAAGGCGGCGTGGTTCCGGACCAGCTGCGCCGCGACCATCCCGAGCAGGGAGAAATGTTCAACGCGACTCGGGATGGCCAGGCCGATCGTCAACGCGCCTTCGAGGGTCGCCCGGGCCCCGATGGTGGCCAGCCCGGGTTCGCGGGCGAGCGTGGTGGCGAGAATTTCGGAACCGACCGCGACCGTCAGGGCAATGAAGGCGGCGGCGAGTTCAGCGATCGCGGCGGCCGATTCGGTCGTCGGCGTCGCCGCAGGCGTGGCGGTCCCGCCGGAGCGCAGCCGGGCGGCGGCAATGCGCCGGGTTTCCAAGGCGAGCCGCGTGCGCAGCACCAGCAGCAGCGTCCAGGCCAGCAGTTCGGCGGCCAGCGCCCCCAGCAGCAACACGCCCCCGCCGCCCCCGTGCATCAGGCTGCGCCCGAGCCCCAACAGGAAACCGTCGGCATGTTTATCGCCGACAAGGGCGCCACGGGTTTCTTGCGCTCGCCCGAGCGCCAGTTCCTGCCGTCCAAGGATGACGTCTTCGTCCCGCCGCACGTCGTCGCGCGTCACAAGTTGCGCGACGGTGCCATGGTGCGCGGCCCGCTGCAGCGCGGACAAGGTCAGAGTCCCTGGCAACTCGCCGATGTAATCGAAGTCGACGGCAAGCCGTCGCGCGACGTGGCGGGCATCGTCTCGTACAAGAAGCTCGTCAGCATCGATCCCGATTTCCACTATGAACTCGGCAACCAGACCGGCGATGTCTCGCTGAAAATCCTGGACCTGATCTGTCCGATCGGCCGCGGCACGCGCGGTCTGCTCGTCGCGCCGCCGCGTTCCGGCAAGACGATCCTGATGCAAAAGTTCGCCTGCGGGATCCAAGAGCACTACACCGATGTGCAACTTTTCGTACTGCTCGTGGACGAGCGGCCGGAAGAGGCGACCGAGTGGAAGCGCATCATCAAGCCGCCGGGCATGGTCTTCGTCTCGACCAACGACGAGCGCGCCGACAATCACGTCGCCCTGTGCGAAGCGGTCTGGGCGCGCGCGACGCGCCTGGTCGAACTCGGCCAGGACGTCGTGCTCGTGCTCGACTCGATCACGCGCATGGCGCGCTCCTACAACAATGTGCTCGGCAATAGCGGCAAGACCATGTCGGGCGGGCTTGACACGCGCGCCATGGAACGGCCCAAGCAGTTTTTCGGCTCGGCGCGCAACACGGAGACGGCCGGCAGCTTGACGATCCTGGGCACGACGCTGGTCGAGACCGGCAGTCGCATGGACCAGGTGATCTTCGAAGAGTTCAAGGGCACCGGGAACATGGAACTCGTGCTCTCGCGCAAACTCGCCGATCGGCGCATTTTCCCATCGATCGACATCGAGAAGTCGGGCACGCGCAAGGAAGAGAAGTTGCTCAGCGCGCGGCGCCTGAAGCAGATCCAGATCCTGCGGCGCGTGCTGCTCAAGATGAATTTCGTCGAGGCGATGGAACTTTTGATCACCAAGCTCGAGGACGTCGACGACATCGACGTGTTCCTCAAGCGCTTCGAAGTCGATCCGGACAAGTGACGAACAGCGCGCCGCGCGGACGCCGTTTCCTGTGGGTCGCGGTCCTGTTCGCGCTGGCCCTGGGTTTGCGTTGGTTGCCCCTGCAGCACGGCTTCCCGCGCAACTACGTGCCCGACACGCACGCGGTGCGCGCGGCACTTGGCATGGCCAAGGATCACGACCTCGCGCCGCCGGTCGGCAAGTACTCGTCCTATCCGTACTTGATGCCGTACATGTTGCTGCCGGTCTACGGCGCGCAGTACGCGCTCGGAAAGTTGCGCGGCGAGTGGAAGGACGCAGATGAATTCGGCGCGTTGATCAGCGAGAAGCCGGAGCGCGTGGCTTTGCCTGCGCGCGCCTTGGTGGCGATCTTCGGCGCGTTGACGGCGCTCGTGGTTTTTTTCGCCGCGCGCGCCGCCGGACTGCAACTTGGCGCGCTGGCTGCGATGTTCCTGACCGCGACAGGGCTCTTGCATCTGCAGATGTCGGTGATGGAACGCCCATGGGTGATCGTCGTGTTCTTCGGAGCACTCTGCCTGTGGGCTTGCGTGCACTACGCCAACAGCGGCCGCGGACTCTGGATCGTGTTGTCCGGTGTTTTCGCGGGCCTCGCTTTCGCGACACACCAGGCCGGCGGTTTTTTCGCGTTCCTGACCGCCGCGACTTGGTGCTTCAGCGCGAAGGAGCCCGCGCTGTGGCGCGGAGCTGCGCTCCGGCAACGCCTGAAGTGGGCGTTCGTTTCCGCACTCGCCTGCGTCGTCGTCGGCGTCCTGTGCGGACACGTCTACTACCTCGTGCACGGCGAGGTGAAGAACGAACAAGTGGTCGGCACGACGAGCGCCGCGGACTTGTTCTCGGTCGGAGGCCAATCCCTGCGCTTTGGACTTTCCTGGCATTCCTTCACGCACCTTTCTCGAGCGCTTTTCGGCTATGACCCGGTCCTTTTGGGGCTTGGCGTGCTCGGACTTTTCCTTTCTTGGCGCGCTGTGTGCCTGCGCGGGCCGCTTGTGTTCACGCTCGTGTACTCCGTGTTTTTCTTGTTCAACCCGTCCGATCACGTGCGCTATCTCTTGCCGCTGACCGTGCTGCTCGCACTGCCGGCCGGTGTTGTCTGTGAACTCGTGCCCGAACGTCGACTCGGCCGGATCGCGCTCGCCTTGCTGTTCGTCCTGCCGCTCGCGCAGTCCGCGCGTCTGGTCTGGCTCTTGCGACAGGAGGACACGCGCGCGCAAGCGGAGCGCAAGCTCGAGGAATTCGCGCTGCCCGCGCAGCGCGATGCGTACGTCGCGATCGACCACTACGGACCGCAGGTCGATCTTTCGCGCGCATCGCTCGAGGAACTCGCCGCCTGGCGCGAGTTGCGCACGCGCGAAGAGCGGCGGCTCGAGCAGATGAAGAAGTTCGACTACTCGAGCGGCGGCAAGCCGGGCATCCACGCTTTCTTCGTCGAAGAATTGTTCGGCTTCGACGACCTGGAGCAAAAGTACGGCGTCAACCGCGAACGACGCGCGATGGCCGCGACGCCGCTTGAGATGTTCAATGCCCTCAAGGTCTCGCACTTCGTGATGGTCAATCGCCGGCCGAGCGATCGCTCCGCGCCTTTCCTCGCCGATCTCACGCCCGCTTGGAAGCAAGTCTGGACCATCGATCCCTCGCGCTCGGGCCGCGGCGAGACGCCCGAGGCCTTCTTGCCGACCGAAATGGACTTTCCGTTGAGCGGACTTTGGCGTGTCGATCGACCGGGGCCGTGGATCGCGCTGTATCAGTTGCCGAAACACTGAGCGAGCAGGCCCGCGCACTTACGGCGCGCCCAGGTGCTCCATCAAGAAGCGCTCGATGCGTTTGTACTCGTCAAGCCAGTGCGCGCCGTCGGTGAAGGCGTGGTTTTGGCTTGGATAGAGCATGACCTCGAAGTCCTTGCCGAGGTCGATCAGCTTTTCCATCAAGCGAATCGTGTCCTGGGCGAAAACGTTCGTGTCCATCATGCCGTGCAGCAAAAGCAAGGGCTTCTTTAGCCCATCGGCGTGATCGATCGGCGACGAGAGCGCATAAGCCTCCGCGTGCGTCGACGGCCGCCCCAGTCGCGGTTGCGTGTAGCCGGGATGATACGTGCGCCAATCGGTCACCGAGCGCAGCGCGGCGCCGGCGCTCCAGCGCTCGCCTTCGGTGAACAGGGCCATCAGCGTCAAGAAACCGCCGTAGGAACCGCCGTAACAGCCGACTCGTTTGGGATCGATCACGCCGCGCTTAGCCAGTTCATCGAGCGTCGCGTCGATGTCCTTCAGTTCCAATCCGCCGAGGTGAAATTGCACCGCGGTGCGAAAATCCTGGCCGTAGCCGGCGCTTCCGCGATAGTCGACGTCGACGACGACATAGCCCATGCCCGCGAGCCGGGAGTGGAACATCAAATTGGGCTCGTACTCGGTCATCGAGTCGGTGACGTTCTGCAAGTAACCCGCGCCGTGGATGAACACGACGCAGCCGCGCGCGCGGTCGGGATGTTCGAGCGAGCTCGAGCGCGGCAGGAAGACGTGACTGCGCACACGCGCGCCGCGCTCGCCGTCGACTTCGAAGAGCAGGGGATGGATCCATTCGCGCCGCAAAAACTCCGGCGGCGTCGTGCGCGTCAACACATGCGCCGGCTGATTCGAGGTCGCGTCGGCGCTCCACAGTTCGCGCGGCTGGAACATGCGGCCGTGCGTGAAGACGATCTGACTAGAGTCAGCGCCGATTTGCGGATCGTCGTCGAAGCCGATCGGCGCGACGATGTCGCGAACGACGCCCGCCGGCGAGATGCAGGCCACATGGTTGCGATCCCGCGAGTCCGCATGGCAATAGCTGAAGACAATCGTGCCGTCGCGCGCGAGGTCGAAGGAATTGACTTCGCCCGACACGTTCGTCAGTTGGCGAACGGCGCCCGTGGTCACGTCGAAGGCGAACAATTGCGCTCGCCCGGGAAGCGTCGATGCGGGGAAGGATTCCGAGCCGAAAATCAGGCTGCGTCCGTCGCTCGACCAGCGCGCGCGGTCCACCGGGCCGCCGACCCAGCGTTCGTCGCGGTCGACCATGACCTTGGTCAATCCGTCCGCTTCGCTCCAAAGAAACGTCTCGAGCGTGCGGAAGTCCGTGGAGAGCCGCGCCAGGGCGAGCCGGGACGGCGAATCCGCTGAGAGCTGCGGCGCCCAGCCGATCATGCGTTGCCAGTAGACGTCGCCTTCGCCGAGCGAAAGATCGCTGCGCGCGCCGTTGTCGGTGTTCCAGAGATAAATCTGGCGCGGCGCCGGCGAATCGTCGGCGAGCTCGCGCCGGCCATCCTTCGTGCTGACCCGCGGCGAAAGGTAGTCGGGGATCACGGTCGGCGCCGGATCCTTCGCGCGGTCGGGAACCACGGCAAAGACGAAGCGACCGTCGGGCGAGAGCGATGCGTTCTCGACGGCCTTGAATTCGGCCATGCCTTCAAGCTCGACCGCCTTGCCCGTTTCACGCCACAGAATCTGGGCCGGGCGATGGGAGGCCGGCGTCGACTCTGTCGCGGGCACGTCGATGGCGGCGACAGCCGGGTCGCGAGCGAAGACTACTTTGAGATCGCGCGAGAATGAGAGCCGCCCAGGCTCGCCGTCGATGATCGAGGTCAAGTTCGTGCCGTCGTTCAACGACATGGGCCAGGGCCGCGCGGCATCCGTCGCGATCTGGAACAGCCAAAGGTCCTGGGCGATCGTCACGAGCACGGCGCTGTCGTCGTCGCTGAAACGCGGTCCGACGAGTTTCGCAAGCTCGCTGTCGTCCTGGGCGCGCAGGATCGTGCGCACGTTCCAAGATCTGCTGGGATCGGTCGGCGCATCGAGCAGGAACAACTCCTTGTCGCGCAGCGCGAGCAAGTGCGTTCCGTGATGGGACATGGCGATGTCCACTTCCTTGGCGCGTTTGGCTTTTTCTTCGCCCTCGACAGCAACGCGCTGCGGCAAGAGATCTTCCAGGCGCAAACCTTCGAAGTTCGTCGTCTGTGGCGCGATCGTCGACTGGATGCGCAGCGAGCGTTCTTCGGGAATCGTGCGCGTGCCATCCGCCGCGATCGCCATGGGATTGAAGTGGAAGATCACCCAACGGCCGTCGGCGCTGAGCTGCTCGATGCGCGGCGCTCGGCCTTGCAGGCCGGGCAGCAGAAAAATCTCCTGCAGGGTCGGCGTGCCGGCGGCGCGCAGCTGGTCTAGCGGAGCGCGGGATGGCGTCGATTGGCAGGCGGCGGCGCAGACAAGCAACGCGCTCAGCGCCGCGCGGCGCGACAGATCTTCGGCTATGGCCATCCCCGGAGCGTAGCAAGCGCCCCTGGCCCGCTCCGAGTGCGAAGCTTCTTCGCGATCCCGCGCGGCTCGCCCATGCCGCCCGCGGTTGGGGATCCTGCCCGCCCAATCGGCCGCATCCTCTCGCGGAGGCTCAAGACGGCGGGTGAGCCGCGCCGAAGACCGGCGGGTGAGCGCTCAATCCGAGGACCCCGAAGTCGCCAGCGAGGAGTTGTGGGGTTCGGCGCCGGTCGCTGCTTCGCCCGCGGCCACGATCGATTCAGGAATTGCGCAGGCCCAACTCGCGCCCGCGCTTCCGGCTCGCTGTCCCGAGGGCGTCGAGCGGCAGGGGCTGTCCGCGGGGGACTTGCTCACGGCGAGCGGCCCTCTGCCCATGCAGCGCAGCACGCTTCGCCAACAGCGCTGGAAGAAACCGTTGGCCTGGGCGCAACTCTCCTGCCTTGGTTTCCTGTGTTACATCGCGCTGTTCAACGTGTCCGTGGTGCGCGGCAGTTCCATGGCGCCCGGCATCCACGACGGCGACCGCATCGTCGTCGACCATTTTGCGTACATGCTCGGGACGGTGAAGCGCGGCGACGTGGTCGTGCTCAAGTATCCGCTCGATCCTTCGCTCGATTACATCAAGCGCATCATCGGCCTGCCCGGCGACGAGATCACGATCGAGAACGGCCGCGTGTGGGTCAACGATCAGGAACTCAACGAGCCCTATGTCGCCAGCGCGGATCCGCTGTCGCGCGTGCAGGTGCGCGTGCTGCCGGCGCATTACTTTGTACTGGGGGACAATCGCCCGCGCTCTTCGGACAGCCGCGAATTCGGGCAGGTGCCGATGGACTACGTGCGCGGTCGAGTCGAAGTGCGGCTGTGGCCGCTCTCGCGCGTCGGCGCGGTGCGCTAGTCGATCCGGCCGCGTGACCTGCGGGAGCTTGTTACAGTTCGGCGATGCAACCCGCCGTAGCCCTGATCACCGGCAGCGCCCGCGGCCTTGGGCTCGCGTGCGCGCGGCGATTCGCAGAGCAGGGCGCGTTGGTCCACGTCGTCTATCGCACGCGCAATGCCGACACCGAGGCCCTGGAGCGCGAGTTCGGGCCGCGTGTGCACCAGGCGGACGTGACCAGCGAGGCGCAAATCGCCCGCGTCGTCCAAGCTGTGCTTGCGCGCGACGCTCGCATCGATCACGGCGTTCACGCGGTGGGGGAGTTCATCACCGGGCCGCTAGCCGGGCTCGAGCCCGCGGATTTTCGGCGCATTTTCCTGTCGAACACCGAGTCCGCATTTTTGTTCGCGCGCGCGGTCCTTCCGGCGCTGCGCGAAGCGCGCGGGCAACTCGTTTTCCTCGGAGCCGCGGGACTCGCCGGTCTGCGCGCGCGACGCGAGGCCGCGGCTTACATGGCGGCCAAGTCGGCGCTGCTCGTGCTGGCGAAAAGTCTGGCGCTCGAAGAAGCGCGCGGCGGTGTGCGCGTCAATGTCGTCTCGCCCGGCATCGTGGCGCACGAACACGCGGATGCGGACACGTTCGCGAAACTCGCCGCGGGAAAACTGCCGCTCGCCGGCAGTCCTGGCGAAGCGCGCGACATCGCCGCGGCCGTCGCCTGGTTGTGCTCGCCGGAAGCGAAGCACGTCACCGGTGCCGACCTAGAAGTCGCCGGCGGCTTCGGCCTGTAGCGCTCAGGCCTGCTGACGCATGCGCGTCCAGCGCCGTACGCTCGTCGACAGTTCGCCGATGCCGTCGATCGAGCAGTGCACGTCGTCGCCACCGTCGACCGCGCCCAGTGCGACTCCGGTGGGGATCAGGACTAGGTCGCCGGGATGAAGGATCGCCAAGCGCGACAGCGCGGCGACAGCCAAGTCCACGTCGTGCTGGAAGTCGGTGGACAAACGCGTGAGCAGTGGTTCGACGCGATCGCTGCGGTGGCGTCGGGCGCGGATCGTGACCTCGGCCAGGTCGAAACTCGCGCGCGGAACGAAGGCCGGTCCGAGCACCAGTGTGCCCAGCGGCGATTCACCGAACCACGGCGTGCGCGGTCGGCCGTCGAGCGAACGACGCGTGAAGTCGCTGGCGACCATGAACCCGGCAACGGCAGCGGGGGCTTCGGCGACGTTGAGTCCGCGCGCGCGGCGCGCGATCACCGCGGCCAAGAAGACTTCGTGCAGTAAGAGGCACGTTTCCGAGTGGCCGAGCGCAGCGCCCTCGCCCGATTCGCCGAGTTGAATCTGGGCGCCGCCCGCGGCAAGCGATGCCGGCGAGCGATTGCTGAACCAACGGCTGCAATTCGCGGGGTGCTCTTGTTCGAGCAATTTGCGCGGCGGTCCCGAGAGCGCCAGGATTTTTCCGACCAGTCGCGGCTCGAAGGGCGTCAGCAGCTCTCCGGGGGCGGCGACCGGCCAGGGACTCATATCCTCGGCCAAGTTGCCTGGATGATCAAAAACTCCGCGCGCGATCAGTTCGAGCAGATCGCCGGGGCGCGCGTGCTCGAGCGCGTGCGAGAGGTCGAAGTGCTGACCCTGCTGCTCGAGGATCAGTCTGCTGCCCGTGGAACTCGGTATACGGAACACGCGCGCCGTGCTGCCTGCACGGCTGGATTCAGTCGAAGTCATGCGTTGGATCGTTCTTTCTGCCCGGGTCGCCCGATCAACGCGGCCGCGCCGCGTCGAGGGTCAGCAGAGCATACGCTGTCGCGACTACCGGGTTACCCTCATACCAGCGCGGACTGTTGCGATTGAGCCAAGATCCGTCGGTCCGGTCCTGCATGGCCACCACGCGGCCGCAAAGCTCGCTCCGCCACGCATGGGACTTGCCTGCGCCATCGACGATCGTGTCCTCGCCCATGACATCCAGCGCGCGGGCCATGGTATGGAAGTAGTAAA
>JAYUUV010000425.1:0-13060 GCA_043754695.1 Planctomycetota bacterium
TGCGCACATTCATTGGATATCTCGCGAGCTTCGTCTTCTGCGTCCATGCCTCCGCCCAAACGCTCCCGGTCGTTCCTACGAACGGCATGCTCATCACCGCCAACACGATCTTCGTTCCGGGCAATTACAACTTGCCCAACGGTGTTTCGATCGGCGCGTCGGGCGTTGACCTCGACTTGAACGGCGCGGTGCTCAGCGGCTTTGGCGGCACGACGTTCGGAGTGACGAGCATTGGCTGGTCGAACGTCAACATCCACGGCGGCGCACTGCACGGCTACTACTACGGCGTGCGGATCGAGAACGGCGCTGCCGTCACGGTCAACGGCTGCGACCTCTCGAACAACTATGTCGATCCCGCTTCGCTTGGAGCCGGCGCACCGTTCCTCAATATCAATGTCGGCCCCACGCTGCCGAACTTCACCAACCTTGGCGGCGGACTCTATGCGCGCAACGTGAGCGGCGCGACTTTCTCGAACAACTTCCTCCGAAACGGCGAAAACGGCATCGACTTGTTTTCGGTCACGGCGAGCACGATCAGCGGGAATGACGGCTCGCTCAACACCGGCTGGGGTATCCATCTCAACGCTTCGACCGGCAACACCGTGCGCGACAATATTTTCGACTTCTGCACGCGCGCGGGCCTCGGCGATTCGGCGGGCGTGCTGCTCGTCAACGGCTCGAACCAGAATCAGGTCCTCGACAACTCGTTCCGTTTTTGCGGCGACGGGTTTTTCATCGGCAACGAAGGCGGTTGCCCGAGCAACGACAACGTCGTGAAAGGCAACGACGGTTCGGCTGCGGGCGCCAACGCCTTCGAGTCGACGTTTTCGGCCGGCAATCAATTCGTCGACAATGTCGCGAACGGCTCGAACTATGGCTTCTGGCTCGGTTATTCGCACGACGGCAACGTGATCAAGCGCAATGAGATCCGCGCCAACAATGCGAACGGGATCGAGATCGAGCACGGCCAGAACAACACGATCGAAGAGAATCGCATCGAACTCAATGGCGGCACGGGCATCGTGCTGCGCACGAACGGCGCGTCGCCCTTTCCTCCGGCGCAGTTCCCCTGCCTGGCGTTGCCGAATCAGTCCGCGTCCAGCGGATATTCGATCACGGGCAACGTCATCAAGCAGAACTTCGGCCGCGGCCTCGAACTCGTCAACACGACCGGCAGCCTGATCGCGAACAATCTGGTGGGCGCGAACGGTGGGGGCAATGCGAGCGCGAGCGGCGTGGGGAACACTTGGAGCGTTGCGCCGAGCACAGGCACGAACATCGTCGGCGGTCCGACGCTCGGCGGGAACTACTGGAGCAACTACACGGGCGCCGATCTCGATGCGGACGGACTCGGCGACACGCTCGTGCCGTACACGAACGGCGCGCTGATCGCGGCGCCGGGCGATCCGCACCCGCTGATCGGCTATCCGGACCTCTCTGGCTACGACAACCCGCTGACGCTGACCTGGATGCAGTGGAATGATCTGGGAGCGAACGCGCGCACGGGCGGCGGAACGTTCACGACAGCGAACGGGACGCATTTTGCGACGAATGGCAGCGAGCTCTATCTGCTCGAAGGCTCCAACAGTCCAAGGCTCGATCTCTTCCAGCCGGCGACGAACGATTATCTCGCGCGAGCGAACATTCCTGACTCCGTGCAGGACGGCGGCGATCTGCAGTTTTGCGGAGCGCTCTACTTCGCGGGCGTCGGCGTCAGCATGGATCCGGTCACCGGCAACGGCCAGGGTCCGAAACTGTATGCCTTCGATCCGGCGGCGAATGCCTGGAGCGCGAAGGCGAGTTGCATGCTGGCCGGAAAATTCCTGGCCCACGAGGCGCTGGCCTTCGATCCCGTTCACCAACGCATCTTTGCAACGATCACCAGCGTCCAGAATGGCGCGCCCGCACTGCTCAAGCGCAAGCTCGCGATCTACGACATCGCGACGAATGCCTGGACCGGCAGCAGCCAGGCGACCGCGCTCGATTGGAACGCCGGCACGGAGGCGGAATACCTCGACGGGAAGATCTATGTCTGGCGCGGCGGCTCAGGCGGCGGCGGCGTCAATGGCAGCGATTCGTACTTGAACGTCTACGACGTCAACGCGGACGCGTGGTCGACGACACCGTCGCTGCAATCCTCCGGCGTGCTGCCGGGATTCCGCAGCGGTGCCACCGATGTCTGGGGCGTGTCGATCTCGTCCGACAGCGTCCGGCGACAACTGTTCGTGCAGGGCGGCGAGGCCAACAAGCTCGTCTACGTCTTCGACGTCGCCGCGCAGTCCTGGCGCGTCGCGCCGACCGCACCCTACGACGGCGGCTGGGGCGATGGCTTGGAGTATGTGGCCACGGCGCAGCGGCTGTACCAGATCGACGGCCGCAACAGCGCGGGCACAACGCAGGGAACCGCCGTGCTCGAGCCGATTCCTGCGACGACCTACTGCAGCGCGAAGCTCAACAGTCTCGGTTGCACGCCGGCGATCGGATCGAGCGGAGCGTCCAGCGCGACACTAGGGCTCGGCTTCACGCTCTCCGTGAGCAACGCGCTCAACAACAAACCTGGCCTTTTCCTCTACACCAACGCCGGCCGGGCAGCGGTCGTGTTCCAGGGCGGGCTGCGTTGCGTCGAGGCGCCACTCAAGCGCTCGGTGCAGATCAGTTCCGGCGGCAATCCTCCGCCCAACGATTGCTCGGGCATCTACGCGCTCGATTTCAACGCCTTTGCGATCGGGGCGTACGGCGGATCACCGGCGGCGTATCTGCTGATTCCGGGCACGCTCATCGACGCGCAGTGCTGGGGCCGCGACAACGGCTTTCCCGCGCCCGACAATTCCAGTCTGTCGGACGCGCTGGAATTCGTGGTCGGTCCGTAGGCTACAGGGGCCGCTTCAGCGCGACGATTTCGCGAACGCAGCCTAGAGCGGCGCGTGTTCGCGCCGCAGCCAGGCCTGCAACTCGGCCATGTCCGTCGGCAACTCCGACTCGAACACCAGCCGCTCGCCCGTGAGCGGGTGATCGAACTCGAGCTTGGAGGCGTGCAACGCCTGCCGCGCGATCTGCGGCGCGCTCTTCGCCAGCGGCACACGCAGCGGGCCGTGATGCTTGTACATGCGATCGCCGACGATCGGCAGGCCGATGTGGTAGAGGTGCACGCGAATCTGGTGCGTGCGGCCGGTCTTCGGCTGGCAATCGAGCAGCGCGAAACCACGCAACCTCTCGCGCACCGTGTAAAACGTCGACGACGCGCGGCCTTCGCCGTCGGCGACGACCATGCGCTTCTGCGGCGCCTTCGGATTGCGGTTGATCGCCGCGTCGATCCAATCGGAATCGAAGCGCGGCTCGTTGTGCACGATCGCGGAATAGGTCTTGACGACCGTGCGCGCGCGGAACTGCTGCAGCAGGCTCTCGAAGCCCTGCTCGGTGCGCGCGAGCACCATCAGACCGCTGGTGCCCGCGTCGAGACGGTGCACGATGCCCGGTCGGTCGCGGCCCTGCAGACTGGGCATGGCGCCGAACTCGAGCGCGGCAAGTTCGCTGACCGTGGCGCCGCGCAGTGTGGGTGTGGGATGGGCCAATTGGCCGGCGGGCTTGTCGATGACCAGGAAGTGCTCGTCGACGAAGACCTTGGCCAGCGTCTTTTCGCCGGCCTCCTCGACCCGCTGCAAATCGCGCTCGCGCACGTCGACTTCGAGCTTGGCCCCGGCCTGCACGGAGACTCCGGGTTTGCTCGGCACGAGACCGTCGATGCGCACGGCGCCTTCGCCGATCCAGGCCTGGATGCGCGTGCGCGAGACCGTCGGCAGCAAGTCGGCCAGGCAGCGGTCGAGGCGCTTGCCGTGCTGCTCGGGCGGGACACAGAAGGTCAGGAGCGTGCCCGGAGTGTTCGTTGGAATGGCCATACTCAAGGACCGAGCATCGCAGACTTTTGCGGCGAGCGGGAGCACGGACTCGGATCTGCCGCCAAATGTGCCTCTGCGCGCGCTGGTGCCACCTCGCGGGAGGAGTTACCGTTCCCGTGCGCCCGGCTAGCTTTCAGTGTTCCTGACTCTCGCCGCCCCCGCGATCCGCACCTTGCCACTCAAGGCGCTTCAGATTCGCTGACCTTGCTCCGGATCCAAGCAGAAGAATGGCCGTGATGATTTTCGCTGTCGCCTCGCTACTGCTCTTCGCGCCGCCCCAGGCCCCGAAGTCGACGCCGCCTCCGGGCATGGTCCTGATTCCCGGAGGTCAGACCTGGATCGGTACCGACCGCGCCGAGCTCGAGAAAGCCGCTGCTGACAACGTCGCGCGCTTCATGAACATGGCGAACGAGACGCCGCAGTTCCAGCGCAACGTCGAGAGCTTCTACCTCGCTGTCACGGAGGTCACGAACGAGCAGTTCGCCGAATTCGTCAAAGCCACCGGCGCGCGGCCGCCGGACTCGTGGGGTCTGAAGGCCATCGACGAGGCCGCGCAGAAGTACGTCCTGGAGATCGGCCAGAAACGCAACGCGGCGCGCGAAGCGGGCAAGCCGATGCCGGAGTTTCCGCCCTTCGATCAGGTGCAGTGGTGGAACGAGCACTGGAAGGGTGCGCTGTGGGAGATTCCCGCCGGGCAGGAGACGTTGCCCGCGGCCTACATCGACTACGTCGAGGCCGAGAAGTACGCGCACTGGGCCGGCGTGAGACTCATGACCGAATTCGAGTTCCAGCGCGCGGCCCGCGGCTCCTCCAAGAGCAACTATCCCTGGGGCGACAAGTGGGATCCGCTCCTGTGCGCGAACGCTGGACAAGGACTCAAGGGCGCCCAGCCCGTCGGCAGTTATCCCGGGGGCAAATCGGCGCAGGGTGTCTTCGATCTCTCCGGCAACGTCTGGGAGTGGACGTCGAGTCCGTTCCTGGAATACCCGGGCTTCAAAGTGGTCAAGGTGCGCCGCGAGAACAAGACGCTCGACGGGTTGGTGGACTGGAACGTGCAGCAACGCGTGATGGTCGGCGGATCATTCGCCAACGAGGGTCCGTCGGCTGCGCGCATCAGCACGCGCCGGCCGACGGATCCCAAGCAATCCGCGGACGCCGTGGGCTTTCGCATCGCCGCGAGCCAGCCCGTCGGCACGGACGTCGCGACCGCGCTGCTGCACTTGGGAGCCGATCAGTTTCCGGCCGAAGTGAAATACGACGAAAACCGGGCCGTGATCTGCGATCACTGGCGCACGCTGCCAGGCACGAGCCAGGTTCCGGGCTACAGCGTGATCGCCGGATACGACTACGTCGTTTTCGTGCCGGCGGTCGGCCTCGACTTCACTTCACTCGGACAGATGGAACAGGCCTCGCTCGAGAAGGGGCCAATCCCGCTGGGCGTGCTGGCGACGAACCAGGCGCTGCTTTCCCCGGCACTTCCCGCGGGTAGTTACGCGCTCGGACTGCGCGGGCCGGGGTCGCTGAAGAGCCACGAGTCGATCCGCTCGGAAGCTTCCGGCGCGAAACCGGGCTCGGCTGCGAACGGCGTCGTCTATCCCGAGGGCTTCAGGCCGGAGCAACGCAACTTGCTGTTCTACGACAAGCAGCGCCAGATCGTGGCTGCGCTGCAGCTCGAGGCTGCGGAGTTCGTCGTGCCGACGCATACCTCGGTGCAGATTGCAAGCGGCGAAATTGAGCTCGTCGAAGACGGCAAGCCGAGTCGGGTCGGCGCTTCGAACGTGGTCCTGCACGTCCACAGCTTGGTCAAGGTCACGAACAAGGGACTGGGCTACGCAATTCCGATCGCCTTCGCGGCGGACTCAGTGACCGCCGACTGGCGCCACTGATCGTTCACATCCCCGCGAGGTTGCGGGCGATCAGTTCGTTCTCGACGCGGAGTTCCTGCAAGCGGGCGCGTTCGCCGGCGACGATGCCAGGATCGGCTTTTTCGACGAAGGCCGCATTGCTGAGTTTACGCTCGAGCGCTTCGATGCCTGACTTGCCCTTGGCGAGCCTTTTTTCGAGGACATCCTTCAACTTCGACAGATCGACGTCGCTGGTGAGCTGCACGATCACTTCGATCGTGCCCGCGACGGCCACGGCGGAGGCGGGCGGACGCGTTGCGGACTCGGCGACGGTGATCTCTGAAAGAAAAGCGATCGTCTTGCACGTGTTCTGATGCTGCGTCAGGACCTGACGATCGGCGCCGTCCTTGGCGACGATCGTGGCCGCAAGCGGCGTGCGCTCGCCCAGCATGGTCAGCGCGCGCACGTTGCGCACGGCGCGCACCAACGACTGGATCGTTTCCATCGACTGCATCCAGGCGCCATCGAGCACGGCTCCCTTCGATGAAGGCCAGCGCGTGTTCATCAGCAACGGCTGCTTGCGCCCGAGCTTTTCGCCCAGCGCTTCCCACAAGACTTCGCTGAGGAACGGCATGAACGGGTGCAACATCGCCAGCGTGTCCGAGAGCACCGAAGCGAGCACACCGCGTGCCGTGCGCGCGCCCTCGGTCGCGCTGTCCGTGAAGCGGCCCTTGGCAAGTTCCAGATACCAGTCGCAGAAGTCGTTCCAGATGAACGCGTACAACTCGCTCGCCGCGTCATTGAAGCGATATTCATCGAGCGCCTTGGACACGTTGGCCAGCGTCAGGTTGCGCCGCGTGACGATCCACTGGTCCTCGAGCGTCGCGAAGGTCGCCGGATCACGCGAAACTTCGGGCACGCCGCCGTCGAGATTCGCGAGCACGAAACGCGTCGCGTTCCAGACCTTGTTGGCGAAGCGATAACCCTGATCGAAACGATCGGGCGAGAGTTTTACGTCCTGGCCTTCGTTGGTCAAAAGAATCAGCGAAAGGCGCACCGCGTCGGCGCCGTACTTCTCGATCATCTCGATCGGATCGATGCCGTTGCCCAGCGACTTCGACATGCGCCGGCCCTGGGCGTCGAGCACGGTCGCGTGGATATTGACCACGCTGAAGGGACAGCGCGCATCCTCTCCAGGCTTGGCCGCGCGCACCGTCTTCGGATCGATGAACTCATAACCCGCCATGACCATGCGCGCGACCCACAGGTAAATGATGTCGCGAGCCGTCGACAAAAACTGCGTCGGATAGAAACGCGCCAGATCCTCGGACTTTGCCGGCCAGCCGAGCGTTGCGAAGGGCCACAGATACGAAGACGCCCAGGTGTCGAGCACGTCCTCGTCCTGGCGCACGATCGGCTTCTTCGTGAGCGGATGCGGCGAGCCGATGGCGAGGTCCGTGCGCGACGCGAACGGCACGCTGTCCTCGTCGTACCAGACCGGAATGCGGTGGCCCCACCACAACTGACGCGAGATGCACCAGTCGCGCACGTTCAAGAGCCAATCGAGGTAGACCTTGGTCCAGCGCTCGGGCACGAAACGCAATTGGCCGCTCCTCACGGCTTCGATCGCGGGGCCGGCGAGCGGCGCCATTTTCACGAACCACTGCTCGCTGACCATCGGTTCGATGATGCTCTTCGAGCGATCCGACAGCGGCACGTTGTGTTCGAGTTCTTCGGTCTTCTCGAGCAGACCTTGTTCCTCGAGCGCCGCCAGGATCGCCGTGCGTGCTTTTTCGCGCGGCATTCCGGCGAAGGCTCCGCCCTCTTCGTTGAGCTTGCCGTCCTTGGTCAGCACGCTGACGATCGGCAAATGGAAGCGCTGCCCGCGTTCGTAGTCCGCGGGATCGTGGCCGGGCGTGATCTTGACCGCGCCGGTGCCGAACTGCGGGTCGACGCTCTCGTCGGCGACCACCGGAACGCGCCGGCCGATCAGCGGCAGCGTCAAAAACTTGCCGACCAGGTCGCGATAGCGCTCATCCTGTGGATGCACCGCGACGCCCGTGTCCCCCACCATGGTCTCGGGCCGCGTGGTCGCGACCGACACGGTGCGACCGGGTTGTCCCTCGACCGGATAGCGCAGGCAGTAGAGCTTGTCCTTGCGCGTGACCATTTCGATCTCGTCGTCCGAGACCGCCGTCTCCAGCACGCAGTCCCAGTTGACCAGGCGCGCGCCGCGATAGATCAGGCCCTTCTCCCACAGGCGCACGAAGGATTCGCGCACGGCCTGCGACATGCCTTCTTCGAGCGTGAAGCGCGTACGCGACCAGTCGCAGGATGCGCCCAGGCGCCGCAATTGTTCGAGAATCGCGCTGCCGCGCTCTTCCTTCCACTTCCAGATCTCGGCGACAAAGGCTTCGCGGCCGAGCGCCTCGCGCTTCTTGCCTTGCTCCTTGAGCAACTTCTTCTCGACCACGGCCTGCGTCGCGATGCCGGCGTGGTCTGTGCCCGGCAGCCACAGCGCTTCGTAGCCCTGCATGCGCCGGTGGCGAATCACGATGTCCTGGATCGTGTTGTTCAGCGCATGTCCCATGTGCAACACGCCGGTCACATTGGGCGGCGGGATCATGATCGTGAACGGCCCGAGGCTGTCTTGGCCGGGCGCGCGCGGCGCGAAACCGCCGCTCTTTTCCCAGGCGGTGTAGATCGCGGCTTCGTGCTGCTTGGGATCGAATGTCTTGCCGAGTTCCATGGGATTTCCTGAAAGGGCCGCACAGCCTACGTTGCGCGGGCCGTCCGGGCCACAGCTTCGCGCACGCTCAGCTCGCCCCGCTGTCGAGTCCCACCAGCACGGTCCTGAGAAAACTGCGCGCGCGCGCTGAATTCAGCGACACGTCGGCCGGACGAACTTTCTCGAGGCCCGCCATGTGACGCGTCGTGGCGCGGATCCGCGCGCGCGCGCGGTCGGCGCGCAGACCCTGTTGGCGCAGTGCGCGCAGGCCAAGTTCATAGCGCGAGATGCGCTCCGGCCCGGCGACATGAAGGATGCCGCTGCTTGCCTGCCCCGCAAGTTCGATCAAGGCCTGCGCCGCAGAGCGCACATCGAGCGGTGTGCGCCATTCGTCCTCGAACAGTGCGGGAATTTCGCCGCGCGCGAGCGCGGCGTGGATGCTGTCCGACGCGCCCAGACCGCGGCCATGGGACGGCCCGACGAGCAGCGGAAGCCGCACGACCAGCGCGCGCGCTTCGCTGCTGCGAACGGCCGATTCGGCTTCGAATTTGGACACGCCGTACCTGGAAAGCGGCGCGGGCTCGCTGTCTTCATCGAAGCCCGCGCTCGGCGCCGGCGCCGCGCCGAAGACCAGATCGGTCGAGACGTGCACGAAGCGCGCGCCGCGGGCGGCGCAGTGCCGCGCGAGTTCCCCCGCCGCTTCCACATTGACGATCTGCGCCAGCCTGGGATCGCGCTCGCAATCGGCAATCCGTGAAAGCGCGGCGGTATGGATCACGGCCAGGGGCGCGGCCGAGTCGAAAATGCGCTCGAGTTCGTGCGCGCCCGAAAGATCCGCCGCCAGGACACGCGCGCCCGCGGGCAGGGGCAGCGGAAGCGGCGCGCTGTGAACCAGCGCGATGACCTGCCAACCTGCCCGACTCGCCGTCTCGACCACGTGTGCGCCGAGAAAGCCGCTCGCACCGCTGACCAGGAGACGACCGCGCTCATTCATGGAGCTGCGATCGTACGGTTCCGGCGTACCGAACCGTACGATCCGCACTTCGCGATGAGCGCAGCGACCCCATCCCCGTCCGGCTTGAAAAGCGCGCTCGTGATCGCCAACCCGATTTCGGGTGCGGGTCGCGGCGCAGATCTCGCCAGGGCGCTTGCGCACGAACTCGAAGCAGCCGGCCTGCGCGTCGAAGTGCGGCTCACCGCCGCCCGCGGCGACGCGACGAATTTCGCCGCGCAGACACAGGCACAGGTCGTGGTCTCGGTCGGCGGCGACGGGACCTTGAACGAAGTCTTGCGCGGACTTCGCGATCCGCTCACGCCGGTCGGCGTGCTTCCGATCGGCACCGCGAACGTACTGGCGCTCGACCTTGGACTCAGCGCCGATCCCCGCCGCGCCGCGCGCACGATCCTCGACGGGCATTGCGTGAAGCTCGACACGGCCGTGGTTCACGGCGAATTGTCCTTCCTCGTCGTGGGGGTCGGATTCGACGCGCAAGCCGTGCGCTGTGTCGAGCGCCGCCGCCGTGGACCGATCAGCAAACTCAGTTACGTGAAGGCCGGGCTCGAGACCCTGTGGAGCTATCGCGAACCCAAGCTCGAGGTCGAACTCGACGGCGAGCGCCTACCCGGCAGCTTCGGCTGGGTCCTGGTCAGCAACGTGATCCACTACGCCGGCCTGTTCCGACTTGCCCCCGATCGCGAGCTCGGCGACGGACTCTGGGAGGTCTACCTTTTCGAGCGTGCCGCGCGCCGCCACCTTTGCCTGCACGGAATTCGCGCGCTGTTCGGCCGCCTGCCCGCGCAGGGTGCCACGCGGCGGCGCGCAAGCCGTGTACGCGTGACCTCCGCCGAGCCTGTCGCCGCCCAGGCCGACGGCGACTCGCGCGGCCAGACGCCGATCGAAATCGACGTGCGCGGGCCGCAATTTCGAATTCTCTGCCCCGAGTAGCGTCGCTGCTGGGTCCCGCCCGCAAAGCCGTTAGGATGGTGCTCCGATGACCACGACGCCCGCATCCAGCTCACGCCCCACCGTCCAGATCGCAGGACGGACCTTCGGCGCCGGCAAACTTTTCCTGTTCGCCGGTCCGTGCGTGCTCGAGACACCCGAACTCGTTCACCGCCTCGCCGGCGAGCTGTGCGCGATCGCCGCCGAGCGCAACGTGCCGCTGGTTTTCAAGGCCAGCTTCGACAAGGCCAATCGCTCCTCGACCAGCGCCGTGCGCGGGCCGGGTATTGGACGCGGCCTGGAACTACTCGCGGAAGTGAAGCAGCGCTGGAAAATCCCGCTGGTCACCGACGTGCATTCGCCCGAGCAATGCGCAATGGCCGCGGAAGTCGTCGACGTGCTGCAAATCCCGGCCTTCCTCTGCCGTCAGACGGACCTGCTCCTCGCGGCAGCCGAGACCGGTCGCGCGGTCAACATCAAGAAGGGTCAGTTCCTCGCGCCCTGGGACATGGGCAACGCCACCAAGAAATGTGAAGCCGCCGGCAACAACAATCTGCTGGTCTGTGAGCGCGGCACGAGCTTCGGCTACGGCCGTCTGGTCGTCGACATGAATTCCTTCGCGCACCTGGCGAAAACCGGCCACCCGGTGGTCTTCGATGCGACCCACTCGGTGCAAGAGCCCGGCGCGCTCGGCACATCGACCGGCGGCGACCGCAGCAAGGTGCCGGCCCTGGCGCGCGCCGCCGTGGCCACCGGCGAAGTCGACGGCCTGTTCTTCGAAGTGCATCCCGATCCGGACCACGCGCCCTCCGACGGACCCAACATGATCAAACTCGAGGACTTTGCCGCGATCCTCGACAGCGTGCTGGCCGTGCACCGCGCCGTGCGGCCATCGGCCGTGGGATGAACGAGCAGAACCCGCTCGGCCACGAACTCACCAGCGAGCTCTTGAACGAGCGGCTGGCGGGCTATCGCGTGCTGCGCGAGGTCGGTCACGGCGCGATGGGCATCGTCTTCGAGGCGCGCCAGCGCGGCCTCGAACGGCGCGTCGCGGTCAAGGTGCTGCCGCCCAACCTGGCAATGCGCGAGCGCACGGTGCGCCGCTTCCTGCGCGAAGCGGAATCCATGGGCCGGCTCTCGCACACGAACATCGTCGACGTCTACGAGGTCGGCTCGGTCGGCAGCCTGCACTATTTCGCGATGCGCTTCGTCGACGGCCCGCCGCTCGACCTCGTGCTCAAGGCAGGCGTGCTCGGCATCGGCGATGTGGTCAACCTGGGGATCGATATTGCCTCTGCGCTGGGGCACGCGCACGCGCGCGGCGTACTGCATCGCGATGTCAAGCCGTCCAACCTGCTGCGCGACGGCGAGCGTGTCGTATTGACCGACTTCGGACTGGCCAAACCGACCGATGCCGACAACGAAGGCACGATGACAGAATCCGGTGACCTCGTCGGTACGCCGCTCTACATGAGTCCCGAGCAGATCCTCGGCGATTCATCGGGCATCGACGCGCGCTCCGACGTGTGGGGTCTCGGCGCGACGCTGTACGAACTCCTGCTCGGACGCCCGCCGTTCTCCGGCAGCAGCGCGCAATCGATCCTGCACGCGATCCTGCATCGCGACCCGGCGCTGTTGCGCCGCCAGCGCGCCGATGTGCCTCGCGATCTCGAGGCGATCGTGCTGAAGTGCCTCGAGAAGGACCGCGCACGTCGCTACTCGGGCGCGGACAGCCTGCACGCCGACTTGCTCGCGCTGCAAGCCGGCCGCTCGGTCAGCGCGCGCCCACCGCGCTTCGTCGACCCGGCGCTGCGCTGGTCGCGCCGACATCCCTTTCAGACCGCCGGCCTGCTGCTCGGCCTAGGCGCCTTCGGCTACTTCGTCTCCGCGATGCGCACGGGCACGCAAAAGCTGAACAGCACCGAGAGCGCGCGCAAGGAGGCGGTGGCCATCGGCAACAAGGCGCGCGAGGACAAGATGCTCGCCATCGCACAATCGGAACTGCTCGACGCGGTCAAGGATTGGGCCGACAGCAAGGACGACGGGATGCGATTGCACGCGCTCGACCGCGTCGGCCATCTGATGCAGGCGATCAACATCGAGGAGTATCCGCAGATCTCGGCCGAGATCATGCGCGTCTACGCGAGCTTCGCGAAGAACATGCCCAGCGCCGAAAGCACGCTGACGGCGCTCTATCCGGCCGGCGGCGCAAACGCGACGCCGGTGGCGCTGATGATGCGCGCGGCGATGCTCGAAGGGCTCGATCACTTCGACGAAGCGCTGGGCGTGCACAAGCAGCGCGCGCTGCTTTCCCCGCGCGCGCCGGAGCCCTGGCTCGACGGCGGCAACGCGCTGCGGCACATGGCGCTCCAGGAACGTTCCAGCAATGCGCAGAAACTCCCCAACGAACTACTGGCGCGGCGCTATTTCACGCAGGCGATCGCCATGTACGACCGGGCTCTCACGCTCACCGTGCGCTCGGTCAATGAGAACACGACCGCGACCGTGCTGATCGAGCGCGCGCGCTGCTTGATCGAAATCGGAGAATGCGCGCGCGCCGAGCGGAACTTGCGCGACGCACTGGACCGCGACAAAGCGCGCGCGGACGCCCTGGCCCTGCTGGAAGCTTGCCAGGAAGAGCCCGAGGCGA
>JAYUUV010000426.1:0-5347 GCA_043754695.1 Planctomycetota bacterium
CGCCGCACGCCAACGCCTGAACGTTCGAGCAACGAGGCGATGAAACGCGGATCCTCGGCGGGGAACATCGCGACCAGCGTCTCGAAGGCGCGCTCGCGATCGACCGACTGCGCCGGAAACGCGCTGGCAATGCCTGCGATCGTCGGTGAGGAGGACATGGCCTGTGGCCACATGCTCGCACTTGGTCTGTGGCTCGCCACTGTTATTCGGCTCCGTTCAGTGAGTTGAAGGCGCTGGCAGACCCAGGACGAGCACCTGGCGGGTCGCGACCGCTTGTGCATGTCGAATTTCGAATGCGGCGCGCGTGCTCGTGCTCCAGCTCTGCCAATTGCGCTCGGCCACCAGCGCCAGGAAGTCCGGGCCTTCACGCCCGGCGAGCTCCAGGAAACTTTTCTGCTGCAAATCCAGAGTATTGGGGATTGCGGCGTCGAGCACCGGACCCTGGACGATCGGCAGTCCGCTGTAGAAGCGAAATCCCTCCGGCATGACGCCGACGCATGGAATCGCAGTCGGCCGCTCCGGGCGCGTCAACAAATAGGCAGCCAGCGCGCGCGAGGACTTCGTTGGATTGACCAGCGGGAAAACGAGCAACGCAGCCACGCAGGCGGTCAAGGCCAATCCGCCGGCGAGTGCCAGTGCCGCGCGCATGGGGGCGCCGCGCCATGCCGCGCGCGCGGCGAGCGCCGCCCCGCAGGCGAGCGACAGGCCGACCACGATCGACGGCCCAACGATCGAAGGGAAATCGGCCGGCAAGCGCGCTTGGAAAAAGCCCGCGCCGCACAGCGCGCTGCCGACCACTGTGAGCAGCGCGGGAACCGCCGTCGCCAGCCAGCGATCTCTGCGCTCTGCGCGCAGCGTCTGCGCGATCCAACGCGAAGCGAGCAGCGCGACGGCCGGATAGGCGGGCAGCAGATACAGGTCGCGCTTTTCGGGGCTGAGCGAAAACGCCATGAGCAGGGCCCAGAACCACCAGACCGATTGGGCCAGGCCCGAATCGAAAGTTTCGCCGCGCCGCCGCGCCGCGAGCGCGCGCCAGCCCAGCCACGAACCCGCGATCGCGAGCGGCGTCCAGGGCAACATCATCAAGGGCTGCAGTCTGAGGTGGTACCAGAAGGGACCGATGTGGTTCGTGCCGCTGATCGCGCGCTTGAAGAACTGGCCGACGAACAAGTCGTAGGCCAGTTCCGGATGGCGCGCGACGACCGCCAGGGCCCAGCTCAACGCCGGGGTGATTGCCGCGAGGCCGGCCAGGACCCAAGTCGATCGCGACGCTCGCTGTGGATGCCGGCCCGCGATCCAGCGCCAACCGCCGAGCGGGATTCCGACCAGTACGAATGCGATCGGGCCTTTGGCCAGCACCGCGAGGCCGCTCAGCAGGCCCGCGCACAGGATCAATCGCGCGCGACGCGCAGATGACGTGCAGGGTTCGCTCGCCAGGACCAGCGCTCCCGTGCAGAGTGCGCCAAGCAGTGGATCGATCTGCAGTCGCGCCCCGTGCCAGAGCAGCATGCCCGTAGTCAGGTAGAGGATCGGTGCGAGCCGCGCTTCGTTCTCGCCCCAGAAGCGGCGCGCAAGTCTGGCGGTGAGCCAGGCGCTCACGAGCGTGGCCATGAGCGACGGCACGCGCATCGCAAGTTCGTTCCAGTGGGTCCACGATCCGAGCAGGCCGGAGAGCCAGAACAAGAGCGGCGGCTTGTTGCGATAGATCTCACCGTTGAGCTGCATCACAAGGTAATTGCCCGAGCTGTAGATCTCGCGCGCCACTTCGGCGTAGCGCGGTTCGTCGGGCGCCCACCAATCGCGCGTCCAGGCGGAAGCCACCAACGGAATCAAGAACCAAAGCCAGAGTCGGCTCGGAATGCGCTCAGGTGAGTTCACGCGCGGCATAGGATGCCACGGAAGCGAGTTGCTTTGCAGTGCGCACCTATACGCAGGCGCCGTGGGCAGCGTCACGGCTTCGTCATCCGACTGCGACCACCGCGCACGGACGGCCAACTGGCGCCAAACTGCCTCCACGAGCTGCTGAGCGGCTCGCACCTCGCCACAGGGCGATTACCATGTCGCGCGTGAATTCCACCCTTTACGTGCGCCGTCGCCCCGCTGTTCGTTTCCATCGCTCCGCAGCGTTTTCGATCGGGACGCTGCTCAGCGTTTTGTTCGCACTGGGATGTTGGCTCGGTTTCGCGCCGAGTCTTTGTGCGCAGGCAACGCCTGAGCGCGCGCCGATTCACTTGGTCATTTTTCACACCAACGACATTCACGGGCAAGTCCTGTCGCGCAAGGCGACCTGGTTGTCGAAGGATTCGCCGCCCGAGATCGGTGGTTTGCCGCGACTCGCGGCCAAGCTAGCGGAGCTGCGCGCCGCCGAGCCGCAAGCGATTCTCGTCGATGCGGGCGACTGGTATCAGGGAACTCCAGAAGGTTCGATCGATCGCGGACTTCCTTTCGTGCATGCGCTCGCGCAACTTCGCTTCGATGCGATGTGCATCGGCAATCACGAGTTCGACCATGGTGTCGCCAATGTCGAGCGACTGGTGCGCGAGGCGCACGTGCCGGCGATCCTTGCGAATGTCCGCGACCCCAAGATCGGTGCGCGATTGCAGTTCGCGAAGCCGTGGATTCTCATCGAGCGCAGCGGCGTGCGCATCGCGCTGGTCGGCCTGTTGACGACTTCGACGCCGGAGATCACGAGCCCCGAGGTGCGGCCGTTTCAATTCGCCACGGCGTCCGAGGAAATGGATCTGGTGCGCAAGGAGATCGGCGACAAGGCCGACTTGATCATTCCTGTCGGCCACATCGCGGTGGAGGAGTCGAAGCTGCTGGCGCAGCACGACCCGAAGCTTTCGCTGATCGTTTCGGGCCATTCGCACACCTACTTGAAGCAGGGCGTGCGCGAAGGCGAATGCCTGATCGTGCAGTCGGGCTCGAAGGCCAGCGCACTCGGGCGTGTGGACCTGTGGCTCGATCCCGACACGTTTGCGCCGCTGCGTTCACAGGCGCAGTTGATTGATTTGCTCGACGATCCGAAGGCACAGGCGACGGCGGACGCGGGCGTGATCGCTATCCGCGCGGCCTGCGACGCGCTGGCGAAAGGCGCTTTTGCCGAGCTGGAAGTCGTCGTCGGAGAACTCGCGCAAGCGCTTTCGCGCACGGTCGAAAACGGCTGCTCGACACCAGGCTCGTGGGTCGCGGATGCGCTGCGGCGGCGCATGAAAGCCGACATCGGCGTGCACAATCGCGGCGGAACTCGCTGCGATCTTGTGGCCGGGCCGGTCACTCGCCGGCACCTGTACGAGCTCCTGCCGTTCGACAACAACGTCGTGGCGCTGGACCTCAGCGGCGAACAAGTCTTTGCCCTGGCGCGGCGCTCGATCGAAGAAACCAAGCACATTGGGCTCGACTTTTCCGGCCTGGCGCTTTTCGTGCGCAAGCAGGCCGACAACACCTTTCGCCTGACGCGCATCGAGGTCGGCGGCCGGCCGCTCGATCCCAAAGCGACCTATCGCGTGGCGACCAACAGTTTCCTGGCCACAGGCGGCGACGGCGCGGCCGAATTCCAGGCGGGCAAGAAAAAGACCGAGGATCCGGCACTGCTGCGCGAAATGATGGAGGACGAATTCGCCGGTCATAAGCGCGTCAGCCTGCCGAACGATGCGGCCGGGCGCTTCGTCGAGGAGCAACCGTGATCGCAGCGCTCAGGAGTTTCCTGTGCTGGCGCGCACTCGTTGCTGCGCTGTTGCTTGCGCCGCTCGCCGCCGCTCAGGGGCTCGACGAGTTGCAAAAAAAGCTCGCCGACTCGGACGAGCGCGCGCGCCGCGCGGCGGTCGAGGGACTCTCGCGTCAAAATGGAGTCGCCGCGCTCGAGCTGGTGATCAAGTGCCTGCGCGATCCGAGCGCGATGGTCGCCGACGAGGCGCAGCTCGCGCTCGGCAACGTCGACGAGGAAGCCGAATTCGAGCTGCTCTTCTCGAAAGACGGACTCTACGCCAAGGACGATCTGGTTCGAATGCGTTGCGCCGAAGCCATCGGGCGCATCGACACGAAGTTTGCTTCCGCGCGACTCGCGAAGTCGCTGTCCGACAAGAATCCGCTCGTGCGCCGCGCAATGGTCTACTCGATCGAATGCCTCGCGCGGCGGCTTGGGATCGTCGAGAGTCCGGCCGTGCTGCTGCGCAAGGAACTTTCCGGTCTCGCAGATCGCGACAGTTCGAGCGGCGTGCGCGCGGCTTGCGTGATGGCGCTCGCGGCGCTGCCGCCGGGATTGAGCAATGCCGAGTTGGCGACATACGCTGCGGACAAGAGCTACGAAGTCCGCTCGGCAGCGCTGCTTGCAGCTTCCGACCTGGAAACAAAGGCGCGCATCGATTTCGCGAGGCAAGGGCTGAAGGACGCGAACGCGAGTGTGCGCCTGCAGGCGGTCGCCACGCTCCTAAAGGCTGCGAATCGCGACGGCGCGCTCTTGCTCAGCGAAGCACTGGAAGCGGAGAAGTCGGCAAGGCTGGTCTGGTCCATGGTCGCCGGCCTGCGCCGCCTGTCGGGATTGAAAGCAGGACGCGACGCGCGCTACTGGCAACAGTGGGCCAAGGCTTTGACGCCCGATTGGAAACCTGGAACTTCCGATAGCAAGCCGGTCGACAACGAAGGCAAGACGGCGGCGCTCGTCGGTTTGCCGATTCTGTCCGAACGCGTGACGTTCTTGATCGACTTGTCCGGTTCGATGTGGGAAGCGCGCGACGGCAAGACGCGCAAGCAAGCTGCGGACAGGGAACTGGAAATCGCGCTGCAGGGACTCGCGCCGCAGACGGAGTTCAATGTGATCCCGTTCACGTTGAACCCGATCCCCTGGCAGGATCTGCTGCAGCCTGCGACTGCCAAGAATGTTGCGTCGGCGTTGGCATTTTTCGTCAAGCGCACGGATCGCGGCAAGGGGAACTTCTGGGACGCGCTGCAGCTCGCACTCGTCGATCCGGATGTCGATACTGTCGTGTTGTTGGGCGACGGGGCGCCGACGGGAGGGAGTCGCTGGAATGTCGGGCTGATGCGCACGCTGTTCGATGAGCAGAATCGGTTTCGGTTGCTGGAGCTGGATGCGGTGCTGGTCGATTGTTCGAAGGGCATGGCCAAGACTTGGACGAGCTGGTGCGAGTCGACGGGGGGCAGGACGAGGGAGACGGATCTGCGGTAGCTGGGGGGAGAGGCAGCTGGGCCGTCGCGGGAAGGTGCGAGGCGGCTTGCCGCTCGCTTGTACGTGGGATAAACTCACGAGCACGACCGTCCCTACGTTTTGGGTCGATTCCATAGCCAACGAATGATCGCGACCAGGACGCGAACCGGGCCTGAAAAGGGC
>JAYUUV010000427.1:0-3650 GCA_043754695.1 Planctomycetota bacterium
GTCGAAGGCCAGCACGCCGGCGAGGCCGCCTTCGAGGATCGCGAGCACTTGCGCTTTGACTTTTTCGTGCAGCGGATGCGGCAAGTAGACGTCGCGCGACTTCGCGTCCGTGAAGGTCATGCAGAAACCGTGGGTGAAGTCGCGCTGCATGCCTTCAGGCGAAGAGTATGGCCCCCAGCTGTAGGAGAGGATGCCGGGGATGTCCTGCTTCAGCGCGCCGATCGCGGCGAAAACGCGCTCGATTTCCTGCGCGGCGACGTTCTTGCGAATCCTCAGGATCACCATGTGCACGATCATTGCTTGCCTCCAGCTGTGGTCAGCTCCAGTTTCGGATCGAGCTCGAGACGCAGATTGCGGAAGCTGACTTTCGTCGCGCCGCCGGCGTGCAGCTGCAAGCCGAAGATGCCGCGCAGCGCGCCGTCCGGATCTTCGAGATCGACGCACTTCGCGCCGTTGATGGCCGTGAGCACGTGGTGGCCGACCGCAACGACCTCATAGGTATTCCAGCCGCCGACGATCACGCGGCCGTCCACGGGCGCGGCCGGTGAGAGCAGCGCGCGGCCTTCTTCTTCGTACAGCGCACCCCACCAACCCGGGCCGACGTCGGCCTGATAGCCGCGCATTTCGCCACCGTCGAGCGATTGAGATCGAAATTGGATGCCGGAATTTCCGGCGTCCTTCTCCAATTGCACCTCGAGCACCAGGCGAAAATCGCCAGGTTCGAGTTCGCTGGTCAAGAACGTATTCTTTTCGAGACCCGTCGTCTTCCCGACGATCGCGCCGTCGACCACGCTCCAGACCGTTTCATCGCCCTTCCAGCCGGCCAGCGTCTTGCCGTCGAAGAATTTTGCCGCGCTGTCCTTCGTCGCGCGGATCGGCGTCTGCACTTTGCTCTGCAGATAAGCGATCAGGTCGCGCGCTTCCTCGGCGCTGAGCGCGTCGATCTGACCCTCGGGCATCATCGACAACGGCGAGAGTTTCTGTTCGGCGATGTCGGGCTTCGCGATCACGGTCGTGCCTTGCTGGTCGAGCAGCGTGACCGAGTTCTTGTCCTCGGCCTTGAGAATTCCGCTGTGCAGGCGCTCGTCGTTCAGCCAGACCATCGTGACCTGATATTCCTTCGCCACCAGCGCGCTCGGGTCGACGATGTTCGTCAATAGATAGTCGAGATCGGCGCGGTTCGAACCGGTGATGTCGGGGCCGACTTTCGCGCCGACGCCGTACAACGAGTGGCATTGCAGGCAGGTGCGCGCGAAAACTTCGCGGCCGTGGGGCAGGTCGGCTTTGGCCAGCACCTCCGTGGTCAGGCGCGCCTTGAGTTCGGCGATCTTCACGCGCTTGTCCTCCGGCGTCGCGGTCGCGCGGCCGAAGTACTTCGCAAGACCCGTATCGACGGCCGGATCGCCGAGATTGGCGAGCTTTCGCGCCACAATCGCGTCGAGGCAGGACTTGTCGATGCTGTTCTTGTCGAGCGCCGCGAACAGAGCGTGAGCCCAGCTCTTGCGGGCTGCGAGAGTGTTGACCGCCATACGCCGTTCTTCGACATCGAAGCTCGCCATGCGAGTCGCGATGTCCATGCCGATGCGCTCTTCGTCGAACACGGCGAGCGCCGTGAGCAAGCTCGGCCGCAACGGCTTCTGCTCGAGCAGACTCAAAAGCGTCTCGACGGATTGCGCGTCACGCGCACGCGAAACCACCTCGATGGCGCCCAGGCGCTCGTTCACCGAACGCTTCGGGTCGGCGAGCATCGCGCGCACCAGCGCGAGGCTCTTTTCGTCGCCGTACGCGACGGCAATGTTCTGCGCGAGTTCGCGGATGCGCGCGTCGGGGCTTGCGCCCAGATTCGCCGCGACCGTGCTCCACGACTGCGGTGCGTGCAGGTCGCGGCGCACGGCGAGCGAACGATCCAGTTCTTCCAGGACCAACGTGCGCCAGGCCTTTGCGTCGTCGCCGGCAAGACTGGCTACGAGCAGTTCGTGTTGCTCCGGCGATTCGGCCAGTTGCCGCAAAGCGAAACGCGACACGAGCGGGATTTTCGCTTCATGGGCCAGCTCCAGCGCGTGGCCCGGATCCTTGGTCACCGCCGCTTCGATCGCGTACCAGATCATCAACGGCAGGTTGTGGTCGTTCGCGTCTTCGGCGTGCAGCGCGAGATCCTTGGCGATCGGCAATCGATCCGCGGCGGGAATTCGCTGCAGGGCAGAAGCGATGTAGAGCCGCACCACCGCCGACTTCGAAGTGCGCGCAAGGCCCGCGATTTTTTCCATCAGTTTTGCGCTGGGCTTGCCGCGCTCGCAGACCAACTGGATCGTCCAGGCCTGCACGTAGGCGAGCGGACTCGAGAGCATTTCACCGGCAATGTCATCGCCAAGACCGCTTGTGTCGTGCAAAGCCCACAGCCAGCGCAGCGCGCGCGGCTCGTTTTTCGTCTCGCCGCGCAAGTGCGCGATCAGACCCGCGCGCACGCCTGGATCGTTGCCGCGCTGCGCCAGGATCGAACGCGCGCGCCGGACATAGAACTCATTGGGCGAAGCCTGCTGATCGACCAGCTCGGCGACGCTCATCTTCGTCAGGTCGACTTTCTTCGGCTTCAAATCGCCGTAGCGCACGCGATACAGCCGACCGTTGGTGCGGTCCCAGATCTCAGGATTGGTCAGGTGACAGGCTTGTTTGTCGTACCAGTCGATGAAATACACCGAACCGTCCGGCCCGGTCTTGAAGTTGATGGCGCGAAACCAGGCGTCGTTCGCGAGCAAGAAGTCCTCGCCGTGCTTGCCAAGGTAGCCCGAACCATCCGGCACGAGGATGTCGTTGTTGACGCGGTTGCCGTGGATGTTGTCGAACAAGATCGTGTCGCGGTACTGCGCTGGAAATGAATCGGCGAGGTAGATCAGCGCGCCGCAGTGCGCGTGTCCGCCGCCCGCAACATCCGAGCGCAAATTTCCGCCGTGGGGCGTGTCGCCTAGATAATGGCGGTGATCGGCGATCGTCTTGATGTCGTCGTAAACGTGTTCGCCGAAGTGCTCGCCGCCCTGGCGCTCGTAACGCGCGCCCTGGATCATGTGGTAGAGGTGCGGAATGACGCAGGCCGTTTCAAACGCTTGACCGCGATCGTTGAAATCGACGCCCCAGGGATTCGACGTGCCCCAGGCGAAGACTTCGAACTCGTGGCGCAACGGGTGATAGCGCCAGATGCCCGCGTTCAACGGCACGCGCTCTTCGTCCTTCGTGCCCGGTTTGCCGACGCGCGAGTGCGTGAACACGCCGTGGCAACCGTATAGCCAGCCGTCCGGACCCCAGATGAATGCGTTCAGCGTTTCATGGGTGTCCTGATATCCGAAGCCGTCGAGCAAGGTCTGCGGCGGCCCGTCGGGCACGAGGTCGTCGTTCGCATCGGGGATGAATTGAAAGTACGGCGCGGCGCCGAGCCACACGCCGCCGTAGCCGACTTCGAGTCCGCTGACCAGATTGAGCCCGGTCTGGAACACCGTGCGCTTTTCATAGCTTCCGTTTCCGTCGAGGTCCTCGAACACGACGATGTCGTCGCGACACAAAACCGCCACCGGAAACGCGATCCAGCACGCCGGTACCGACACCGGCGAAATATTGCTTCTTCTGAACGATGGTAGTTTTACCCGACGCGGAAAATT
>JAYUUV010000428.1:0-16618 GCA_043754695.1 Planctomycetota bacterium
GACACGCGCGCGGCTTCGAGCACGAGGACTTCGCGCACGACTCCCGGCGCAAGCGCCGTGACCTGGATCGCGAACGGATCGGGCTCGATCCAACCCGCGGCCTGCAACACGACACGCGCGGCGCCATTCGAGGCTGCGCCTGCGACGTGCGCTTCCACGGCCCGCGGCCGGATCAGACTGACGGCAATTCTCGTCTCGAAGAAGCCGCGCAAACTGCTGGCGAGCACGGCGAGGAAGACCAGCAGGATCAAAATGGGCAGCACGATGCGCCACACACTTCGGCGCGGCGGCGGCGTGCTCGGCGCCTGACGCGCGAGCCCAGCGAGATCGATGTCGGCTCGAACTTGACTCACGGCGCCACCTCCTCCGACGTCGTCGCGATGCCACAGGCTTGTGCGAGATCGAGCGCCGCGAGCTCTGCTGCTTCGCGCGCATCGACGAGGCCGACGAGCGGCAGCTTGCGCGCCCGCGCCGCAAGCGTCCACTCCATCGCGGTCGCCCTGCCATAGCGCAGGCGCGCGTTCACGGCCTGCCAGGTGAGTTCTTCGGCCTCGTCCAACTCGGGAGCGTGTTCGTCGGCAAGCAGTTTCTGTTCGCCCAAGATTTCGCGCAGGCTCGCGACCCGCGCCAGCGCGAACTGCAGCGCGTCTTCGACCCGCTCGCGCGCCGCCTCGCGCTCGACGCGCGCGACACGCATTTGCTTCTCGACCGTGCCCGGCCAGGGCACGGACAAGTCGAGCAGACCGCCCACGAGCAGATCGCTCGGCATGAACGTGAGCTGCGGTCCTGCACGCAACGTGGGCCACGCGCTCGCGGCGACCGCGCGCACGCGCATTTCCGCTTGCGCGAACTCGAGCGTCAGTTCGCGCAACGCCGGATCCTGCTCGAGCACTTGGCGCGCGCTGCGTTCTCCCGGACCCGCCGACGCTTCCTTCAAGACCTCGCCGCCGACTGCGCCGAACGCCGCGTGTTCGAAGGCCAGTCCGCTGACCCGCGCCAGCTCGGCTTGCAAGCCTGCCTCGCGAACCTTCTCGGAAGAGATCGCATGTTCGACTTCGTGCGCGGCCGCGGCGACCGAGGCCACGTCGGCCTCGGAAAGACGGCCGCGACGCTCGAGCACTTCGAAGCGCGCTGATTGTCCGACGACCTGCTCCAAAAGCTCCGCCAGTTCGGCCTGTCGCTTGCGCGCTGCCGCAAGTCGCACGCGAGCCCGTTCGACATCGAAGATTGCGCTCCAGACTGCACTCTCCAGTCGGCTGTGGGCGCGCAACACGTCGACTCGCGCCGCCTCGCGCGCGACCTGCGCCGGACCCAGGCCAAGCAGCCCAAGCAGATCGAACGTGACCGACACTTTGGTCTCGCGTTCGATGTCGGACAGGTCCATGGACTCGATTCCGCCCTCGATCGCCTGCGGCTGACCGGCCAGATTGGCCGCGGCGAGCGCGCGTTCCAGTTCGCGACGCGCGGCGCGCACGCTCGGATTCCAGGCCAGCGCACAGGCGCGCCAGTAACCCGCGCTGCGCGGATCCGCGCACTCCTCAGGCGTCGGTCGCGGCAGTGCGAGAACGTCGAGCCCGGCGAGGTCGAGCGCGTCGAAAATCCTGGCCGGCCCTTCGACACGTTGGTCGAGCGCGTCCAAGACTTCGTCCGGCGCCAATTGCGGCTCGTGGACGGAAGCACAACTGACGCCGAGGCCGGCGAGGATCAAGCACACGGAAAGTGCGTGCGCACGGCGCAGCGCGGTAAGCAAAGCGAACATCGGAATCTCCAGGAAGGGAACGGGCTCTTCCCCGGCGCACACGCGCCGGAGCACCACGACCAGGAGTCCGAAATCAAATCCGCAGGGGTACTGACGCGGCCGCATTGGGCCGCAATCGTTCGCGTGCTCGCAGCGCTCTCGCGCGCTCGAAACCGGGCTCCGGCAGCGGCGTCGGCGCAAGCTCACAGACCAATCGCAGCGGTAGCGCTACGAGCGCTGGCTGCGGCGGCGGAGCATCCGTCGGCGTCTTGTCGTTGGAGTCGAGTACGACCTCCAGGCAGCAAGTGCATTCCTCGCTTGACGCTTTCAGCGCGGGGCCCTTGTCCGGAAGCGGATCGCAGCAGGTCGGCTTCGAGCAACAGGACGGCTGCTCGACCACGCCTAGAGCGACGAGGCAGATCCGCGCGCGCAACTCTCCCGGCGCGCAAATCATTGCGCACAGGAGGGCCAATACCAGCGCCCGGGACCAGCTCAGCAGCACTTTCACGTCTCTACTATCGTTCGCTTTGGCCTAATCGGTCAACCCAGGATCCAACGATCGCTAGAATTCGCCCTTCCAGCGCCAGTCGCTGGTGCCTTCCTTCCTTATACGTCTGCGCCGCGGACCCGCGCCTGGGCCCTTGTGCGCATCCACTCCGGAGCGACCGTGCCCAAGATCAGCGACTCGATTCTCGACACCATCGGTAACACCCCCCTGGTGCGCCTCAAGTCCATCGGCAAGAAAACCGGCTGCGAGTTTCTCGCCAAGTGCGAGTTCCTGAACGCCGGGGGCTCGATCAAGGACCGCATCGGCAAGCAGATGGTGCTGGCGGCTGAGCGCTCCGGGCGCATTCGCCCAGGCGACACCTTGATCGAAGCCACCAGCGGCAACACCGGCATCGGCATGGCCCTGGCCGCAGCGATCCGCGGCTATCGCATGATCATCACGATGCCGGAGAAGATGAGCCGCGAGAAACAGGTCGTGCTCGAAGCGCTCGGCGCGGAAATCATCCGCACGCCGACCGAGGCGGCCTTCGATTCGCCCGACAGTCACATCGGGGTCGCGAAGCAGCTGCAGAAGATCCTGCCCAATTCGCACATCCTCGATCAGTACAACAACCCCGAAAATCCGGCCGCGCACTACGAGGGAACAGGCAAGGAGATCGTCGAGCAGTGCGGCGGCAAGCTCGACTATGTCGTCATGACAGCCGGCACCGGCGGCACGATCACCGGGGTCGCGAGGCGCATGAGAGAGGACATGCCCGGAGTCAAGATCGTCGGAGTGGATCCCGTCGGTTCGATCATCGCCGGCCCCGGCCCGATCGGCTCGTACAAGGTCGAAGGCATCGGTTACGACTTCATTCCGAAGGTCTGCGAAACGGCGCTGGTCGACGAGTGGGTCAAGACCGAAGACCGCGAATCGTTCCTGATGGCTCGCCGCCTGATCCGGCAGGAAGGCATGTTGTGCGGCGGCAGTTCGGGCTCGGCGGTGTGGGCCGCGCTGCAGGTCGCGCAACGTGTCGGCCCGGGCAAACGCTTCGTGATCATCCTGCCCGACTCCGTGCGCAACTACATGACCAAGTTCCTCGATCCCTTGTGGATGCGCGAGAACGGCTTCACGGAAAAGTCCTGGGAGAGCCGTTCAGTCGGCGACCTCTTGCGCAGCATGCCGCGCCGTGAAGTTCAGACCGCGAACACCGCCGACACCGTCGCCGATTCCGTGCTGATCATGAAGGAGCGCGGCGTCAGCCAGCTTCCGGTGCTCGACGAAGGCCGCCTGGTCGGGATCATCACGGAATCGGACCTGCTCGGAAAACTGGTCGAGGGCCGCGCCGGCCTCTCGTCCACCGTCGCCGAAGTCATGTTCCGCAACGTCAAGACAATCAACGAATCCGAAGACTCCGGCGTCCTCACGCGCATGTTCGCCGACGGCCTCGTCGGCCTCATCGTCGACGACGACCAACGCCTCAAAGGCCTCATATCGAAAATGGACCTCGTCGATTTTTTGACAAAGTCGACGAGTGTGTAGGAGCCTGGCACCCATCCGAACTGTTGCCGCCCCGGCGTTCCCAGCGCCGTTGCCGGCGCAGCTGGACGTGGCCGTTGCCCCCACAGCGCCGTTGCGTCCCCGCAACAGTTCGGATGGGTGCCTGGCTCCGTACTGGCGGGCTCCGTACTGACACATCCCCCTCGCTCGCCCCCCACTCGCATCGCCTACGCCCCAATCTCCCGACAAAGCGCGACAAGATCGTCAACCGCCCAGGTCGGCGCATCGCCGGGCAAAAGTGCATCGCGATCGCGATTCACGAACGCCGTCCTGATCCCGAGCGCCTGTGCCGGCCTGATGTCGTGGAACAGGCTGCAGCCGACATGCAGCACGCGCGTCTTCTCCAAGCCCAATCGCGACAGCGCCGTGTGCCAATGTTCAGGCCGCGGTTTGTACGAACGCAGCATCTGCGCGGTAACGAGCAATTCAAATCGCACGCCGAGCAACGCGATGGAGCTCTCTAGCGTCGAAGTGTCGACGTTGGACAGTATCGCAAGCCGAAACTTCCTCCCGAGGCGCACCAGCGCCTCATGACTCTCCGCAAACGGCGGCCAGCTTTTCATGCTCGCCGCGAACTCGCGCGCCTCGCGCTCGTCGAGTTCGCGCGACTGCCTCGCCGCGGCGCGACGCGCGGATTGCGCGAGCACCTCGGCGTACGGCCGATACTCGCCAAGAATCAACTCGCGATCGATCGCGTCGCGATCGCGGACGAACTTCTCAATGTCTACGCCCGCAAGACCTCGCGCCGCCCGTGCTGCGCTGCGCACGCCGCCATACCAATCGATCAACGTCCCATAACAATCGAAGGTCAACGCCTCGATGGGTTCCACGGCCACGGCGCTCACTCCGCCTTGGGCAGCCAGCCCTGCGTGCGAACCGCCTCGAGGATCTTGGCCGCGACGATCTCGTAGCCTTCGGGATTGGGGTGATAGCGATCGCCGCGCACGAACAACGCCTTGGGCGGATTCGTCGAATGGGCGCGCGCGCGGAACTCGTCGATCATGCTGACGAACGGAATGCCGCGCTCCTCGCACAGGCCGCGCAACCAATCGACGGCGGAAGTGTCGTACTTCTCCAGGTAGACCTGGCTCTCATAAGGAAAGAGGAACACGCACAACTTGGCGTTCATCTCGCGCGCGGTGCTTGCCATCGATTCAAGTCGCGTGATTTCGAGTGCGACTCGATCGGGATTGAGCTTGCTTTGATTCTTCACGGCGCTCGCCATGGCCTCCGCGGCGGCGAAATCGCGCTGGCGATTCATCACGTAATACGTGGCGCGCAAATAACGGTACAACGCGGATCGCCCCAGGATCTCGCGCGTCTTGAAGGGAATCGCTGCGCGCAGATTGCCCTTGCCCAGGTGGACGCTCTCGTCGACCGCCTTGGTCTGGTTGGGAAAGTCGTTGAGGTTGTAGCCGACGACGATCAGCTGCGGCTCGACCAGCGCGGAGCACTCGAGGATCGACTGCAAGTACTGGCGCGCGGAGTAGCCGTTGACTCCTGCGTTGGCGACCATCGCGCTCTTCCCGGCCGGCAGCTCCTTCGTGAGCATGCGTTCCAACTGGCGCGGCCAGCAGTCCGGCTCGTCGACGGACTTGCCGAACGTGCACGAATCTCCGACCGCCAGCACGCGGTATTCCTCGGGCGTCTTCGCCGGCTTGAACTCGCTGCCGCGCAGTCCGTGCGAGTCGATCCCATACCACGTCCCATCCCAACGTCCGGCGAAATTGGGCTTGTGGACATGCCCCATTCCCGGAACCTTGTCGTAGGGCTCGGCATCGAAGAATGAGAACGGTCCGGGCTCGGCGAGTCGCGCGACGATTTCCGCGCTGCACACGATCACGATCAACGAAACGAGAGAGATCGCGAGCTTCTTGAGGATTCGCCTGAGTGTCATTCGCAAGGCATGGAACCAAGCAGCCGCGGGAGGATCAAGGGCAAATGGCCGCCTAGAACAATTCCGCCGGCCCGTCTGGTCGCGTCGCTCCCGCGATCTGCGGGTAGCGTTCGATCAGACTGCGTGGGGCCTGGACCTGCTTGCCGGTCAAGGCGGCAAGCAATTCGAAGGCGTTGGCCAGCGCCTTGCCCTCGAAGTGATTGTTCGTCACCACGAACGTCTCGTCGTGGCTTCCCGCCAGTCGCCGAGCGCGTTCCGCCTGCTGGACGATCTCGGCGGGCGTGTACAGGTAGTCGTACTTCTGGTCGCGGCCCGCATCGCGTGAGAACCACGTCGATGAATTGCGTCCATGCAAGCGCAGATATCCGATCGGGCCCGGTGTGGAATGATCCGCGGGCGGGTGATCCGCAGCGGCAGGCAGATCAATGGCGGCGAGCGAACAGCCGAGTTGCCCGATGGTGTCGAGCGCCTGATCCGCGAACCAAGAGCGATGGCGCAGCTCGAGCACGAGCGGCACGCGCGTGAATCCGGCACGCAGGTCTTCGAGTCGTTTCACCGACGCCGGTTCGAAACGAAAGCTGATCGGAAACTGGGCCAACAGCGCCGACAGTTTTCCCGCACGTGCCAGCGGCTCGATGCCGCTCTGGTACTCCTCCACCTCGCGCGCGAATTGGTCGAGCGATTTTGCGGAATGCGTGAAGTCCTGGTGCAGCTTCGCGCTGAAACGGAACTGCGGATCGTGCGCGACGATTTCCGCCCAACGCGTCGTGTGAGCGCTTTGTGGCAGAGCGTAGAAGCTCGAGTTGATCTCGACCGTCTTGACGAAACGCGCGAGGTGCGCGAGCGGATGGAAGCCGCGCGGCTTAGGCCGCGGATAGACGATGCCTTCCCAGTCGGCGTACGACCAACCCGCGGGACCGACGCGGATCACCAGTCCTCGCTTGTGCCGACGTGTGCAAAGGCGCGCCGTTCGCAGTCGAAGAGCTGCTCGCGAATCGACTCGGTCGCGGCCGCCAATTCGGCTTCCGTCACCTCGCGTGCCACCTGGATCGGTTCGCCGAAGAAAATGCAGACGCGCGCGAAAGGCTTGGGAATCGTGAACGAGTCCCAACTCGAGAGGTGCCATGCGCGATTGGCCACCATGCCGACCGGCAGCACGGGAAAACCGGTTGCGCGCGACATCCAAGCTAAGCCGGGGTTCATCGCGTGCCGTGGTCCGCGCGGACCATCAGGCGTGATCACCACCACGCCTCCGCCGCGAAGCTCCGCGAGCATTTCGCGCACCGCACGGGAGCCGCCGCCGCTGGAGGAACCACGGAAGACGCGGTAGTCGAGCGCGCGCAGCATGCGCTCCGTGATTTCCCCGTCCCCGCTTGGACTCACCAGCACAGCCCAATCGCGCTTGCGCCCGAATGCGACTCCCACCAGCATGCGTCCGTGCCACAGCGCGAGCAGGCAGCCGCGCGCCGTCGCGTCGCCCGTCCCAGCGTCGCCCTGACGGACTGCGTCCACACTGTCGAGGCCGACAATGTCGGTCTTCCAGGTCATCGCAAGCGCGCGCACGAGCAAGGGCCCGAACGCGCGCATGAAAACGGCGGCGATGGCGCGCCGAATTTCGCGCTTGCGCCTACGGGAGATCCAGCGGTGTTTTGTCACGCGCAGGAATTCTACGCGGTCGGCGTGCGGCGACGGCGCGGAGGGGTGGACGATTCGCGGGGCCGGTACGGGACTGCGCCAGTACGGTGCCAGGCACTTTCAACGATTCGAGTACGAATCGATGAAAGAGCCAGGCACCCGCGATTGCATCGAGGAGGGTGAATGTTTCACCTCGCGCCTCATGCGACCTCGAGGAAAAGGAACGCCCTGGGGGCCAGCACGGATCCCCTGACTCGACTCTCTAACTGCGCAGCTCAGGGACTGACGATGTCGTCGCCGCCGCCCTGTTGATCGAGGCCGTCGGGCCCCATCGACCACAGGCGATAGCGCGCGCCACTGTCGAGCAGCGCGTACTTGAAGCCGTGGCCCCAACCGTCGGTCGGCAGCGCGCCCTTGCCCAGGAATCCCTTCGGGTAGTTCGTCGTCGGCTTGAGCAGGAGTTCGAGCGTCTGCGGGTACTTGCCCGAGTCCATTTGATACACGGCGACAGAGGTCGCCAGGTGGCGCATCTCGTCGTTGGTGCCGAGGAGTTTCGCGTTGCCCGCGGGAGCCTTCTGTTCGATCTTCGCGTCGTCCTCCTGCCCCTCCATTTCTTCGTCGTCCGACTCCATGCCCTCGTCGTCTTCGTCCATGCCCGCGCTGTCGACTTCCTCAGACGTCGAGAATCCGGCGACGACCCCGATTCCGATCAGGCCCAACCAGACTTCGGGTCCGAAGGACGATTCGTTGCGCTGATAGACGCCGCCTGGAATCGCCTTCGAGTAGAAGATCGTCGGCTTGTAGAAGTGCGTGAACACGCCGGGCTCCGGCAGCTTCGTGACATCCACGGGCAGCGTGCCCGTGCCCATCAATCCGGCCAGGCCGCGTCCGCCTTCGTAGATACCGTTGAGCAACGCCGACCAATCCATGTAGGCGAAGGACGTCGCATCCGCCGGCGGAAGGTGACCCTCGGTCGCGATCATGTGCACACCCTGCTCTTCACCGAGCGCGCGCTTGATCTCTTTCTTGATGTGTGTCGAATTGAGCGTGACGATCAGTCGGTTCTTGACGATCGTGATCGACGGTGAGAAGGCGTTCATCAGCGGGTTCATTCCCCCACCGCTCTCGTCCTGACCGAAATTGAACGTCCACACGGGCGCGTCCCGATAGGGTTTCGAGCGCACCTTGAACTCTTCGCCGACTTCGTCCGCAAGCATCGCCATCAGGCCCTCGACGCCCTTCTGCATCGTGACCGGATCCTTGAGGTCGACGACCAGGGCCATTCCTGGAATGCTCGTGACGCCCTTGAGCGGGAGCAGGTACATCAGCATGCCTTTTCCGACGCTGCCGAAGATGTCCTTCTCGACGCTGAAGTTGTACTTTGCTTCGACTTCGGCCAGTTGCTTTTGCGCCGCTTCTGTTACCGTCTCGCCCTTGGACAACTCCTGCTTGATCGTCTTCCAAGCCAGCGCCCCATCGACGCTGGCAAGGTAGACGCCGATGGCGTCCTCGGGCACGGCGGAGAGCAGCCCCTTGGGAACCGGCCCCAGACCGATCGCGGCGGTGATCAGCTCGTTGGGTTTCGTGTACATCGAAGTGAATTCGCTGATGAAGCGATCACCCACCAGTTGCATGCGCAGCGAAGCGTTGGGCAGCATGCCTTCGAACATGTCGAGCGTTTCGCTGTCGCCACCTTGCTCTTCGCCGAACTTGCGCAACGAGGCGGCGTAGTCGGACAATCGCAGCGTGCCCTGCACGATCGTCGCACCTGTGGGCGCGCCGAAGTTCTTGATCAGGCCGGCGTAGAATTGTTCCGCGGCCGTCTGCACGCTCGGATCGGCCAGACGCGCGCCGAAGGCTTCGGGCGTCGCGCGGCCGCCGCCGAGCACGAGCATGTTTTGCGCGCGCATCATCCAGACTTCGATGCCGCTGAGTTCGCCCTCGGGCGCCGTCCACGACTGGAGCTCCGCTTGGATACCCGACATCTGGAACGGTCCGGAGCGCACGGTCTTCGCACCGGCCTTCGTGAACATGCCCGCCAGCGCCGTGCGCAATTCGTCGAGCGCGACTTGGTTCTTGAACTCGATGACGGCCTGGAAGCCGAGCAGGTCCTTGAAACTCTCGGCGGTGATTCCTGCATTCTTGATCGTGATATCGGCATCTGCGCCGCTGCCGCCGGCCTTGCCGTCAGCCCCGAGCGAACGCAGCAGATACTTGCCATCCGCCTCGACGCGATACTCGTAGGGGTGCTTCCACGGATCGGTGATGGCCGCCGAATCGAGACCAAGAGCCGCAAGCTGCTTGGGCAGGCTCGAAGCGCTGGGCTCGGCCGCTCCGGTGTAGGTCACGATCGCCGCATCGATGGCCGCGAGTTGTTCGCCGATCTGCTTGAGCTGCGCGGCGCGCGTTCCGAAATTCTCGAGCCCTTTGCGATCGACGCTGAGCGAGAACGAGGCGGCTCCAATGCCCTCCATGTAGTGGTGGATGCCGCCCATCGGATCTTTCGCGAACGTGGCGGGCATGCCCAGCTTGAGCAACGCGCCGGACAGCATGTCGTCGATGTCGATGTCCGTGCCTTCGAACGCGCCGTAGAAGCCCTTCTGCACGTCGGCATCGTGCATCATCGTCATCATCGGCGCTTTCTCGTAGGCCGTGAGCAGCTTGGTGACATCAGGGACTTCGACCATCACCATCGCATCCGCCGGATGCAATCGCGCCTGGTTCGAGCCTTGCGGAAGGAGAGCGAGAGTGAGCAGCAATCCGATCATGGTGGTCATCCGTTCTTGTGAATCTGCGTCGCCTAGAGTTGGGCGAATTGACGCAGCTTGGCTTCGTTCTTCTTGATCTCTTCGGCGAGCGCAAGCCCGGCCTTGGAGACTTCCTTGTTGGTCCTGAGCGCTTCCTTGAGCGCGCCGAGCTTCGCGATCACTTCGGCGCACTTGCCATCGAGCACGAACGCGACCATCAGGCCTGCCTCATTGATGAGCTTGCCCGAATTCTGGTTGTCGACACCGATCTCGAACTTGAAGATCTTGTCGAACGGATCGAGTCCGCCTTTGTTCGTGATGTTGGTCACCGACCACTCACGCGTTTCATTGGGATTGCCGCCGGCCTTGACCAGACTGTTGACCTGGTAGCGCTCGACGTAAGCAGCGGCTCCGAATCGGAACCATTCCGGGAGTTGTTTCTCGGCCCAGAAATCGTCGGCGTAGGAATTTGCGGAGTCCATGTCGCCCTTGAGCAGTTTGGCGAGCGCCTTCGGACTGGGATCGAGCGCCTCGGCGTACGACTGGCCCGCCGCGTGTCTCAGGTACATGGGTCCGAAGCTGCGTTCCTTCTCGCTGGAGTCGTCCCAGTACGCGACGCCCGGCAGCGTGCCGCCTGCGCTCGTGAAAGCGGCGAGTGCATCCGCCATGAACGCGCCGTGGATGGACGAGAGCGGACGCGCCTCGGGTGTTTGGATATCGGTCTCGCCGCGCGCGAATCGCCCGTACTGATCGCGCGTGTTCAGCACGACCACAGGCAGCGCTTGCGCGGGTGTCTTGCCGTAGACGCGCACCAGATCCTTGAAGGCGCGCTCGCACTCCCCCAGCGCCTGTTCGGAAACCTTGCGCGTGCAGGTCGAGTACAGAACGAAGCGCGGGTTGGTGATGGTCCACCAGTTCTCGACCTCGGAGTGGTACTCATTCGCTTCTTCGAGCGAGAGCCACTTGTCGCCGCACTTCCAAAGTCCCTTGGCGATGTTCTCGGCCTCAGCCGGCGGAATCCAAGTCAGGTCCTGGCGCACCCAACCCTCTGCGATTTTTTTCTGCGACTCCAGATCGACCCACTTGCCTGCCGCGTCCTTCGTCCAGCCCTTCTGGATGAACGGGAGATCCGCGGGATCGACGAGCGCTCCCTTGTAGATCACCTTGCCGCTGGCCTTGGCCTCCGCCTCGAGTTGCTTGCGCTTGAACTCCTCGACCTTCTTCTCGCTGTCGTACCACTTGCCTTCGAACTCGACATGCCCGAGAAGTTTGTGGGCCTGGGCGTTGCTGGCGTCGAGCTTGAGGATCGCTCGCAGCGTGCTGCGCGACTCGGTCTTGAGTGCGTGTTTGTCGCACCACTCGTACAGGCTCCACAGCCGCTCGAGGTTGCCCTCGGCTTCCTTTTTCCGCGTCTCGTACTCCGCCTTCGGATCTGCGGCAGGATCCTGAGCAGCCGCAGGCGCCCACGCGCCAGGGCGACTCACTTCGAGGGCCTGCTCGCGCAGGTTCGCAGCTGCCATCAATAAGGTGGTGAAGATCAATGCGTGCATGTCGTGCCTCTCGGATAATTCGATGCGCGCGACTCCACCCACCCAGGTCCGGACTCCACTGCGAACGCGACCTGCCTGCGGGAATTCGTTCCTGCGCCTGTGCTGCGATCCCGATCGCGGTCCTGTGAAGGAGACGCTTCGCGCAAATGATGATTGCGCACAGCATAGCGAGCCTGGCAGGTCAGTCCTGGCTCGAGTCAGCAGAGAGGGGCAAATGACTTCCATCGGACGGGTCGCGGGTTGCGAAGAGCGTGCCACGCCGGAGAAATGACTCTTGTCGTAGGCTTAGGATATTCCCAAGTACATGCTAAGTGGCATGTATACATCGAGTAAGGTGCCCTCGGAGGACAGTGCCGTGTTCGCGCCGGGTTGACGCTCTTCGACGGGCGCTGTCAGCATGTCGTGGGCCAACATTGCCCATTGGCCCAAACTTGGCGGCCGACCCCTGGCCGGACGGATCTCTCATCCGGTGGATGATTCCGGAGGCGGCGCGTGGCGCTTGTTGCATCCGGGGTGAAGGTTCCTACAATCCCCCTCCGGCCTGGATTTCAGGCGAAACTCCGTACATTCCGGTCCCTTTCGAGGGGCCCTTCGTCCGACACCGGCCACGCATGGCTCAGCACAAAGCCCCCACCGCCGTCACCGTTGCGCCGCTGCAGGAGAAATCCGGCGCGGGACTTTGGATCAGCCGCTACTGGATGCATGGCGCCCTCGTGGTGCTTGCGATCGTCGCATTCATCGTCGTGCGCGACCGCAGGCAGAACAAGGAAATCGCAGCCCGCGACGACAGCTGGGCCAAGTTGAACGGCCGCCTGGACCGCGATCCGTCAACCGGCCTCTACAAGGGTGAGCCGGCGGCACTTGCCGCTCTGGCGACGGAACTCAAGGACACGGTTGCCGGTGCTTCCGCACGGTTGGCGGAAGTCGAGACTCGCGTCCAAACTCGCGACTACGCGGGGGCACTCGCCGCGCTGGACGCACTTGGTCGCGAGCACGCCGAACACCCCTATGTGACGGGGCAATATGTGATCGACGGCCAGACGCAAACCCTGGTCGATTCGCTCCGCAAGTCGATCGCGAGCATGAAGACCTTCGACGAGTCCCATGCGGGGCTGTACACGAATCCGGCTCCGCCGCTGGATGCGCCGAAGGTACGCCTGACTACCGATCAAGGTGTCATCGTCGTCGCGCTCTACACGCAACTCGCGCCCAAGCACTGTGAAAATTTCCTAAAGCTTTGCCGTGAAGGGTTTTACAGCACGACCAAGTTTCACCGGGTCGTGCCTAACTTCATGATCCAGGGTGGTGACCCGAATTCGAAAGCCGGCGAACCGGCGACCTGGGGACTAGGCGGACCGGGTTACAAGATTGATGCGGAGCCCAGCGATCAGCTTTTCCACTTTGCCGGCGTCCTTGCGATGGCCAAGACCGGCGGCGACACGCAGAGTTCCGGAAGTCAGTTCTACATCACGGCGAATGCGGCGCACAACTTGGACGGCCAGTACACGGTGTTCGGTACCGTCCTCGAAGGGATGGATGTTGTGAAAAAGATCAACTCCGCCCCCGTTGAGCAGAACTCCGACCGCCCGGTTGCGCCCGTCGTGATCACGGGCACTGAAGTGCTCTGACTTCAGCCGGGGGCCGGCTGACACGGTCCCCAGCTTCGGCTGCATGGCGCCCTCGCGGCCCGGCTGAACAGCTCGACGCGTCCCGAGGATTGGCCAGGCCCCGAATGGTCGGTGATCGCGCCTGGTCTCTCAGACTCGGCCTTGCCAGTCCGACGGAGCGATTCGGTCGCGCCGCTCTAGGCGATGGGCGGGCCCGGCCGAGCTCGGATCCCCTCAGCTGAGATCTCCCCAACTGCCGGCTACAGTTTTTCCTTGGGAGCGAGCAACTCGCAGAGCCGGTCGAGGTCGGAGCGGTTGAAGTACTCGAGAACGATTCGCCCCCGATAGCCTTCGCCGTTCTGAACGGTCACCTTGGTGGCGAATCTCGCGCGAAGTCTCGCCTCGAGCTCACGCAGCCAGGGCGGACTCACTGACGGCGGAGTCTTCTCCGAGGGGTTCTTTCCTAGTGGCGTCTGGCCTGCTCCTCGTACCAGTCGCTCGACCTCACGGACGGACAAGTCCTTGCGAACCGTCTCCTCCAGGATCGCGTTCAACTTGTCGCTCTCGGTGAGTGCAAGCAGCGCTCTGGCGTGGCCCATGCTGATCAGACCCTTGGCGAGCGCCTCTTGTGCGTTCGCCGGAAGGTCAAGCAACCTTAGGTGGTTGGCAACCGTGGATCGCTTGAGGCCTACCTTGGCAGCGACTGCATCTTGTGTCAGAGCTAGTTGCTCCATCATTGCCTTGTAGCCATGCGCGCGTTCCAGGGGATCCAGATCGCGACGTTGGACATTCTCGACGAGTGCGAGTTCCAGCATCTCTGCGTCGCCCACACCGTCCTTTACGAGGGCCGGAATGCGAGCAAGCCCCGCGAGTCGTGAGGCTCGCCAGCGCCGTTCGCCGGCAATGAGCTGAAATCGACCGCCGTCAAGCTTCCTGAGCACGACCGGCTGCAGGAGTCCGTGCTGGAGGATGCTGTCGCGCAATTCCTCTAGCCCGGAGGCATCCATGCTCTTCCTGGGCTGAAAGGGGTTGGGCTCGATCAGGTTCAACTCCACTTCTGTGGGCTGACCGGAGCTCTCGCGTTCACCAAGAAGAGAGCTGAGTCCCTTGCCGAGTCGACGTTCCATGGGCGGGGGTTGGTTAGGTGTTGAAACTGTTCCACGTGGAACAGTCACGGCACGGAGCAAAAATGTTCCACGTGGAACAAGTCCAGTGGAGGCAGATGCGAAGCGTAGGCAAGTGCGAGGTGAGTTGTCGAGACCAACTTTGCCCGGAATGGCGGCTTCTTGCCAAGCCTGTACTAGCTCTGGACATCACCACCCCCAAACAGGTAAGCAAGCACCCCATGCGAAACCTCGCGCTGATGGCGTGGATAGTGCGCGAGTGGCGTCGGAGCGCCCCTGCGTGGGCCCTCTGGCTCTTCGCAACGGCCATCGGCCCCATCTGCCTGCTTGGATTTCCAGAAGGAATTTCGAATAGGTGGGCTGCAAATGGCATTCAATTTGATTCTATTTGGTATTTATCATCATATTGTGGGGTCTTGGCTGGAATCTGGTTGGCGGCTCGTGGGGAGGCGCTGTGGGCCGAACTTGGCCGCACTCGAATGGCGGGCCTCGCGTTCGCCGGACTTGCCGGCCTTGGCCTGCTGCACGGGGTCGCCGCCATCGGCGCCCTTCGGCTGCTCGGGGCCGGCCCTTGGCTGGGCGGTCTGCCTGCTTTGTTGTGTGTCGGGCACTGGGCCGCGTTGGGGGTTTTTGTTCAGTGCACCGGACTGAATTTCGGGCCGAAGTGGATCTTGCTCAGTGCGCTTGGCTGGTGGATACCCGCTCTGCTCGCAGCCGCGCCCGAGTGGGATCTTCTGCGCTGGCTGTTGGGCCCTGCCCGCCACCTTGAGACGCTAATTCAACCGACCGAAACTTCCGTGAGGGTCCTAGTCGATACCATCCCGATCGGTGCGTGGTGGATTGCCGCAGCGCTCCTCCCCACACGAAGCGCGTTCAGGAAATGAAATACGGAATCCTCGGCGACATCCATGGGAACCTCTCCGCATTGGAAGGGGTCCTCGGGTGCATGGACCGCGAGGGCGTGGATCAGTTGCTCAGCGTCGGCGACGTGGTCGGGTACGGAGCTGCGCCGCGTGAATGCATCCGGATCCTGCGCGAGCGCAACGCGTTCGTCGTGCTCGGGAATCACGACGCCGCATGCATAGATCGGCTGGACGCATCGACCTTCAACAACTACGCGCGCGCGGCAGTCGTGTGGACTCAGAAAGTGTTGACGCTCGAAGACCGCACCTGGATCGGAACGTTGCCGATGACCGTGCACCTGGAGCATTGCTCCGTCGCGCATGGAACGCTGCACAAGCCGGAACTCTATGACTACATCCAGAGCACGACCGACGCGGATCCTTCACTGGACGAGATGCCGCTGCCGGTTTGTTTCGTCGGCCATTCGCACGTGCCCGTGGCCTTGCTGCGCCTGCGCGACGACCCGACACGAACCTTCTACACGAAGGACTCTGTTGTCGACACCGACGAGGCCTATCGGGCGTTGATCAATGTCGGCAGTGTCGGTCAACCGCGCGACGAGGATCCGCGCGCCGCATACGCGATCTTCGACACCGATGCGGGTCACGTGCGCATCCATCGCATCGCCTACGACATCCAGCGCGAGATGCGCCGCATACGCGAAGCCGGCCTGCCCGAGATGCTGGCTGCTCGACTCGAGTGGGGCGTGTGAATCTCGCGTGCTGACACGACGCGGGTGCCTGACAGCTTCCCGAACAGTTGCCGCAGGTACGTTGCGTGCGCCGTTGCCGGTGGAGTTCGACATCGACAGCCATCCCACGACGTCGCTGAGCAGGTGCGAGCGTCGGGGAGCGTGCCTGGCTAGAAACTCGAGTCCGGAGATCCCTGCTACAGCGCGCGGAGTTTCATCTCTTGGCGTCGCGCGAAGCGCGCTGTGAACTGGGCGCCCCACGCCACGCCGGCACTAGCTCCGTCCCTTCAGATACGCCAGTTGTGGGGGAAGCGAGTCGAGGCCGTTCTCGCCCAGGCCACTCTCGAAGAGCAGCTTGATGTCGCCGAGCGGCCGCACGTCTCCGCGAAACACGTAGCGACGATCGTCGGCGTGGGTGCCGACGGTGACGAGGACTTCGAGGATCGATGCGGCATTGCAACGGCTCCCGCCAAGCTCGAGTTCGACCGGCGTTCCGTAGTGACCCACGATTCCGACGATCAGCGCCGCGGGCCGCGCGTGAAGCTTGACATCGTCGGAGAGCTGGAGGCAGAGCTCCTGCACGTCGGTGTACGCAGGCAGCAGGTCTTCGGCGATGCTGCGTCCGCGGCGCAAGAAGAAGTCCGCCCAGTAGAGCAACGCATTCAGGATCACATCCTGC
>JAYUUV010000429.1:0-3979 GCA_043754695.1 Planctomycetota bacterium
CGAGGCTGGCTCCGTACCGCTACATTCGAAAGCGCAGCATGCGCGCCAATCGCCTGCGCTCGAGCATTACGCCAAGCAGCAGCAGCGGCAGCACCAGCAGCGCAAAGCCCTTGATTGGCTGCTCTCCCCTGCCGGTCGCCGTCGCGATCACGCAGGCGATGACCGCCGGTCCGAGCAGCATGTAGATGAGGCGTGCCCGCGGCCTCAGCCACTTGCTAGGCGTGTACTTCAGCGCAAAGCAGGCCGCCAGAAAACCGAGTGCCGCGCCCGCGAGTACATCGCTCGGATAGTGGAATCCGTCGATGAGGCGAAAAGCCGCCACGAGCACGATGAGTGCTGCCACGGGTAGCCACAGCACGCGCGCTGCCAGCGCCATGGGCACGAGCGCGACCACCACGCTTGCCGTGTCACCGCTTGGAAACGAATCTCCCCCGTGCGCCGGCCGATCGCGATCGACCACGAGTTTGATGATCATCACGGGCAGCGCGATCATGCCGAGGCCAATCAACCCCTGCACTGCGGGCCGGCGCAGTCGAGTCAGGCAGCAGAGCAGCAGTGTGAGGATCAACGAATCGCCCTTCCCGAGCGACTTGATCGCCAGGTAGGCCAGGCCGGGCGACGGCTGCTCCGGCTTCAACTCCATCGCCGCGCGGCTGACTTCCTGATCGAACGCAAACGCAGCCGCGCCGGCGATCGCTGTCGCGCAAGCCAGTGCCACGAGCAGCCAACTCGTCTTGCCGGGTGATCCGCTCGCCTGATCGTCAGCAGAGTTCATCGAGCCCGCGAGCATCGTGGACCCGAACCTGCGATTGCAAGCTCCTCCCGCTCGAAATCCTCTGCCCGTCCGCTGCGCGCTGTGCTCACCCGCCCGAGCCGGTCAGCCGAAACGTGTAGCGATGTCTGGCGATTGCCGCTTCGGCGACCCCATTGCGTTTCGCCGGTCTGAAGACCCAGTCCCAAGCTGCTGCCGCCGCGCAATCGTCGATGCGCGCGTGTCCGCTGCTCTCGATCACGCGCACGCCTTTGACGAGCCCATCCGCTCCCACGTCCATCTCGAGCAGGACGCTGCCTTGCTCGCCCCTGCGCTGCGATTTCACAGGAAATTCCGCGCGCGCCATCTTCAGCACTTCGGGATAGATGTAGACATCCGCGGCCAGCGCTTTCGCCGGCCCGGGCTGCGGTTCCCCGCAACAATCGCTGATCGGCGGTGCCGAGCCGAGGCCCAGCTGCAGCCCTGCGGTCCCGAGTCCCGCAAGTTTCCACGACGTGCGCGGATCGCCGATCGCGCGCTCGAGCGCCCCCGAATCGCCCGCGGATCCGCTACTCGCGCCTCCCGCCGCAAGTTCCGTACTCGCCGTCATCGGAAGTTCCGCCGCGAAGTCGGAAGCGCTTGCATTCAAACCTGGCATCGGGCCCGGCTCCGCGTCTGATTCGCTGGTCAGCGCCGAGTCGTCGATGGCTCGATCCGGCTCGGCGCTTGGCGCCGACAGCGAACTGACGGGCGCGGGCCTTTGATCCGCCGCGAGCAGGATGGTCGTGGTCGAGTACATCTCCTCGTCCTCGCCCGCCACTTCCGCTCCCGCCCCGCGCTGGTAGGCCACACCTCCAGAGATGCCCGCCAGCACAAGCAAGGCGTGCAGCGAGAGCGAGACGGCCATGCTTCGGCCAAAGCCCATTTGGCGCCTTTTCCGTGCGCGCGCGGGAGCTGCGCCTGCGGTTTGAGTCGAGTCGACACTGAGTGCCCCCATCGGCACGGGAACGCCGTGCGCCATGGGTTGGTTCACCCCGGGTGCGGAAATGGGCAGGTGCTCGTCGACGGTGGCCACGGATCCCATTCTAGATCACGAGTGGCAGGGCTCGCCTCTCCCTGGAGAACAAGGGGAGACACTGGCTCCGGACGATGGTGCAGGTTGTAGCGAGCGAAGGGACTTGAACCCTCGACATCGACCTTGGCAAGCCGTTCCGGACGAGCGCAGAGAACCTGTTGTCTGGCGGGATCTTACGGCGGAACTGGCGTGCTGCGGTGTGGTGCGCGGAGTGGCGTTTCGCGACGCGACCAGAGGTGGTCGCTCGGTGCGTCGTGGGTAGACAGCCCAGGGGCGAGGTAGCCGCAGGAGACAAGTGCACCCTCGCACGCCTCGTCAGACACAGCATCCTGCGCCCGCATCGACGTACTGCACGCCCAAGCTGAATTCGCGTGGCTGCACTCCCGCCATTGCCTGGAACGGTTCGTCGAGCGTGTCCGGCCCGGTCGACGACTTCAACGTGACCGCGTCGAGCGTCCTGAACCGCAAGCCCGGCATCATGTATTGGAGCACGCTGCCTGCGGCAACTCCGTTCAGCGGCGGCACTCTGTGTCTCGCGCCCCCCATCGTTCGCACACCAGGCCAAGCATCCGGCGGCAGCCCAGCGCCGACGATCGATTGCAGCGGGCAGTACTCGTTCCATTTCGGCCACGCCTACATTCAGAACTACTTCCTCGCAGCGGGGCAGAACATTCGCGCGCAGTACTGGAGCCGTGATCCTGGGTTCGCCAGCCCGAACAACATCGGCCTCACCGACGGGCTGAGCTTCACGCTGCTGCCGTAGGGAGCGGCGACGGGATCGCCGCGCAACCATAGAAACGGTTCGGCGATCAGATCGATCCGACGCTGCCGCTCGACCCCGAGCCGGCGCCTGACACGGACGCGCCGAGTTCGTTGTTCGACAAGATTCGCGACGCAGCCACACCCGGCACGCGCTCCAGACTGCTCGGCGAAGTCGCGCGCGGCGGAATGGGCGTGATCCTGAAGATTTGGGACAACGAGCGGCGACAAACGCTTGCGATGAAGGTCGTGCTCGGTCGAGGCGACGAGCCGCGCAGCGTTACGACGCCGTTCTGCGCTGGCGGCCGGTTTCGATGGCTCAGCGATTGCTCCTGCCGACGATCAGGCCGACAAGGGCTCCGACCGAAGCGGCGATGAGAACGGACTGGATGGGCTTTTCGCGAATTCCGTTCCTGAATCCAGACCTCCTCTCAGCCGCGCGCCTCTTCCCAGCCTCGACCAGCTGTTGCAAGTTCGCCCTCAGCTCCGGCACGATTGCCCCGAGCGAATTCGATGCCGAGCTGTCATCGATCGAGGTCTCGGGTGCAGTCGAGACGTTCGGGTTCGGGTACACGGTACTTTGCGTTGTCATGATTTCCGTTGTGCTTGAAGGCCAGTGCGACCGGTGAGGGGACAACGTAGAAGCTCTCCGCAAGCGCAACTATCGATAGAAGTCCCCAACTCGATCCAAAAAAGCCGCAAGGCACGGACCCGAGCTCGGTCGCGGCGCCGCGTCCATGTCGGTCCAGGTGCGCGTGGGCGGGTCACAGTCGCGGCGGGGCAATTCGAAGGACGCGATCGAGGGGCAGTCCGCTACGGCTCCGCAAGATACCCAGTCATCGTGTAGGCGACATCCGTGCCGTTTGAAGGCGATGTGTTGTTCAGCACGACCTTGCTGCCCGGCGCGAACTTGAGACCCACTGAGGAGTGGTACGGTTGGAATCCCGTTTGGAATGCAGTCCGATTGAAACCGGATCCGCGCTTGAACGTGATCGTGCCGCCCAGCTCTTGGCACAGACTGATGGGCAGCTGCCCTACATCCGAGAGTTCGAGATCCGTGAGAACGAGGCACTTGTTGTTGGGCACGGTGTAGATCTCGACCACACCGGGGAGAACCAAGACGCCGCCGCTAGGGTTGCTCAATGTCGTCGAGTCCACGTTGACAATGAGCTCGGGGCGCGGCGGCCAGGACGGAAGCGGTGCGGCGCGCGGCGCGAGTGGCTGCGGTGAGGACTTGGCGTTCGAGGCGAGAGGGAACGCCAAGCACGACACGATGATTGCGACTGCGGCGATGCGGTGAGAGACAGACATGGAAACCTCGTTGGGGTGTGGGGCGGGTGCGCTGCTTCAGTCGGTGCGGCGGGCGGAGGGATCATCCTAGACGCATAGCGAAA
>JAYUUV010000430.1:0-6104 GCA_043754695.1 Planctomycetota bacterium
TCGAATCGTGCGATCGGCGAGCAAAGCGACCGCGGGATCGTGCGTCACGAGCACCAAGGTCGTGCCGTCCCGCGCGCGCATTCCGATCAGACGCTCGAGTCCTGACCATGCGGATCCCGCAGGTTGTGCGCATGCTCTGGCGCGAAACGCGCTCGTCGCCGGCGCGCATCGTGTTCTTCGCCGCTTGCCTCGCGCTGGGCGTGGCCGCGGTCGTGACCGTGGCCGGGCTTTCCACCGCGCTCGAAGAAACCATGCGTTCGCGCGCGCGGGAAATCCTGGCCGCGGATGTTTCGGTGTCCGCGCGCCGCGCGCTGCCCGCGGACATCGAGGCGAAGTTTACCGGGTTGGGCCTGCAGCTCACGCGCGTGCGCGAGATGGCGTCGCTGGTCGCGGCGCCAAGCGGCAAGAGCCTGCTCGTCGAACTGAAGGTCGTCGACGGCGAATATCCCTTCTATGGCGAGCTGACGCTCGAGCCCGCCGGCTCACTGAGCGAACGGCTCGGCCCGGAAAGTTGTGCGGTCGCGCCCGAGCTCTTGACGCGTCTTGGCCTGCAGCGCGGCGATGCGCTCAAGATCGGCGTCGCACAGTTCAAGATTGAAAGCGTGGTGGTCGCCGAGCCCGACCGCATGAATTTTTCGCTGACGCTCGGCCCGCGCGTGTTCCTTTCCGGCCAGGGATTCGAGCGCGCGGAGCTGGAAAAGCAGGGCTCGTCGATCCGTTACATCGCGCTGGGCAAAGCCGCGGACGGCGGGTCCAGCGCGCGCGCACTCGCAGAAAATTTGCGCAAGAGCGAAGCGGACGCGGCTTACCTCAACATCCAGACCTACGAGGACGCGCAGCCCGTGCTGCGCGACGGCATCAAGCGCACACGACGTTTCCTGGGGCTGACCGCGCTGGCTTCGCTGCTGGTCGGCGGCATCGGCATCGCCCAGACCGTGCGCGCCTGGATCGCAGGCCGCATGGACGCGATCGCGGTGCAGAAATGCCTGGGCATGACCTCGCGTGAAATCCTCGGGCTGTATGCGGCGCAGGCGGCGCTGCTGGCGCTCGTGGGCAGCGCGCTTGGAGCCGCGCTCGGTATCGGCGCCGAAGCGCTGGTGGTCACGATGTTCCAGGACTTCGCGCCGGGGCAGCATTTCGAACTCGTGCAGCCCGCGGCGCTGCTGCGCGGCGTCGCCCTTGGACTCTTCGTTGCCATGCTGTTCAGCCTGCGGCCCTTGTTCCTCACGCTCGCCGTACCGCCCGCGCGGGTGCTGCGGCGCAGCGCGGAGCCGCTGGAAAGCGGTCGTTGGACGAACCTGACACTCACGCTCGTGGTGTTGTGCGGCGCGCTGATCGCGGCTTGGGCGCAAACAGAATCGTTGACCTTCGCCGCGCTGTTCACCGCGAGCCTGCTCGCGATCGCCGGCCTCTTGCTCGCCGCTGCCTACGGGCTCGTGCGCCTGTGCGCGCGGCCGGGGCGCGAGCGCCTGCCTTTGTGGTTGCGCCACGGCATCGCCGCACTGGCGCGGCCTGGCGCGGGTACCTTGAGCGCGATTCTCTCGCTCGGTCTAGGAGTGCTGGTGGTGCTGTGCATCCAACTGATCCACGAGGCGCTCGCGCATGAACTCGGCGGCGAATTGCCGCGCGGCGCGCCGACCGTTTTCCTGGTCGATGTGCAGCCCGCTCAATGGGAAGGCGTGCAGAACCTGCTTGAAAGCGAAGGCGCGACGAACGTGGACAGCTCGCCGGTGGTTGTCGCGCGGCTTGCGCGCATCGATGGCCGTGGCATCGACGAGATCGCGCGCGAACGTAACGCCGATCCGAGCGCAAAGTGGACTTTGACGCGCGAACAACGCCTGACCTATGGCGCGAATCTGCCCAAGGACAATCGCTTGATCGCGGGAACGCTGTGGAGCGATCCGGCGCGCGCCGAAATCAGCCTGGAGCGGGACTTCGCGGAAAACCTCGGGGCGAAGCTGGGCTCGATCCTGACCTTCAACGTTCAAGGCGTGGAGCAGGAGCTTGTGGTCAGCAGCCTGCGCGAAGTCGAGTGGCGCACGTTCAGCCTCAATTTCTTCCTGCTCGTCGAACCCGGCGTGCTCGAAAAAGCGCCGCAGTTCCGCGTCGCCGCCGCGCGCATCGCCAAGCCGCGCGAGGACGCGCTGCAGGACGAACTGGCGCGCGAATTTCCCAACGTGACCGTGCTGCGCGTGCGCGAGATCCTCGAAAAGCTCGCCAGCGTGCTGCAGCGCGTCGGCATCGGCGTGCGTTTGCTGGGTTGGTCGACCGTGCTCTCCGGCGCGGCGATCCTGATCGGCGCGATCAGCGCCAGCGCCGCGCGCCGCGCGCGCGAAGTCGCCCTGTTCAAGACGCTCGGACTCTCACGCGGCAGCATCGCGCGCATCTACCTCGTCGAGCACGGTCTCGTAGGCTTGGTGGCGGCCGCCATCGGCGCGCTGGGCGCCAACGCGCTGGCCTTCGGAGTCATCCACTACGGCATGGAACTCGAGTGGCACTTCGATGCGCTGACCAACGCGATCGCGCTCGGAGCGTCCATGTCGCTCGCCGCGCTCGCCGGACTGTCCGCCAGCCTGCGGCCGCTCTTGGTGCGGCCGACCGAGGCGCTGCGCGCCGAGAATTGACCCGGGCCGTTGCGCGCCGAGAATTGACCCGAGCCGTTGCGCGCCGAGAATTGACCCGAGCCGCTGCGCACCGAGAATTGACCCGGCCATCCGGCCGCGCGCGCTACGGCCGCTTTTTCTTGAACTGGTCGAACGGATCTACGTACCCGCTGCCCGCCGTCGGTGCGGGGGCAGGCGTTGCCGCACGCGGTTGCGCAGCCGTTTGAGCGGGTGCTGACGGCGTGGCGGGAGTCGCGGGCAATGGCGCGCGCGGCTGCGCGGGACGCACACCGAGTTGGCTTTGGGCCGGCGCTGCGGGCGTGGCCGGCGCGGGATCGTTTCCCGCTTCGCCGTTGGGCAATTCGACCTTGACGCCGATGCCGGCGAACTTGGCCAGCAGATCGTCCTTGTTGACCGCCTTCACGTAGGCCTCGGTCGGATCGACGATACCGGTCTTGACCAGCTCGAGCAGCGAGTCGTTGAGCAATCGGTTCCCGAGCTTGGAACCCATCTGCATCGCCGACGGAATCTGGAAGACCTTGCCGTCGCGAATGTTCGAGCTGATCGCGTTGCTCGCGATCATGATCTCGAGCGCGGCGACGCGACCCTTGGGATTCTTCTTGCACAGAGTCTGCGCGACCACGCCCTTGAGCGAGCTCGAGAGCATCGTGCGGATCTGCGATTGGCGCTCGGCGGGAAACTGATCGATGATCCGGTCCACGGTCGAAGGCGCGGTGGTCGTGTGCAGAGTGCCGAAGACCAGGTGGCCGGTCTCGGCTGTTTCAATCGCGATCTCGATCGTTTCGAGGTCGCGCATTTCGCCGACCAGGATGATGTCAGGATCTTCGCGCAACGCCGCGCGCAGTGCGCGCTTGAAACTGCCCGTGTGTTTGTGGACTTCGCGCTGGTTGATCAGGCAGCGATGTTTGTTCTGGTGCACGAACTCGATCGGATCTTCGATCGTGATCACATGGTCCGAACGATTCTTGTTGATGTGGTCGATCATCGCCGCCAGCGTGGTCGACTTGCCCGAGCCCGTGGGACCGGTGACGACGACCAGCCCCTTGGACAGGTAGCAAAGATCGAGCACCGCCTTGGGCAGGTGCAGTTCCTCGGCGGTCAGGATTTTCGACGGGATCAGGCGGAAGACCGCGCCCGGTCCGTTGCGATCCAGGAAGACGTTGCAGCGAAAGCGCGCGACCCCCTCGAGCTCGTAGGCAAAGTCGGTGTCGGCCTCGGTGTCGAACTGGGCGCGGTTTTCCGGCGGCGTGATCTCGTAGAGCACCGTGCGCAACTGATCCATCGAGAGCGGCGGACAGCCGTCGACATTGACGATGTCGCCGTGCAATCGAAACCTCGGCTGTTGCCCGGAGGTCATGTGCAAGTCGGAGGCGTTGACTTGCACCATTTTTAGAAACAGTTCGTCGATCCAAGCCATAGGGGGAAGCGCTCCTTGGGCGCGTGGGCCTGTCATTTCGGCCGGCGCGGCGCGGCGCTTGAACCGCGGCTATCCTTTTGTCCCCGAAGATGGCAGCCCCGCTCCCGTTCACTTCGCCCTGGCTCCTGGCGCCCATGGAGGGCATCACCGAGCCGTGTTTTCGCGACCTGGTCCTGGCGCGCAACCCGCCCGGCGCCCTGGGCGGAGCTTTCACCGAATTCGTGCGCGTCGTCGACCTGGCACTGCCGGTCTGGAAACTTGCCGAGCATCTGGGCCCGAATCGCTTCGAAACTCCGGTCGGCCTGCAGTTGATGGGTTCCGATCTCGGAGCCCTGGCCGCCACCGCGCAGCGCGCCGTCGCGGCGGGCGCGCCGCTGATCGACCTGAACTTCGGCTGTCCGGCCAAGGGTGCAATTGCGGATTGCTCTGGGTCCGGGATGTTGCGCGACCCCGCGCGGCTCGAGCGCACGGTGCGCGCGATTGCCCAGGCGCTGCCCGGATTCCCGGTGACGGCCAAGATTCGCGCCGGCTTCGACGACGACAAACTGCTGGAAGATCTCGCGCGCGCGGCCGAAGCCGGAGGAGCCGCGCTCTTGACCGTGCATTGCCGCACGCGCAAGGAAGCGTATTGCGAAGCCGTCGATTGGAGCCGCATCGCGCGCGCGGTGCGCTCGGTTTCGATTCCGGTCTGCGGCAATGGCAGTGTCGTGGGACACGCCGATCTCGAGCGCATGCGCAGCGAAACCGGCGCGCGGTATGCCATGGTCGGTCGCGGAGCACTGGCCGACCCCTGGGTTTTTTGCGGTCACGCCGCCACGCGTGCGCAGGCCAGTGGATTCTTGCTCGAGTACGCGCGCATCCTGGAGCTGCGCCACGGCGCAAAACTCGCCGGCCGCGCCGCGCGCGTGAAACAATTGCTGCGCTACTGGACCGCGGCCGATCTACTCGGTCCCGAGCGCAATTCGTGGCTGCGCGAGGAGAATCCGGCGCGTCTGTTCGCGCGCATTTGCGAAGCCGGCGGCCTCGATCCGCGCGCGGAACTCAGCCTGTCCGTGGCGTAGCGGCTCCGCGTTCCCACCAGGATTTCGCAACCGTCGCGGCCAGGATCAGGCTGCCGCCCAGGATCGCGAGCGGCGGCGGCTCCTCGCGGTGGACGATCCAGGTCAAGAGCGGATTGAACACCGGTTCGATCAACAGGATCACCGACGCTTCGAGTGCCGTGACGCCCGACAGGCCCTTGGCCACGAAGACGTAGGCCAGCGCGATCTGGATCACGCCCAGATACAGGATCAGGCCGATGTTGGTCGCACCGATGTCGCCGAAGGGCAAGGCTGGGGCCAGACTGAACGCGAAGGCGAAGAGATTGCCGCACACGACGGCTGCCAGTGCGCTGTCGCCCGAGGGCCGTGCCGTGCCTGCGTGTTCGGCTGCCAGCCAGCGCATGCCGATCACGGTGGCGGCCCAGGTCAGGCTGCTCGCCGCGGCGAGCAGGTTTCCGAGCGCCGGATGCGGTGCGGTCGCGACGGCCTGTTGCTCGGCGCTGAACAGGAAGGCAAGCCCCGCGAGTACCAGGCCGATCACCCAGCCATCGTGGCGACGCAACTTCTCGCGCAACAACCAGGGCGCGAGCAAGAGCACGTACAGGATCGAACTGTCCTGTAGAAAAATCGCGTTGGTGGCCGTGGTCAGCTTGTTGGCCGCCGCGAACAGCACCATGGTCGCTCCGTGCGCGACGCCGACCAGCAGCGCGCGCCAGCCGAACGAGGCGTGCTGTGGACGCGCGAAGATCAGCAAGGTGATCGCGGCCACGCCCGAGCGCAGACAGGCCACCTGCCAGCCGCTGAGCGCACAAGCCTTGATCGCCGGGCCACCGGTGGCGAAGAGCAGCGCCGCGAGGCACAGGTACAAACGCGCGCGGGGCTGCGACATGGGGCGGACACGATAGTGCTCCAAGCCCGCTGTCGACAGGACGCACGGGCAATTGTGCGCCGCCCAGCGGCTGCGCGGCCCGCGCGAGGAAGCACGGGCCCAAACGAAGAAGGGCGCCCTTGCACATGGCAAGG
>JAYUUV010000431.1:0-6752 GCA_043754695.1 Planctomycetota bacterium
CCTCGGAACTCGTCCGAGGCCGCCCGCTTCGATCACGCGGTCCTGTGCGGGATCGCTATGCGGTTCACGGCCCGATCAGATACTCGAGGCCGTTCGACAATGTCGCATTGTTCGGCGCGGCGAAACCGTTGTCGCGCCCCCAGGCTTGCACGTCGACCAGAGTGCCCGCGACAAGCAAGTACGGCGCCGGCGTGCCGCCGAGTCCACCAACGGCGAACAAGTTGAAGTCCAGCGAGTAGCTGCCCGAGCAGTCATTCGGCGGTGCATTGCCGCCCGAGTTCATCGGCACGGAGCGCTTGAGCGGCGTGGCCACGCAACGCAGCCCACCGACGAACGGCGCCGCCGCTCTGCCCGCATTGGAGTACAGGTACAAGCCCGGCTTGTTGTTGATCACGTTGGTCGCCGAGACCGTGAAGCCAGAGCCCGTCGTGGCGCTGGCAATTCCGCTCGACCCGATCGTCGGCGTGCAGCCCAGCGAGTTGACCTTCGCCGTGCAGTACACCGTCGTCGTCGGCAAGCCGAAGATGCGCACCGCGTGCGGGAGCAGCGGGTTCTCGTTGGCGGCATAACCGCCGACCTTGGGCTGCATGTTCGTGCCACCGTAAGCCGGATCCGCGAGCGAGTTGGTGCCGCCGCCGATGCCGAACTCCACATCGTTGGCAGCGGGGATCGCGCCCCAATTCTTGAAGCCGATCGTCGCCGAGCCACCGTCGTTCTGGTAGCGGGCAGCAGCATAAAGCGTGTCGTTGTAGACGAAGTCGACCAGCGTCGCGCCCGAGGCAATCGTGACCCCGCTGTAGACGATCATCTGATAGGTGATGTCGCCGCCGCCTTGGGCGTTGAAGTGGTCTTCGTTCGTCCACTGCAGGATCAAGTTGCCACCGATGACTTGCCAGTCGAGTGCGTTGGCCCCGTTGACCGGGAAGTTGTCATCCCAAAGCGGACACACGAACGAGCAGCCGGCAGTCACTCCACCGTTGCCGTTGACCGTTCCGTTGTCGGGAACCATCGTCGCCAGGGTGGTGCTGTTGACGTAGCCGACCTCGTCGAGGTTGGCGTTGTTCCAAAGCACCCCACCGTTGTTCCCGATGCGGATGGTCGCGAGCGGAAGCAATTGGTTCCCCGTGAAACCAGCGGCGGCAAGCTGCGCGGACGTCACGGTGTGTTCGCTGTCGTCGGCCGCGGCACCGGGTGAGGTTCCGCTGGCTGAGATGTCGCTGAACGCGGTCGTCGAAGCGCCGATCGTGATCTGGGCGGAAGCCGATGCCGCGAGGCAGCCGATGGCTGCGACTCCGGTCAATCCAGCCAGTTTGGGGGCGGTGATGCGTTTCATGTTTTCCTGAGTCTCCTGGGGACTTGGTCCAAAGATGGGTGCGGAGCTAGAAGCTCCAGCAAGCCCATCGTCCCCCATTGTTAGGGTTTTGAAAAGTCCCCCACGAGGACCAAATTTCCCCTTCGCGCGCCAGGCCCAAAAGCACGCTCGAGGTGGTCAGCCTCGGCAAACTCGCCAGGAAATTGAACCGGGCGGCCTCGGAGCTCGTCCGAAGCCGCCCGAAAGCGCTGGCAGCGCGCCTGTGCGGTGCCTGGCACCGGTATCGTCCGCATGCGGACAACAACACCGGACCCGATCAACTCACGGTCCGACCGTCCACTCCAAGCCACCCGTGAGCGTAGCGTTGTTGGGGAATGCGAACCCAGGATCGCGACCCCAAAGTTGGCCGTCGACGACCGTTCCGGGAACCTGCAGGTAAGGTGCGGGGACGCCACCGAGTCCGCCGACCGCGAAGGTGTTCATGTCGATCTGGTACACGCCCGAGCAGTCGGCTGCCGGCGCCGCTGTGCCGCCCGAGAACATCGAAGTCGAGCGCTTGATCGGCGAGTTGACGCACCGAATTCCACCGACGAACGGGATCGCCGTGCGGCCACCGTTGGTGTAGAGCAGAAGTCCCGCCTTGTTGTTGCGCACGTTGGTTCCGCTGATCACGAAGCCTGAACCCGATGTCGCCGAGGAAACGCCTGTGCTGGCGATGGCCGGGAGACAACCGAGCGAATTGATCTTCGCGGTGCAGTAGGCCGTGCCTCCCGCGCAGTCGGCAAAGCGCACGTCAAAGCGATTGATGCTCCCGATGTCTTGACCGGCGTTGTCCGAAACGATCAGGTTCCAGGTGCCGTTGGAGTTCTGGCCGGCGAACGCAAGCAGGTTGCCGTCGGGCTGCAGATCGGTGGCGACGACATTGTTGACAAACCCGTAGGTCGCGATCGGGTTCGGCGAATTCATGTCGAATAGCGTGCCATTGAACACGTTGTCGTTGGCTCCGCCCCATGAATTGGAAAGCGACTCGATCGATCCGGCCGGCGACTGGACCGAAATGGTCAGGTCCGAGTTCCAGGTGTGCAGGATTTCGACGTAGACCTGAGTCTGCGCGATGCTCGCCGGACCTCCGCTGACGACCAACGGCACCGTCGAGGTGGTGAAGTCGGTGATCGGGACGGAGATCGCACCGGTCGAGAACGAGCTGATCGAATACGCCGGCGGAATGTGCACGATCGTGCCGTCCGTGACCGCGAGCGACCATGAGTTGAGGAAACCCTGGTCGGCGCCGGCGATGTCCTCGACCGTCAGGGTCCAAGTGCCGTTCGGATTCTCGCCGCGAAACTTCGTGTTGAAACTCTGCTCGGGCCGCAGGTCGGGAGCCGCGACGCCGTTGACGTAGGGGTAGGTCACCACGTCGTTGAGCGATTGATCGTCGAAGAGCGTGCCATTGAACACGTCGTCCTCGGCCCCGCCGTTGTTCACGGAGACATTTGCGATCGTGCCCGCGGGCGAGACCAGCGTGATCACGAGGTCCGAGTTCCAGGTGTGCACGATGGCGAGCGTGAGGTCGACATCGAAAACCTGCGTGCCAAGGCCGGAGATCACCACGTTGTCGGAGATCAGCGTGTAGTCGAGTATCGCGATCGGGGTCGCGGTCGAGGCCACCGAGACGGTGTTGCCGGGAGTGCCTGAATCGAACGCGCCGCACGGGCCTGATGTCGAGTACGGCGGAGCCACAACGTTGTAGGAGCCGCTGCCAGCTCCTGCCGCGGGTGCCTGCACCAGACTCGGGGCAAGGATCAGCGACTTGCGAAGTGCTTCTGCGCGCAGCTTGAATTGCTCGGCCAGGACCGGATTCGTGGCTGCGTACTGGTTGGCTGCCTGTTGGAGCTTCAGCAGCTCGACATGCGCGGCAGCTTTGCTCTGCGCCAGGGCCGGAAGCGTCGTGAACAGCGCGGCAACGGCCAGGCTGACGGTAGTTTTGGCGAACATGGGATGTGGACGTTCGTGAGAGGTTGGGGACGGCGGCTACGTCGGCGAATGAAGTTCCGATCGCGCCGCTTCAACATTCAAGTCTGCGCCATGGGTCCAAGTCCCGCCAGACTTGTTCGCAAGTCGACGTGCAGAGCTCGCGCACGAGTTCGGCAGTGCGGGGCGCAGCCATCGGGAGCACGAAACGAGAGCAGGGCGGCTCCGGGTTCACCGAAGCCGCCCTGCGTGTGCCCGAAGGGCTTCCTAGGTCAGTGAATCAGGGTCCGACCGTCCACTCCAAGCCGCCCGTGAGGGTGGCGTTGTTGGGGAAAGCGAAGCCCGGATCGCGGCCCCACATCTGGCCGTCGATGACGGTGCCGGGGACCTGCAGGAACGGAGCAGGCGTTCCGCCGAGGCCGCCGACCGCGAAGGCGTTCATATCGATCTGGTACACGCCCGTGCAGTCGGCTGCCGGCGCCGGCGTTCCGCCCGAGAGCATCGGAGTCGAGCGCTTGACCGGCGAGTTGACGCAGCGAATTCCCCCGACGAACGGAACCGCCGCGCGGCCGCCGTTGGTGTAGAGCAAGAGACCCGGCTTGTTGTTGCGCACGTTGCTGCCGGAGACCACGAAGCCCGAGCCCGAAGTCGCCGACGCAGAACCGGTGCTGGCGATCGCCGGCGTACAACCGAGCGAGTTGACCTTCGCCGTGCAGTAAGCCGCGCCACCCGCACAGTCGACGAACCTCATGTCGAAGCGATTGATCGTCCCGACGTCGATCCCGGCGTTGTCCGAGATCAGCAACGTCCAGGTCCCGTTGGAATTCTGGCCCGCGAAGGAGAGCAGATTGCCGTCGGGCTTCAGATCGGGCGCAACTACCATGTTCGCGAACGCGTAGCTCGCGATCGGATTCAACGAGTTCATGTCGAAGAGCGTGCCGTTGAACACGTTGTCAGATGCACCGCCGTGACGGTTGGAGAGGATCTCGGTCGTCCCGAGCGGTGATTGGACCGAAAGGATCAAGTCACCGTTGAACGTGTGCAGGATTTCCACGTAGACCTGGACCTGCACAATGCTCGCAGGGCCCCCGCTGACCGCCAGCGGCGCGTTGGCGAGTCCCGGAACACCAGCGACGTAGTCGGGGATCGGGATGGAGATCGGGCCGGTCGAGAACGAGCTGATGGAGTATGCCGGCGGAATGGCGACGACCGTTCCGTCCGTGATCGAAAGCGACCAAGAGTTCAGCATGCCCACGTCGGCGCCGGCCGTGTCGGTAATGGTGAGGGTCCATGCTCCGTTCGGATTCTCGCCGGCGAACCCGAGGTTGAAGCTCGCCTCAGGCCGCAGGTCCGGCGCCGCAACCCCGTTGACGTACGGGTAGGTGGCGACTGAGTTGGCCGACTGGTCGTCGAACAGCGTTCCGTTGAACACGTCGTCGTTACCACCGCCGCGGCCGGTGGCCACGGGCACGTTCGTCCCTGCGGGCGAGGTCAGCACGATGCTCAAGTCGGAGCACCAAGTGTGCGTGATCGCGACCGTGAGGTCGACGTCGAACGTCTGCGTACCAAGGCCGCTGACCGGGATGGTGTCGAACACGGTAGCGAGGTCGATGATCGCGATCGGCCCGTTCACATTGGGGAACAACAGCGTGGTCCCCGGCGTGCCCGAGTTGAAGGCGCCACACGGGCCGCTGAACGAATAAGGCGGTGCGACTGCACTGTAGCCGCCACTGCCGCCGTTGGCGGTCGACGAGCCTAGGGTCGCGGGCGTCGGGAAGAGCAACTGGTGAATGGCTTCAGCGCGCAGCTTGAGCTGCGCGGCCAGCGCCGGATTGGTGGCGGCCAACTGATTCACCTGCTGTTGCAGGCGAATCATTTCGTTGTACGCGGCCTTGTCCTGGGCGACGGCCGGTGCGGTCATGGCCAGCGAGGCCAGGGCCAAAGTGAGGCTTGACTTGACGAACATGGGTGTGGAGATCCTGAGGTGGGAGGGCGAAACGACCAGTGCGGCGACGAGTTTTCGCTTCGTCGGTCGCATAGCCTGAACAATAAATTGTGCGCCAACTTTCGAGGGCGCGCCAGACCCGTTGGAATTTCCGCGCGCCCGAGACACCAGATTACGGCTCGTTCAGAAAGCTCATGCAGCCCCGCCCGCGCCGAGGACCCGACGCGTACGGGAGATTTTTCTGGAGTAGATTGCCACCGACGGCGAACCCAGCGCACCGCAGCACCTACGCACACTCTCCAGCATGCTCCACTCATTACTCCTCTGCTTCGCCCAGGCGGACCGACTCGACGACATCATTCGCAGTTCCCGGGAAATCCATTCCTTCGCGGCGGTCTTCGAGCTCACTTCGACGCTCGAAGTGGACAAGACCCGGCTGTGCATCGACTTCCAGGCGCCGGCACAGGTGCGAGTCCAACGGACCTGCGGACCGAAGCTGTCGACGACCTGGTGCGTCGATGGCACGCTCGCCATCGTGAGCAACGAGGGCGACAAGCCGATCCACGGGCGTTTCGACAGTGGCGCGGTCTTCGAAGCGATCGCGCCGCTCGAGAAGACACTCCACGACACATTTCCGAACGCGGCGCCGCGCCCCGCGCTGGGAGCCGCGGTCGGCATGGGCTGGTTCTTCGACACCAAGAACCAGAAGGCGAACTTCGCGGTCGAATCGGATCTGCGCGAGCAGTCCGCGACGCCTTTGGGCTGGCTCTTGACCCTCCAACAGAAGCAGGCGGTCGCGCGCGAGGACGGCGAGCTGCTGCGCTTTGAAACCGACGATCGGTTCCACATCGCGGTCTCCAGGCAGAGCGGATTCTTGCAGGAGTTCTCGGGTACGAGTCCGAAAGGTGAACTGCACCTGGCGCTGATTTCCTTGGAGCTGAACAAGCCCATCGATGCAGCGCGCTTCGCACTTCCGAGCGGCCCTTTCGCCGGCACGGACATCAGCGCGGACCTTTCGCGCGGGATCCGCGTGATCGGCCAGCAGAGCTTGCGCAGCCGCATCTATGCAGCGGTCGCCGGCGAGAATTCTGCGCCGCCCTATGACGATGCGATGCGCGCGAAAATCGCGGCCGTGTTCCAACCGTTCTACGACCGCACGGTGCCCGAAACACTCGCGACCTGGTTCGAGAAGAGCCGCAAGCTCACCGCTGGTGTCGCGGAGCGCATCGCCGGCATGCGCAAGAACGGCAAGAGCGCGCAGGAGATCGATCAGGTGCTCGTGAAGGAAACCGGATACCTCAACAAGCAACTTGACGACATGGAGCAGGGCTTTCTGACGCGCCTGGCCGCGCCGTCGACGGCGAAGTCGCTGCCGCACACTGCGGAACTCCTGGAACAAGAAAAGCGAGCCGTGTCAGAAGCGTTTCGCACCCAAGTCCGCGCGCCGATCGTGAAGGCCTTCGAGCAGGCCACCGCAAAGTAACGGCGTCTTCGGTGTCAGACACCCAACCAGCCGACCTTTTG
>JAYUUV010000432.1:0-4033 GCA_043754695.1 Planctomycetota bacterium
CTCGAGACCCTCGGTCAGCGTGATGTTGTCCGGGGCCGGGAAGCCCTGATCGCGTCCCCAGAACTGCATGCGGACGACGTTGCCGATCACCGCCAGGCCCGGATCACCGGTGCCGCCCGCGATGAAGGCGTTGAGGTCGAAGGCAAAGAAGCCCGAGCAATCATCGCCGGTCGGGCTTCCGCCCGAGTTGAGCGGCGTGGAGCGCCTCACCGGCGCCGCGACGCACAACGTTCCACCGCCGAACGGCACGTTGTCGCGGCCCGTCAGGCTGTAGAGCATCAAGCCCGGCTTGTTGTTGCGCACGTTGCCACCGTTGACCGTGAAGCCAGAGCCGGCGGAGACCGACGGACTCGAACCGGCAAAGCCGATTTGCGGAAGGCAGCCGAGCGAGTTGAGCTTCGGCGTGCAGTAGACGACCGGCGGGGTCGTGCAGATCGACGCGGTCGTCGTGTGGTACGAAATCGGCGCGTCCTCGGGGCTCGACCAGACGATGTGATTCGTGGTCGTGCCGGTCACGTAGTACTGGTAGACAGCGTTGCAGGGCACCGCCGGGAAGTTGGCGTCGTAGAGACCGCCACCGAGCGCGACGAGCGGGACGCTGTTCCAGTTGCCGGTCGTGCGATACCACAACCGCTCCGTGCCCGCGCTGAGCACGTTGTTCTGCGTTTGAGAGATCTGCACGCGCAGCGTCGAACCCGTGTTGGAAACAGCGGCCGGTTGACCGTTCGGGAACGAGAACGAGAGCAACGGCGCGCCGACCCACCAGACGAACAGGCCGCTCTCGAGGTCGGAGCCGGTGACCACGCCGCTGGGATAGAACGGATACACGTTCCACAGTCCGTTGAAGTTCGGCGCGTCCGATCCGTTGAACGTATCGAACCAGGCGATTTCCGGCGGATTCGTGGTGCTTTGGGCGAGGTCGTAGACGCGCATACCGCTGCGGTAGGCCGCTTGGAAGAGCAGGCTGCCGTCGGTGTACTCGTTGTGCGGAATCGCCGGGTTGCCGTTGGTGAAACTCGTCGCCGCGGGCGGCTGGGAAATCCCCAAATTCGAGATGTCGAAGACGAAGTTCCGCGTCGGGCCGCCGATGTTCGGAACGTACAGCTCGTCGTTGAGGTACAGGAACTTCTGGTCGGCCGACAGCGTGCACTGGTGGCTGTACTGACCGTTCGGCCAGGTCAGGCGCGAGGGAGTCACGGAAGTGATTGCCAACTTGTTGGTGACATCGAGCACGTCGACGCCGGTATTGGTCGAACCGCCGCTGCAGGCGAACGCGATCTCTTTGCCGGCCAGCGGGCCCGAAGTGAAGTTCGCCAAGGTGACTTCGTGTACGTAGCGCGTCGTCCACGAGGAAACGTAGACCGGCGCGTTCGGCGTGACGTTGAGATCGTAGATGCGCAAGCCGTTCGAGCCGCCGCCGGAGCGATACAAGAATCCGGTCTGCTGGTTGATCTCCATCGAGTGCGTCGCTGCGGGCGACGGGCCCGTGGTCACCGTATTGACCAGCGTCACCACGCCGCTGTCGATGTTGGCGAGGCTGATGACTTGGATACCGCCGCCGCCTTCACTGACCGCGTAGGCGAAGGCGCCGAGGGTCGGGTGCTTGTAGACGCGCACGTCGCGCCACAGGCTGTTCGGTCCCGCGACGTAACCGATGTTGACCGTCTGACCGGGCGTGGTGATCTCGGCGAAACCGGTGCCGCCGTACAACCCCATCAACGCGTACTCGCGTCCCGAGGCCGAGGTGTAGCCCCAACCCGAGTTGCCGTTCTGTTGATTCGCGCCCCAGGTGTTCAGCGGCAGCCACGACAACAGTCGCACGTTGCTCGAAGTGAAAGGAGCGGCGGCGTAGGAACCCGGCCCGCCAATCAATCCCTGATTGGGCAAGGGAATGGGAACGCCGTTGATTCCAAGCGGGCTTCGATAGCCGGGCCCGAAGTTCGGCCGCTGACGGTCGAGCACTTTTCCGTCGTCGTCGTGCGCGGAGGCAAACGCCCCCAGTGCTGTGGCGGCCACGAGGGCCAAGAACGCGCTGCGCAGTAGTCCTGTCATTGGATAGCGAAAGGGGTGCGGGGTCGGTGGAAGATCGGTAGGAGCAAAGCCCCCATTGATGCTATCCCGATTCGAGCCCGGTAAGGGCTCGAACTCACGAAAGTCAGGCTCCGGTTTGGCCGACGGCCCGGCTCAGTTCGGCGGAGTACGCCATTCCGCGGCCAGGGGCTCGTCGCTCAGGCATTTCAGGAAGGCGATCAAGTCGACAATTTCGTCACCTGAAAGCTTGAGCGGCTGGAGCACCTTCTCCTGGTGGTGGCCCGCGGGCGCGGCCCCTTCGCGGGTCGAGTAGAAGCGCAGCACGGCTTCGAGATCGGCCAATTGCCCCTGCTCCATATAGGGAGGCGTGAGCGCGACGTTGCGCAGGCTCGGCGTGCGAAAGGCCCCCCAAAGTTCGGGGTTCTTGGCCAAAAAGCGCAGGTGTTCGGTCGCCGTGCCCTCGCGAGCATCGGAATAGGCGCCCGCGGCGTTGAACGGATCTTCCTGCACGAGCGTGAGGGCCGTGAGCCGCGCCGGATCGATTCGCTCGCCACCGGACAGCGGCCGCAATTGGAGATCGTGGAACTCGCCGTCGGAGAGCAGTGGACCGGTGTGGCATTGCCGGCAACCCGCCTTACCGATGAAGAGTTTCAAGCCGCGTTGGGCGGACGGGTCCATGGCCGCGAGGTCCTTCGCTTCGCCGCTGCCAAGTCCGCGCGCGAAGCGGTCGAAGGCCGAAGTGCCACCGACCAAATGGCGCTCGTAAGCAGCGATCGCCTTGCCGAGGTTGGAGAAGAGGCGATTGGCTGCGTCCTGTTCCGCCGGCAACATCGATTTCCAGGCGCGGCCGAGTGCCGATTCGCCTTCCTCGGGCCGGGCCTCGCGCGGCCACAAATCCATCTCGGGCAGCGCGCCGAAGATCTGTTCGTACTCGTCGCAGAGTTGCGGATCGCTCGCGATGCGCTGGGCGAGCGCGACGCGGCTGCCGTCCATCTCGAGCGGATTTTCGATCGGCCCGAGTGCTTGCGACCAGAGCGAGTCCGCGCGGCCGTCCCAGAATAGCCAGCGCTGAAAGGCCGCGTTGAGCACACTCGGTGCATTGCGTTTGGCTTTCGCCTTGCCTTCGGAGAGCTGCTTGCCGTCGCTGAATCCTTTCTCGGGATCGTGACAGTGCGCGCAGCTGAACTTGCCGTCGCCGGAGAGTCGCGCATCGAAGAACAATTTTCGGCCCAGCCGTGCCGCGCGCGGATCGTCGGCGACGGAGTTCGTCGGATCGGGCGGGGGCGCGCCCAGACCGGTCATGCGCGCAATGATCGACTTCTCGCGCTCGTCGAAGGCGATCGACTTGTCGTCCGCAGGCGTTTGCAGCGAAGTCGCGGCGAGCAGCAGGGCCGCGGGAGGAATCAGGAGCCAGCGCGCAGGGATCACTTCCAGTTACTCCAGTTCCAGCGTGACCTGCGCGCGTGCCGTGAGGGATCCGTCCGTGAGATCGAAGTACATCTCCCAACGTCCGGGCATGTGGAAGCGCGCGCCCTGCACAGTGAAATGTCCGTCCGCGGCTTTGGTCGTCTGCGGCACGACGTTCATGCCGTGGCCATGCTCGGGCATGGCCGCGTCGAGTTTCAAATCGGGTCCGCTGACAAGTTCGTTGGGCGTGGCGAGCATCGTCACCCAGACTTCGAGCGAAAAACTCTGACGCTCCTGGATGGGATCGGGCGTCGCACGCCAGAAGACCGCGAAGTGTCCGTCGTTGGAGATGCAGTGCTGGGCCGCATGCCAGATTTTCGTGCCGTCGAGCTTCGGAAAGTCCTTCGGCAACGGCGCGTTGCCAACAACCAATGCCGGCTCGGGCACTTTTTCCGCCGTGCTGCTGATTGTCGGCCGGATGAAGAGTTGCGATCCGAAGGCGCGCAGGAACTTGTCCGCGGCATCGAAGATCAGCCCGCGGTGATTGCCCCAGTCGAGCACGACGACGCGCCCATCGGGAAGTTCCGCGAGTCCG
>JAYUUV010000433.1:0-11039 GCA_043754695.1 Planctomycetota bacterium
TCGCGATGCGGCGCTGAGACTTGCGCCGGAATTGCCGGCGCAGACGAGCTTGCTGTGCGGCCCCGACGCGCTGATCGAACTGTGCAACGTCGCGAACTATCACACCGCCGTGCACGGCGTCGTCGGCGCCACAGGCCTGGCGGCTTCGGTGGCCGTGTTGCGGCGCGGAAAGGACCTCGCGCTCGCCAACAAGGAATCCCTGGTGATGGCCGGCGACGAGTTGATGGAACTTGCGCGCCAGAGCGGCGCGAAGATTCTGCCCGTCGACAGCGAACTTTGCGCGATCTTCCAATGCTTGCGCGGCGAGCGCATCGACCGCGTGCGGGCTGTGCACCTGACCGCCAGCGGCGGGCCGTTTCGCGACACGCCGCTGGAAACGATTGAAAATGCGCCGCCGCACAGCGCGCTGCAGCATCCGACCTGGCGCATGGGCCCGCGCATCACGGTCGGCTCGGCGACCTTGATGAACAAGGCGCTCGAAGTGATCGAGGTGCACCATCTGTTCGGAATTCAAGTCGAGCAGATCAAGGTCGCGATCCACCGCCAGTCGATCGTGCATTCGATGGTCGAGTTCATCGACGGATCGGTCATGGCGCAAATGGGGCCGCCCGACATGCGCGGTCCGCTGCACTACTGCCTTTTCCATCCTGAACGCGAAGCCTCGAACATGGTCGGCTTCCAGTTGGACCTTTTCTCTCGCCTGACCTTCGAATCCGTCGATGCGGCACGTTTTCCGGCGCTGGAATTGGGCTATGAGTGCGCCCGCCGCGGCGGCGATGCCGGGGCGGTACTCAATGCAGCCGACGAGGTCGCGGTTGAAAGTTACCTGGCCGGCAACGCGCGCTTCGGCGATATGACGCGCGTGGTTGCAGCCGTGCTCGCGCAACGCGCTTCCGCGGCGCGCGGTGTGGCGGCGGCACTCGCCGCCGATCACGACGCGCGCGTCTTGACGCGCGCGGCACTCGAACACCTTCACGGCACTTCTGCCGCTCAGCGATAATGGATTTCTCCTTGATGGACTTCAGTCAGATCACGCGCATCCTGCAAGTTGCGCTGGGAATCGGTGCGGTCATTTTCGTGCACGAACTTGGCCATTTCATCGCCGCGCGCCTGTGCAAGGTGCGTGTCGAGATCTTCAGCCTTGGCTTCGGCCCGAAACTGCTGGCCTGGAAACGCGGAACGACGACCTATCAGTTGGCGCTCGTGCCCATGGGCGGCTACGTGAAAATGGCGGGCGAAGAGTCCGCGCCGGGCGAGCTGCCCCTGCCGGATGAATTGCCTGCAAAATCCGTCGGCCAACGCTTCTTCATCTACTCCGGCGGCGTGCTGATGAACGTGCTGTTCGCACTCGTCGTGCTTCCGCCGTTGCTCTTCTACGGTGTGCCCTTTCCCGAGCCGCTGATCGGAGCCGTCGCTGCCGGCGGACCGGCCTGGAAGGCGGGCCTGACCCCGGGCACCAGAGTCCTGGCCGTGGACGGCGAGCCCGTCATCAGCTTCGAGGACCTGCACACGCAAATCGGTCTTTCGAGCAAGGATGAAATCCCGTTGCTCGTGCGCGCGGCGGGCTCCGACAGCGCGACCCTGGTCAACGTGCGGCCTGGTTACGCGAAGGGCCAGGGGATCAAGACGATCGACGTCGGTCTGGCTGCGGATCCACAGGGGCATGTCGACGTCGCAGCTGAATCGCCGGCCTTCGCAGCGGGCCTGCGCGACGGCGATCGGCTGGTTGCGGTGAATGGCGCACGCGACGACCTGGCGACCGCGCTGCTCTCGACCATGCGCCGTGGCGACGCACTCGAACTCGAAGTCCTGCGCGAATCGGCCACGCTGAAATTCAGCGTCGCGCCGAAGACCGCACAGCAGAAGAAACAGCAGAAGCCTGACTTGTTCCTGGGCGTGGAGCCGCTGACCTGCCTGGTGCGCGACATTCGTCCTGGTGCAGCGACCTCGCGGCTTGGCCTGCTGGCGGAGGATCGAATCCTGTCGGCGGACGCTCAGAGCTTGATTCGCGACGGCGACTTCGCGGCGGCGCTGCGTCGGAGCACGGGCCGCGCCTTCGACCTCGTCGTCCTGCGCGACAAGCGCGAAGTCTTGCTCGCGGTCCCGCCGCTGGACGCTCAGTTGGTCGGGGAGGCGCTGCGCGACATCGCGCTGGTGAGCGACACGGAAGGCACGCGCGCCGTGCCCAAGACGGCGGGCGCCGCCGCGCAGGCGGGCATCGAGGGTGGCGATCGGATCGTGCGCATCGCTGACCGGCCCACCGAAAAGTGGAGCGACATCTCCGCGGCGATCAAGGCCCTGGCGCGAGTTGGCGAGAGTCTGACAGTCAACGTCGAGCGCCGTGCGCCGAACGGTAGCCGGCAGTTTTTGGATTTCCAGGTCACACCGGGTCAACTGTCGCTGCCCGAGTATGGAGTGACGCTGCGGCCGGCCACTTACATCTACCGCGCCGAGACGTTCGGCGAAGCAGCCAAGATCGGCGCGCAATCGTCCTGGAAATTCCTGGTCGACACCTGGCACACACTCAGCGGCATTTTTCGCGGCAGCGTGAGCGGCGACAGCATCGGCGGAATCATCGCCATTTCCCAGGTCAGCTACTTCTTCGCCAGCATGGGCCTGGCCAAGCTGATTTTCTTCCTGTGCACGCTGAGCCTGAATCTCGCTTTCATCAACGTGCTGCCGATCCCGGTGCTCGACGGCGGCCACCTTTTTTTCCTGTTGATCGAAAAGATCAAGGGCTCGCCGGTCAATGAACGCGTGCTGGGATACAGCCAGATGGTCGGCCTCGTGCTGATCCTAGGATTGGTCGTCTTCGTGACGTTCAATGACATCCGACGACTGATGGAATGACGTTGCGGGCCATCGGCAAATTGTTGCGGCTTTCGCTCGCGCCGAGCGCCATGGCCGACGTCGCCGCCGGACTCGTTTTTGCGAGCCAGGGCATCTGGCCCGCGGGCCCGGGGCCTTTTTGGCTGATGAGTTCTTCGCTGTGCGTCTACCACGGCGCCATGGCGCTCAACGACTGGCACGATCGCGAGCACGATGCGCACACGCGGCCGTCGCGGCCGATTCCAGGCGGGGCCGTGCGTCCTAAGACAGCGCTGGCCCTGGCAGTGACGCTCTTGATTCTCGGCCCCCTGCTCGCGCTGCTGCACAGTCGCGATGCGGGTTTGTGGTCCGCGGGGCTGGCGACTGTGGCGATTTCCTACGACCTGGTCGGCCGCGGTCGGCTGAGCGGGCCGCTCCTGCTCGCGCTGTGTCGCGCGGGGAATCTCGGACTGGGCCTGTTCTTCGCGCAAGGCAGCTTTGCAGGCTCGATTCCCTGGCAACATGCGCTCCTGCCGCTTGCCCTGTACGCGCTGTACGTGCTGCGCGTCTCGCAACTTGGCCGCTTCGAGGACGGCGAGGACAACGACGTTCGCGGAGCACGCCCCAAGGCGCTGGTGTTGTCGGCGTCGATCATGTTGATGCTGGTGGCACTGCTGCCGCCCTTTGAATCGAGCATCCACACGCTGGGAGCGCGGCTGGTCTCGATCGCGCTCGCCTTCCCCGCGTCGCTGACGCTCAGCCGGGCCGCATTCACCAGCCGCGCATGGACGCGCACGGACGTCGAACGCGCCATGGGACTCGCGCTGCGCCGTTTCCTGATGTTCGCCGCCGCGCTGGCCGCATTGGCCTGGCAGCCGCCGCACTGGGATGCGCTGATCGTCGCCGCGCTGATCCTGGCGGGCTACGCCATCGCGGCCAGCCTGCGCAAAGTGTTCCCGCCGAGTTGATCAGCCGCGCGAAGCATCCTGCGCGCGCAACTCGAGCCAGCGCAACGCTTCCTCGCGCGATTGCAAGCGGCCTTCGAGTTGTTCGGTCTCCGCCGCTTCGAGCAGCAGCTTCCAGCGCGGCCCGCGCGGCACGCCGGCGCGCGCAAGATCATCGGACGTGATCTGCGCCTGGGGGAACTTTTGCGCTTGCGACAGCGCACTCACGGCGCTCGTCCAGTGCGCCAGTTCTGTTCCGCTGCCACCGTCGGCCGTCTCGAAGGCGCGCGCGAGGCGCAGCGCATCCAGGGCTTCGCTCTGGCGGGCAAAGCGCACGAAGCTTGCCCGCGGCAGGCGCGCGAGTTGGCTCGCTGCGCGCCGCAGGCGCCAGAGCAGCTCGATTCGCTGGCGCAGTGCGCGCGAGAGTTTCAGGAAATCGAGCAGCTTCGCCGCCGTGGCGGCGGCCCGCTCCGAGTCAGGGTCGAGCAGCAGTGCCAGGCCCAGCGCGCTGCCCGGGACAATTTCTGTCGAATCGACCTTGCCGGCGCCCGTCAGATTCCGAAGCGCGCGCAACTTTCGTTCGATGTCGGAGCGCTCGCTGCTCACTTCGCTGAAGCCAGGCAACAGCAACTGGAGCAGCCCGGTCTCGTCGAGCAGTTCGATCGCCCGTGCGCTGCGCACGCAATTGAATATGCGCTCCAGTTCCGCGAGCCGCCGTTCTGGGCTGACTCCGCCAAGCGCGGCGGAGCCCGCCCGTGCCGCGGCCAGCGTTGGAGCATCGACTTCGAAGTCCAGCGAGGCCGCGAAGCGCGCGAGGCGCACGAGTCTCAGGCCATCTTCGGCGAAGCGTGCCCCCGGATCCCCCACCGCGCGCAACAAGCGCGCGCGGATGTCCGCCAGGCCGCCCTCGGGATCGCACAATTCGTCGTTCAGCGGATCCAAGTACATCGCATTGCAGGTGAAGTCCCGCCGCCGCGCGTCCTCTTCCAGGCGCTCGGTGTAATCGACATGATCGGGTCGGCGCGCATCGGAGAAACCGCGCTCGCGTCGAAAAGTCGTCAACTGGACGTCGATGCCATCGCCGTGGACGAGCACCGTCCCGAAGGCCTTGCCGACCGCGCTGGTGCGTTCGAAGAGCCCCTCGACCTCCTCCGGCAGAAGCGCGCTGGCCATGTCCAGGTCCATGGGTTCGACCTCCAGCGCAAGGTCGCGCACCGGACCGCCTACGATCCACGCCCGCTGTCCGGCCGAAGCCACGCGCCGCGCGATGTGCTGCGCGCTCGCAAGGAGCAATCCGGGCAGGGCCTGCGCTCGGGGCTGCTGCATCGAGCTTGCAGCCTAGCAGCTGGTAGCGAAGAATCCTCCCATCGTCCCGATGTCACGCCCCGCCTCCCAAGCCCGCCACTCGCTGCTCGGTCGCCTGCAGGCCCTCGACCTGGCCATCCTGATCGGCGTCGTAGCCGTGGTGGTGATCGTCTCGCTGCCGCGATTGACAGCCTTCGCGCGCCGTGAAAACGAGGCGGATGCTCAGCGACTCGTACGCCGGATGGCGCAGCTCTTCGAGGACGATGCACTGCTCGCTTCGCCGCCCAGGGACACGCGCGAGCTTTTCGAGCGCTTGCCAAAAGCAGCGCGGCGCCAATTCGAGGACCAGACCGTCATTGACGACGGCCGCTTGTTGCTGCGCCACGGCTACTACTTCGAATTCGTGCGCCTGCCCGGTTTCGCGGGCGACACGCGGGGCGTCATGGCCCTGCGCGCCTGGCCCGAGCGGCGCTCCAGCGCCGGCGAGCCGGCGTTTTATGGCTTTTCGAGCACTGCCGTGCTGCGGCACACAGGCCTCGATCCCGCGCCGGGTGGACTCGACGGAGCACCGCAAGTCCAGTCGCCGCAGGCCTTCGACCTGCAGGCCCACGGCTGGGTGAGCGTGGCCGCGTCCGATACCGAGTGAACAAGCGGCAGTTTGCGCCGGCGGCCGGCAATCATCCAACGACTCGCCAGGCCTTGTGCTGCGCTCCTATCTGGCGGCCGTGGGCGCCGGGTACCAACGCCACAGGATGCCCTGCAGTGCTTCGCGCGCCGGCGCAGCTTCGATGCGCAGCGTTGCGCGCTTGAGTTGCCAGGCAACTTCGCCGGCCGGCCCGATGCGCACGAGCCGGTCGGCGACGTACACCATTTCCTGGGCAGACGTGCGCGGATCGTCGAGCACTTCAAGCAGCAGTTCGCGGCCGTGTTCACCGCCGAGCGCCGCGATTGCTTCGAGCGCGTCCATGCGCAGCAGCGGGTCGTCGTGGCTGCGCCACAACTGCGCGAGTGCAGCCTGGGCGGCCGGACCCGCGTTGACGGATTGACGCAGAATGAAACGTTGCGCGCGGGTCGACTCCAGCTCTCCGCGGGTCGCCAGCGCCAGATCGATCAACATGCGCGTCGCCGCCGGATCAGGGATCTGCCCGAGGATCTTGATCAGCATCGCGCGCTCGACACTCGGGCCCGGAGCGCTCGACTGAAGTCGCGGGCCGAGCAGCTTGAAGACACGCTGAGCCAGCGCGGGATCGCTGAGCATCGGTTCGCGCAGGATCTGGATTCCGGCCTCGACCTCTGCGAGCGTCGGACTGGAGAGCCACTGCAGCGCACCGTCCACGGCCTCGGCTCCGCCCGATGTCGCAAGTGCAGTCAGCGCCGGCTTCGCCACCAACGGGTCGATGTCGTTGGAAGCTTGTTTCAAGAGTTCGCGAGACGCTGGCTGATCGACGCGCTCGGCCGCGGCGAGCACGACGAGCGCGCGAATGCCGGCCCTGTCGTCGTGCTCCAGCGTCCAGGCCAACTCCTCCAGGCGCCCTGCCGCTGCCAACGCGCGCACCGCGAGATCGCGTTCGGTCGGGTTTTTCGACTCGCGCGCCACACGCAGCTCGGCCAAGGCGCGCTCGTCGCGAGCCAGGTCGCCGGCCTGAGATGCCGATGCGCACAACCAGATGCGCGCCGCACGATCGAGGTCCTTGCGCTCGAGCAAAAGCCTTGCGCGGACGACCAGTTCGGGCGCACGCAGCGCTGCGAGGAAAGGCAGGATCCTTGGCCAGAGCTGGGGGTTGTCGCCGTTCTCGATCCACGACAGCCACAAGCGCTGCGCACGCTCGAGATCCAAGTGCGCGAGGCCAGCGCAGATCTCCGCCTGATAGCCCTCGGGCGCGTCGGCGAGCGCTGCCAGTGTCGGATCGAAGGACTCCGGCCTTGGATGCACGAGCAGACCGCGCAGGACCTGGATCCTCAGCGACTCCGAGGGTTGCTCGAGCAGTGGCCACAACAGCGGGGTCGCAGACGGTTCTTCGCTGAGCGCGAGCACGTCCGCGGCGTTGCGCAGATAGTCCACGCCGCCCGGGTCGGAACGATAGCGCTCGATCAGGCGGCGCGTAGCCTCGACGCCGCGCTCACCTGAGCCGGCCAGTTCCATTTTCGCTCGGCGGATCGCGTCATGATCGCCGACTCGCAGAGTCTCGATCAGGATCGGCGTGATGTCGGCGAGATCGACGTTGTAGGGCCCGCGCGCCAGCGAGGGCGCAAAAAACATGGCGACGCGTTCGTCGATCGCCGCCGGTTGGGGCGGGGTCGGCGCGCCCTTCCCGCAGGCGACGAGCAGAGCCACAAGACACACCGACGCCAGTCGCATGCAAGCACTACCTGGCGCTGTCAGCGCGTTTCCTTCTCGCCCAGGATTCCCTCAGCTTTCGCCAGCACGGCCAGCGAATGGGCATAGAAACTGCGCGCGCGCTTCTCGCTGGCGAGAGCCTCGGCAAGTTGGTTTTGGAAATCGAGGACCTGGAAGGTAGTCGAGAGTCCCTCGCCATAGCGCGCCTCTTCGGCAGCGAGCTGGCGCTTGGCGAGTTCAAGACTCTTGACGGCAGCCTTGACCGCCTCGGACTGGTAGAGGATCTGGCGCACGGCGTCGCGCACCTCGGCCACGATCTGCGACTCGATCTGAGCGTAGAGCAGCCGCGCCGAGCGGCCCTGCGCGGCGGCCGCACGCTCTGCGTTCTTCGCGCTGCGATTGAGGATCGGCACATCCAGGGTCAGCGCCGCGCGATTGGCCGGATACTCGAACGAAGCGGCGCTTTCGAATGCGTCGTAGCTGTCGCCGTCAAAGCCGCGGGCGACGGAGCTGAGCTCGAGGTTGAGGCCCCAGCGACGTTCGCTCTTCGTGCGCTCCAATTGCAGATCGCCGATGTCGATCGTCAGGCGCTGCTGGCGCAATTCCGAGCGATTCTCTAGCGCCACACCGAGTGCGACGTCCCAGGCCGGCGCGACGGCACTCGTGTTTTCCGGGAGTGGTGTGGTGGGAACGATCTGAGTTTCCCAAGAAGCCTTGTCCGTGCCTGGGAACAGCGTGGCCTTCAGTTTGTCCTGCGCGTTGCGCACGTTGACATAGGCCAGCAGACGTTCCTCGACGCGTTTCGCCACATTGGTTTCCGCCTGCAGCACTTCCACGCCGGTTCCGACGCCCGCATCGAGCCGGCGTTGGTTCTGATCCAACTGACGGCGGCCGAGTTCGATCGTTGCCTCGGCCACTCCGAGCAGCTCGATCGTCCCGACCAACCCCCAATACGCAGTGTCCACGTCCAGCAGCAATTGCTGTCGTGCCTGACGATAACTCTCGATGCTGCGCTGATAGACGATCTCAGTCTGACGCTGCGTATTCGTGGCGTACTTCTGCCACGCTCCGCGCAACAAGGGCTGCTTGAACGTGAGCGCGAGCGTGTCGGTGGTCGAAGGATTGTCGAGCTGGAAACTGCTGTTGCTCTTCTTGTTTACGCGCCCGTAGTTGGCGCCGAACTCACCGCCGGTCTCCAACGGGAACTGCAGGCCGACGCCGCCTTCCTGCGTGTCCTCCTTGAGGACGCTGGCTCCCGACAAGCTGGAATTGGCCTCGAATTCCGTCTTGCTGATGGCGGCGTTTGCTGTCAGGCGCGGATCAAAGCTGCCCCAGCTGCCCGCGTATTCGTAGCTGGCCACTTCGCTGGCGACGGCCTCGATCTCCAGACCCAGATCGTTGTCGACGGCGATCTTGAGCGCCTGCTCGAGCGTCAACTCCAGTTGGACTTCACCCTGCGTGGATCTGGGCTGCAGCTTCTTGGCGCTGGCCTCACCCTCCTGAAACGTCGGTGCCTGCGCGGGCGGAGTTTGCGCAGCGGCCGTTGGGTCGGGAGGCTTCTGCGCGGGAGGACTTTGAACAGCGGGCGCCGTCGCGGATGGAGCCTGCGCCGGAGGCGCTGTCGCGGGTGGAGTCTGGGCAGGCGAAGTCTGCGCGGGATCGGGCTGCGCCTGAGCGTCCCCTTGCGCGACGAAGCTCGTCCAAACGAACAGACTCAGTGCGAAGGCGGCAGGGGTTGTCTGAAAGACGGGCATGCGGCGTGAGAGCATAGGGGCCAGCGACGGTGCGGACCACTGCCGCACGAAAAGCGTCCCCCATCACGCCCCAGTCGCCGCGAAATTCTCGCTCGCCCTTGGGTATGCGGCAGGTTCGAGGGGCGGCTAACGCTCGCTGCCACGGCCCCAGGCGACCCAGTTGGCCAGCTCTCCGCCGGGCTCGCTGGCCAACCTCGTAGCGTAGGCCTGTTCCAGAGCCTTGATCAATTCGCGGTCGGGACCCGCCCTGGGGCCGAGCTCGCCCGCAGCCTTCGCAAGCTCCAATTCGTTGCCGTCCGCGCGAGTCAGTACCGCTGCGGGACTCGGGTCCATGGGGTCAGCAGGACTCTGCTCCGGGACTTGCCACAGCGCCGCGGACAAGCGCCGATCGACTCGACCGCTGGCCACCCAGTCGTTGAGCAAGCGCTCCGCGCAATGCGCCCGTTCGACCAAGGCCAGGTCCGCCGTTCGTTCGCGCTGCGAGGCGTCCATGCTACCCAGACCCAGCGGCCGGCTGCGCGTGATCAGCGTCCGAGCGATGCTCTCCGTCAAATCGTCGCTGCAGCCGAGCTGACGTTCGAACGCGGACAATTTCGCCGCTCCGTTCTCGAGCAGATCGCGTCGCGCCTGGGCCACGCGCTGGCTGCGCGCGGGCGTCTCGAAGGAAGGCACGATCGAATCGAAGGCCAGCGTATCGGGGGCGGGCACGCTGCCGTGGCTGGGTTCGATCGCGTCCGGGGCGCTCGCCAGTTCGAGGGCCGGAGCCGCGCCTATGACATTGGCGACGCCGGCAAGCTGCTGCTTTCGCGCTTGAACGGCGAGCACGATCAGCGCCACGGGCACGGCGATCACGTGCAGCAAGAGGCCCGCGGCGACGAGGCGCAACGCCAGTGAACTCTTCCAGCTGCGCTGCAGGAAGCGCCCCAGTGCGCGCCGGTCGCACCGCAAGGCAAGCTCCTCGCGCGTCGTCATTCCGATCGTCGCCTCGGCCAGGGTCGCCGTGCGCCGCTCGTCGATCGCGGGAACAGCGCGCAGCGCGGCGCGGACGTGCTCCAGATCATGCAGCAAGCCGTCGAGCGTACGCGCACATTGCGGGCAGGCCCGCGCTCGCCCATGGGCAAGCGCCGACGCCGCGTCGGTCTGCACGCGACCGGAACTTTGCTCGAGCGCAAGTTCGAGCAGCTGCTCTGGCGCGAAGTGGGCGTGAGCGTCCTGAGCGAAGTCGTTCGTTCGCGTCGGCTTCACAGTGCAGCTCCGAAGGGATTTTCCGCAAGCGGCGATTCCTGCGTCGGCGGCAGCGCGCCAGGCCCCGCTTCTTCCGCTAGTTGCGCGCGCAGGTAGCGCAGCGCATGGAAAACGCGCGACTTGACCGTGCCCACGGGAATGTCGAGTTCGCGGGCGATCTCGGGGTAGGGCAAACCCTGCACAACGGCCATTTCGAAAATGAGCGCGTGGTTGGCGGAAAGACGCGTCAGCGCCTGAGTCAGCCGTGTACGTGTTTCGCGCCGCAGCAGGCGCCGGTCCGGCTCGGCCCTGGGCGCCGCCGGTTCCGCCGGATCTGCATCGAGCGCGCCGTACTCACGCCCGGGAATTCGCGCTGCGTTGCGGCGACGACGGTCGATCCATGCGTTGCGCGCGATGCGCATCGCAAAGGCCTCGAACGTGCCCTGGGGCTGGTAGCTTGCGGCGTGGCGGTACAACTTGAGCAAGACTTCCTGGGCCAGGTCCTCGGCTTCGACCCTCGACTCGCCCAGACGTTGGAAAAATCCGATCAGGGTCGCGGCCTCGCTGCGCACGAACGCTTCGAACAGCCCCGGCTGGCCACGGCCAAGGGCCACCAGGGGGTCGCGATCGCCATCCCAGGATGCCTTCAACAGGGCACCTCAACGC
>JAYUUV010000434.1:0-6427 GCA_043754695.1 Planctomycetota bacterium
CGCAGTTCAAGGACGCGCGAGTACACGCGGCGCTGTGCACAAGTTGCCTGGGCAGTCCTGCTTTACGTCGCGCGGCCTTCACGGGCGAGGCATTGGACAAGGAACTCGACGCCGCCGCGCGCGCCTGGCTCGCCGATTCGCGGCGCACGAAATTCGATCCCGAGCACCGGCGCGTGGAAGCCTCGAATCTGTTCGACAGCTACCGCGAGGACTTCGTGCGCGAGCGCGGCAGCGTCGAGGCGTGGATCGCCCGCTATGCGCCGCTCGAGCAACGCGCCTGGCTCGAGGCGCCGGCGGGCTTCGAACGCCATGCGCTCGCTTTCGATTGGAAACTGAACGACCTCGAGCGCGACGAAGGCAAGTGACTTCGGCCTCGCCGGCTGTTCAGACTCCGCTGCGAAATCCGTAGAACGCGGCCTTCGACAGTGCCGGCGCGAGATCGCGCGGGATCTGCAGCGTGCGAATCGCCCACAGATCGCGGAACACGCGGTACTTGAGCGCGGTCGTGTCGAGGTACTCGACGCCCGCGCTGCCGCCGGTGCCCGTGCGCCGGCCGATGATGCGCTCGACCATGCGCGCGTGGCGCTGGCGGAAGACGACGAAGAGTTGCTCCACTTCGACCAGCCGATCGAGCAGCGCGCGCGGCCAGGCCAGCAGCGCCAATTCGCGATACGTCTCGATGAATATCATCGCGCAGCGCACGCGCTTGAGCCGCGCTCCGCCTTCCTCGGCGCTCGGACAAAGGAACGCACGCACGGACTCCTTCTCGGCCAAATAGCGTTGCCTCAGTCGATCCTTGTCCGTCCCGCTCGCGGCGATTTCCAGCGCGCGCGCCGCGCTGCGGTCGACGGCGCGGCCGTGGGCCAGGAGAAAATCGTCCGCGAAACGGTCGAGCTGCAAGTCAGCCTGCTCGTCGTTCGGCCCGACACCGTCGATCGGAGTGCGATACAACCAGGCCTCGATCGCATCCTTCAGCGTCGGCTTGTCCGCCAGGGCGGCCACGACACGCGCATGCGCAGGCGAAGGCTGACCATCGGCGGCCTTCAGTGCTTCCATGTAACTGCCCTCGAAGCCGAAGCCGATGCGATCCTTCTCGTCGAGGCCGAACAGGATTTCGACCTGGCGCAACTGGGCGCTCTGGAAGCCGCTCGCGCCCATCAACTTGTCGCGGAAGGCCAGATACTCGCGCGTGGTCAAAGTCTCCATCACCTCCCAGTGCTGGGTGCTGACTTTGAACAGGGCTGAGATGCGTTCGAGCGAATGCACGGCGCCGGACAATTGCTGTTCCTCGACCACGCTGGCCTGGAAAAGATCGCGTGTCGAGCGCAGTTCGCGGTGGATCAGCTTGAACCACAATTCGAAGATCTGGTGCACCGTGATGAACAGCACCTCGTCGTTGGCGAGGGTGCGCTCGTCGCGATCGAGTCCGCCCTGCAGCGCGAGCAAATTCTCGACCTGGATGTAGTCCCAATAGCTCGTCGCGGGTCTGGCCATGGACTGCAGAGTACGAAACGGTGCGCGCCGTTAGCGCGAAGCCCGCGTAGAATCCCGCCCGATGGGCGCACATTCATTCGACCACGACGCCGGGCGCAGGTTGCCGCCCTCGAGCCGCCTCGTGGCCTCGGTGCTCCTGGCGATCGTCGTCGTCTCGACTGCTACCTGGGCGCTTTTCGGTCGCGGAGTACAGGCGTCCGAGCCAGGTGGGACCTCCAGCGGGCCTGCGGAAGCGCTGATTTCGCCCAGCGCCCTCGTGTCCGCCGCCGAATCGGGCCATGGCGAGCTGGTCGAGTCCCTGCTGACCCGCGGGCTCGATCCGAACGCGACCGACGACGCGGGCCGCAGCGCGCTTTGTGCTGCGATCGAGGCCGGCGAGACGCTGATCGCGCGGCGTCTGTTGCTCGCTGGTGCGAAATTGTCGAAGCCGCGCGACGCCGTCGCCTCGGAACTGCAGCTGGCGGCCGCCCATGACGATGCGGAGCTGATCGCCCAACTGATCGCGGCCGGTGCCGACGCGAATCGGAGCGCCGGCTATCAATGCGCTGCGAGCGCACTGCACATCGCCGGCGAAAACGGGCGCGAGCATTCCGCTGCTGCGCTGCTGGGCGCCGGCGCGAACGTGAATTGCGAGGACCTGCAGGGACTCACTCCGCTGGCGCGCGCGGCCTTGCTCGGACAGGCTTCGATGGTGAACTTCCTGATCGGACGCGGCGCCGACCTGCGCGTCAGGGATCAGCGCGGACGCAGCGCGCTGCAGCTCGCGTCCGCCGTGGGCGACCTCGAAAGCGTGCGCAGCTTGCTCGCGGCAGGAGCCGACCCGCGTGTGGGCGACGATCACGGTTGGGCGGCGCTTCACGAAGCCGCCGCGCACGGACGAACGGAAGTTGTCGCCGAATTGCTCGGCCTGCTCGACCGAACCGCCATGGAAGCAAGGACCTCGCGCGGGCTGACAGCACTGCATCTGGCGGCGCGCCACGGCGACTCGAACTGCGTGCGCGCCCTGTTGCAAGCCGGGGCCGATGCCCGCGCCCGCGACGATGATGGCCGCGTAGCCCGCGACCTCGCGCCGCGCGAGTCCGCCAACGAACCCTGGAACCTGCTGGGATCCGCGACGACGCAATCCGTCCCCGGTCGATCACGCTCGTCGGTGCTGCTCGATTCTGGCGAGCAAAGGCCGGTGATCTGTCTCTGCTCCAGGCCCGCAAAACCATCGCGCGCCTCGCGCTCGATTCTCGAACTCGCGATTTGGGAGGACGGAGCCGTGGTCTTCGCGCCCTGGAGCCAGGACGGCACGCGCAACTACGTGGCCGGCGTGATGACGCCCTCGGCGGTGCAAAGTGCGCTGCTCGACCTCGCGGAGTCGGGTTGGCTCGATGCAACCGCGCTGCCTGTCGATGCCATCGAGCGCGACCGCGTCGAGCTCATGACCGTGCGCCGTGGCAAGATGAAGCGGACGCTTTGGGACGAAGTGGATCGTCTGCAGCCGGCGAACGGACCATGCAGTCGCGCCGCGCTCGCGGACTGGTCGCTCGAGCGCGCGAAGGCCAACGATGTGTTGCGCAACGCGCGTCCGGAAAAGACGCAGGCCATGTCCTCCGTGCTCGTGCGCGGAAAATTTCGCGGGCTTTCGCTCGACGATGGAGCGCGCGCGGAGTGGATGGAGTGAAAGGAAAGGCGCGACGTTCGGCTACTTCCGCAAGGCCTGAACGCCGAGTGCGAGCCAGCCCGTGAGGAAACTGGCTCCACCCAGCGGCGTCACGGGACCCAGCCACGCGGGACCGCCGAGCGCGAGCCCGTAGAGCGAACCTGAGAACAACACGATGCCGACAAGCAGCGCGCAGGCCGGCAGGCTGCCGCCAGGATTCCGCTCGCGCCAGATGCCGAAGGCCACGAGCGCCAGCGCGTGCAACGCGTGATAATGCACCGCCGTGGTCCAGACCGCGAGATGCTCCGCGTCGAGGCGCGCCTTGAGCGCGTGGGCGCCGAAAGCGCCGCAGGCGATGGCGAGGAACATGGCGAAAGCGCCGCAGGCAATCCAGGAGCGAGGCTGCATGCGCACATGGTACTTTGCGGCCCGCGCCTGCGAGCAGCCCGCCCTCCCCCACTTTCCTTCGAGCAGCCTAGGCGTCCATGTTTAGCCTCGTGAGCTGGGCCATGGCCGCGCTGCGCTACTCGCTTGCCATCTACCTGGTGTTGCGCGCGATCTTTGGCCCGGTGCTGTGGCCGCTGTGCGTGATCGAGCCGATGTTGATCTGGATCTGCCTGCCTTCGTTCGCGCTGCTCGCCGTCGCGCTGCTGCGAAAGCGGCGCGCGGCAGCCCTGGCTCATGCGCTGATCAGTACCACGTGGCTCGCACTCTTCGGCCACCTGCTGCTGCCGCCGACGACGCCCCCCGCCGCGCGCGGACCGACGCTCCAACTCGTCAGCTTCAACGTCGGCGCGGGAGTCGCGTCCTTTGCGGAAATCGTGCAACTCATGCGCAGCGAGAGCGCCGACGTCGTCGTGCTGCAGGAGCTGACTTCCGATCAGGAACACGCTTTCGCGAACGACCTGCTCGAACTCTATCCCTATCGCGATCTCCACGGCCTGGGCATCGACGGCCTGGGATTGTTCTCGAAGTTTCCGATCCTCGAAAGCGAGCTGTTCCGCCTGCGCTCGCGCCGTCCCTATCAGCGCGCACTGCTCGACGTGCGCGGCGAACGCACGACGATCTTCAACGTGCATCCAGGATTGTTCCGCCTGCTCTACGCACCGTGGTCGCCCAATTCGGAAGACTTCGCCCGCCTGGCCTCGAGCGTGAGGAAACTCTCGCCGGCCATGATCGTCGGCGATCTCAATGCGACCGAGAACATGGACCTGTGTGTGTTATTGAGAGCCGCCGGTTTGCACGACGCGTTCCGCGCCGCGGGCGACGGATTTGGCCTGACCTTTCCGGTGCAAGGCAAGTACCGCGACCTGCCGATTCCGCCGGTAATTCGCATCGACTACGTCTGGCATTCGGACGCGTATTTTTGCCGCGAAGCGCGCGTGCTCGCCGACGCCGGATCGGATCACCTGCCGTTGCGCGTGGTACTCGAGCGACGCTGACTCAGCGCGATTCGGGCTTCTGCGGCTCGCCCACGATCGCGCTCTCGACGGCGGTCGCGAACGGATTGGACATCGGCAGTTCGAGGAACGGCGTCTGGCGCACCAAGTGGTCGAACTCGCGCCGCGAGCGCATTTCTTTTTCGACGAGCGCCTCGATGCGTTTGCAGCGCAGGCGCTCCGAAAGTCCGTGCAGGCCCAGACGCTTCCAATCCTCTTCGGGAACCAGGCGCTCGACCAGCCGAGCTAGGGCGTGGGGCAGGGTTTGGATCGTGCCGTGGATGCGATCGTTTTCGAATTCGTACGCCGCGCGCGAGCGCCACATCAGACCGCTCGCCAGCGCGGCGAATCCGCACGACCACAGCGCCAGCGTCGATCCGAAACGCATGCCCGTCACGGGCAAGCCCATTTCGGTCGGGTCGAACGAACCGAGTTGAATCGTCTTGATCGGATCGAGCACGCTCCAAGGAATCGAGGACAGGATCGGGACGGAAATCTGCATCAATTGCCAGCGATTTTCGCTGCCCTGATAGGCGATCCACAGTCGCAGCAGCAGCATCAGCGTGAGCGCGACGCACGAGCCGGGCGTCAGGATCGGTCCGTCCGATTTTCCTTCGGGCCCGCGGCGCGTCAGCAGCCACAACAGGATCAACACTTCGAAGAACAACCAGCTTCCGCCGGGCGCCAGCACTCCGGCGACGAGGAAGGCAAGTCCGAGGAACGCGCTCGCGGTCGAAAGCACGTCGAGTCCGTCGCGTGGCAAACTCGTGCGGCCTTTGCCGGCCAATAGAGTCGCCGCGAGCGCTACCACCGCTCCGATGCCGAGCGGCGCGAAACCGGTGCCGACGATTGCTCCGTCGCCGTCAAGTTGCAGCGCGAGCAGCACGCCACCGATCGCGATCAGCAAACAAGCGAAGCCGAGTTGGCGCTCCGCGTTCATTTGCCGCACGCTCCGTCGATGTCGGGAAAGGCCAGACGCGCTTCTTCGTCGGCGCCGGCGAGAAAATCGTCGGCCTCCAGAAGGCCCATGAATGCGCGCGGGTGACGTTCCTTCAAGGCGCGGCCGAATTCGGTCTGGGTCTTGGCTTGCAAGCCGCAGACCTCGCGCATGAACGCGCGCGCGCGAGCATAGGGCGCTTCGCTGCGACCGAAAGTCGGCGAACGATAGGCCGCGCGCATCGTGCGCGCGTAAAGCAGCGACGCGGCGAGCGCGGGCTCGTGCAACGTCACGTCGTCGCTCGATTTTTCTCCAAAACGCGCCAGCCAGGTTTGCAGCAGATCGCCGAGGCGTTCGCAATGTTCAGGTCCGAGGAACACGCTCGGCGCCCACTTGGTGTGACGCGCGAGATCGACGAGCAACACGAGCGCGGCCAAGCCCTGCGTCGAATCGCCGCGTTCGAGCTCGCCCAGCACACGCTCGAATTCCTGACCGCGCGGTGTCGCGAGCCACTCGAGCGTGTTCGGGCAATCGGCGAGGGCGTGCAGGCCAGCCGTCGAGCGCGTCCAGGGCTCGCGCAGTGCTTCAGGGAGCAGCGCCGCGAGTTCCGCCACGCGTTTCAACCCGCTCGGCCCGAGGAACTGCAGCGGTGAGACCACGGCCGACCGCTCGCTGCGCAGCTCCGGTGCGATCCGCGGCGGCGCCGAGATGCCGCGCAAGAAAATCGCGCCAACGAAGAGCACGCCGCAAAGGCTCGCGAGCAAAGCGAACTGCACTCCGCCGCTGTACGAAGTCGGGCGCGAGCCAACCAACGAGCGAAGGATGCGCATGCTCCCGCCAGCGTACGGTTGTACGGAGTCAGGCTCCACTACGAACTATTTCCGGCCGGCGCGCGGGGTACGCCGCGCG
>JAYUUV010000435.1:0-4970 GCA_043754695.1 Planctomycetota bacterium
TGCCCAGCGGCAGAAAGATCGCCAGCAGGATCCAACCGAAGACCAATGCCGCGTGTGTGGAAGAGTCTCTCATTCGCCGATGGAGATGCTGCGCTCGCCTTGAAGGTCGGTAAGTTGGATGATCCGTTCGAGATCCATCATGAAGTCGCCGCCGATGAAAAAGCCGGCCGGGGCCGTGTTCAACTTGCCTCGCGATCGTTCGGCGAGCAATTCCAGCATATTGAAGAGCGCGGCGCGCCGCGCATCGGGCCCGGCCATGTGATCGATGCTGTCGAGCGCGTTTGCCGTTCCAATCGGGAGCTCGCGCTCGAGCGCTTGCAGACTGCGCTGCGCGATCCAGCGCACGCTCGCATAAGCGTCGCCGAGCGTGATCGCGAGGTGCAAGCGCACGAAGGCCTTGTCGCGCGGATCCAAGGCAGCGTCGGCGCGCCCCATGGCTTTGGCATACACCGCGCGTTGAACGGCGTCGCCTGACAGCAGCGAAGCAACGGAATCGGCGAGTTCGAGCGGCGCTTTGTCGCGGCGAAAAGCCGGCGTTTGTGGCTCGCGTCCCCAAAGTCGTGCGATTTGCGCCGCGGTCCACAGCGGACTCTTGTCGAGATGGCAAAGCGTGCACGCGTTCGGCCGGCCGCCTTCCGCGTCGCGTTTCGCATCGGGCACTTCGATGCGGTGGCTGCGATGGATCTCGACCACGCCGTAGACCATGCGCGGCATGTGGCATTCCAGACACGCGGAGCCGGAGGATTGCGGCGCGTGCTTCGTGTGCGCCTTGACATCGCGGCCGATTTCAGCATGGCATTGCACACAGGCCTGATTGCCGCGCATTTGAGGCTCGAGCATGCCGTGCACGTCGCCCGAGTGCATCGTGTGACACGACCCGCAGGTCAGCGTGCCTTTCAAGTAACACGGCGAACTGGTCGTGCCCTGGTACTCGTAGGCCGTCAGCCGCGGCGTGCCATCGGCCCAGAAGCGAAAGCGGAAGGTGTCCGGGTCCGCGCGGCCGAGCACGGGCGTGTCGATCGCGACCGGACTGACGTGATCGAGCAAGCGCTCACCGCTGCGAAAGGTCGGCCCGCTGGTCAGCCAGGCTTCGGAGCGCGAGATCGGATTGGGCATGCGCTGGCCGTGGCACTGGCCGCACACGCCGACCGCGCCTTCCTGGTCGATGCGCGTGGGCTGCACGATCAGCGGGTCGCGTTGCTCGCCGAAGTGCTCGTTATATCTATGCAGCGGATCGCGCTCTGCCTGCGTGTGCTTCAGGCCGGGCCCGTGACAGCTCTCGCAGGCGATGCCGAGATCCGCGACCTTCGAATCGAAGCGCTCCGCGTCCTTGCGTGAAGGATCGCGGTAATTGGTCATCCGCGGCTGCGGCCCGGTGTTGTGGCAGAAGATGCAATTCGAATTCCAGTCGGCCTTGTGATCGTCCCAATCAGGGCTGTCGGGATTCAGGAAGACCGTGTTCAAGTGCAGCCAGCGCTGCGCCCCGATGTGCCACAGGATCGGCAGGCGCACGAACGCAAAATCGCTGCCGCGAGAAACGCGCTCGAAGTATTGCTGATAGCGCCGCGAGCCGACTGTCAACACGACCTCGGCTTCGCGCGTTTTTCCGTCCGCGCCAGGCAGTTCCATGAAGAAGCGGCCGTCGCGCGAAATCGGCCGCGCCGTCTTGTCGGCGTAGTTCACCGCGCGTCCGTCGAAGGCGCCGACGACCGACTGCGCGTCGGCGCGCTGGGTCATCGTGTGGTGAAACGTGCGCTCCCAGGAGTCGAAGTGTTCTTCGTGGCACGCGCGGCAGGCATTGGCTCCGACGAAGCCGCCTTCGCGATGGATCAGGGGCAACGTGGCTTCGTGCATCGGCGCATCGAAACCAAAGTGCAGTGCCGCGAGCGCCGCCAAGGGGCCGATCGCGAATGTGGCGAGCACGGACAATCTTCGAAGTGGGCTACCCATCAATGACTCGGCCCGTCAACATAGCGCAGCGGCTCCCGATGCGGTGTCGGCCGACTTCGCTCGCCGTAGCGCTGCCCAAAGCTGCGGACGAAGTCCCCTGACACCCTATCCGACCCCGTACCCACCATGAACAACGATCCCAAAGCCAAGCCATCTGTCCGCCAGGCAGTTCCCGTTCAGGCGCCGATCAGCGTGAACTTCGAATGCATCGTCAAGGACTGCTACGACAGCAAGCTGCGGGACACATTCCGCTCGGAGATGGAATCGACGCTCAAGAAGCTGGTCGGCAAAGAGCGTCGACTCAAAGTCGGGTCGGATTCCAAGGCCGGTTTCTTCGTCGAATTCACCGTCACCAAGCTCACGCGCGACGGAGAAGAAAAGGACTCGAAGATCATCACGGCCATCAGTGTCAAAGTCACGGGCCCGGGCAAGACGGGTCCGGTCCTGACCGCGAACATGAATGGCCAAGGGAAGGCGAAACCGGTGCCGGGGCTAAGTTCCGCCGGCTACGACCTGGTCCGCGCGGTGACGGAGTCGTTGTGGAACAGGAACGTGCTCTTCTACATTCTGAATGGGCAAACCTGATACGGAGTCAGGTGATTTCGTCCACGATACGGAGTCAGGTGATTTCGTCCACAGTCCCCGGCGTATCAACCGCGGACGAAGTCACCTGACTCCGTACACCAGCGGCCCGATGCGCAGCGCGTCGCGGCCGCGGATCGAACGCAGCGGTGTCAATCCGCACGCGATCAACCGATCCGCGCCGCGTTCGGTCAGCAGCACTTCGGCGCAGGGCATGAGCATCGACTCGCCGTTCCGCTCGCGGACATCGGCGGGCAAGTCTTCGATCTCGATCGTGACAACGCTCCCAACCGGCCAACCGTTGCGCGTGAATTCCTGGCCGAGCAACAGGCCCGCCGCGAAAGCGCCGCTGCCCCATGTGTAGCCTTCGTGATCGTTCGGGCCGGCGAGTTCCTCGAAGGCGAAGCGCTCCACGGTTCCGGCGCCCGCGCCGTACGGCAGGCGCAACAGGATGCGCGGCAAGGTGAGGCATACGCTCTCGGCCTGCGGCAGCTCGCGCAGAGCTTGCCAGGCTCGCGCCGAATCCGCGTCCAACGAAAAGGTCCAGTCATCGGGGTCGGCACTCGCAGCCAGCGACTCGCAACCTACAAGTCGACTGTTGCCGCCCGCCAACAACGTGGCGCCGGCGGCCGAGGCCAGGCGCGCCAGGTTCGCAAGCGAGTCCGCGCTTGCGACGCTTGCGTCGAACGAAGTCGCGCACAAAATCGCGGCCCAGCCATCGGCGCCAGGCGAATCGACCGTGGATTCGACCAGGCGCTTCCAAAGTCGCGACCGTGCCGGCTCATTCGCCACATTGAAATCGGCCTCCAGTTCCGCGCGCGTCACATCGAGCAAATGAATTTGCAAGCTGGAGTCCGTCTCGAGTCGGCGCACGAGGAACTTCAGTCCGCGCCACGCGGCTTCGAGTTCGCGCACGCGATCGTGGTGCATCAAGGTGCGCATGTGCGCGCTCGTGGCCGCGTCCACGGAAGCCAAGAGTTCCTTCAGCCGCGGATCGGGCGCGGGCGTGACGTGCGGAATCACGATCTCTCGCAGCAGAGCATCGACCAATTCCGAGCCTGTGCTCGCCGGCGAGCGCGGCCGCTGTGCCGTTTGCGATGTGGCGCTGAGTAGGTCCTGCATCGTGAACGCCGGCGTCGCTTCAGCCTTCTGCGCTACGAACGGCCCTTGACCCAGTTCAGCCGCGGCCGCGGCAAAACTTTGCGGGTCCTCCAATCGCCGGCGCAATTCGCGCAGCTCTGCGAATGCGGGCACACTCGCGAAGAGGTGGTCGGGATGAATCTGGTCGAGTTCCTCGAAGGCGAGTTCAATAGGCTCCGCGCTGGCCTTCGTCGGGATCCGAACGCGCACGGCGAGTCGCGCAAAGACTTCATCGAAGTCATCCCGGTCCACCGAGTGTATGCGCCGGCGGTCAAGCTCTTCCGGCGCGTGGACCGTGCGACTGCCGCGTCCGCTGAAGTCACCCAACACCAGGATCCGAAACGGCGTGTTACTCATGCCGGCCAAGTGTACGGAGTCGGGTGACTTGGTCCGCGTACGGAGTCAGGCTCCACTCCGAACTATTTCTGCGCGCATCTCCCGCCGGGAGGCCGATCTCGAGCGCATTCGCCCGCCGCCGCGTTGTCGGGACTGTGGACGAAATCACCTGACTCATACGCTTTTCAACCAGGAAAAAAACGCGCGTCGAAGTGGTCCTACTCTGACAGTGCGCGCCGAGAGCTCGCCGCTGGCAAGTTCTCCGCGGCCATGTGGGACGCGCGACTCGCGTGTCTCGCCGGGGATCGCGTTCAAAGCGAGCAGCTCACGGACGAAATCCTTGCTGACCTCGGCTTTCGCGAAGCCATGGAACGTATCGGCAAGCACGGCGAGGGTTGAGCCGAGGCGATGAACGTCGAGCAGAGCCCCAGCTCGTCAGCTCAGAATGGAAACGGGTGATTCACGTTGCGAATCACCCGCTGCATGCGCCCGCGGTGCGGATGGAGTCAGGTTCGACTCCGAGACCGCACCAAGCGGCGCTCGTGTTGGCGCTCGACTATTGAACGACCGAACCGGCGTCCAACGTCACGGCGGTTTGCGCCAGCGCTCTTCCGCGCAGCGTTGCGCCGGTTTCCAGGACGATGGCGGTCTGGCACAAGATGTTTCCGCTGAAGTCACATGTCGTGCCCAGCGTCGTCTGGCCGGCGACTTGCCAGAAGACCCTGTCCGCCAGTGCGCCGCCGCTCAGCGTGACGGTCGCGGCGCTGGCCACGTCGAGATTCTGCGCGATCTGGAAAATCCAGACGCTCGAGGCACTGCCTGTAAGCGTGACGCCGTTGCTGGGGATCAAGACGCCGGTTCCCCACTTGTAGAGACCGGGAGCGAGAGTCATTCCGCCGATGTTTCCGGCGCCAAGTTCGGTGAAATCAGGCAACGTTCGTCCGGCGGCGTCGGTGTAGGCG
>JAYUUV010000436.1:0-18230 GCA_043754695.1 Planctomycetota bacterium
GCCGCGCCGGGCAGGGCAGGCGCCGTGTAAGAAACGGCGGTGGATTACCGGGGCACGCTCAAGCGTCGACCGCTGCAGTGCCGATGGATGGCCGACGCAGCGCGGGCTGCTTTGGAAGGGCGGTCCGCGCGCGCAAGCCAGGTGATGTCGTCGAGCAAGAAGTCGTCGTGCGCCGCGCGTTGCGCCGCGATAGTTCTGGCGGTCTGCCTGAGCGGCTGTTCGCAGTCGGAAGGTCTCGGCTTCGAACGCAAGCTCGGCGCGCCCGTGCGCATCGACTCGAAGGGCGCGCAGCCGCGACTCTTTGCCTCGAGCGCGGAACGCTTCGGAACATTCATGTCCGGTGCAGCAAGCGCAGCGGAATTTGCCTACGTGGCGCCGTCGGGTTGGAGCGAACGCCCGCCCACGGACTTGCGCGTGATCAACTTCCAGATCGGCGAGCAGGCAGGCACCGAGTGCTACGTCACCGTGCTCGGCGGCGACGCCGGCGGGGCGCTGGCCAACATCAATCGCTGGTGTGGACAGCTCAAGATTCCGGCCTGGACTCAAAAAGATCTCGACGCAGCGCCGCGCATCGTGATGTTTGGTGCCGACACCGTGCTCGTGACGCTCGACGACACATCCACTGATCGCATGATGCTCGGCGTCCAGGCGCGACTCGATGCGCGCTCAGTGTTCGTCAAGCTCACCGGCTCGCGCGCCGCCGTGTCGGCCCAGCGCGAAGCGTTTGTTGCGTTCTGCAGCTCGCTGAAGAAGAAGGGCTGAGCGATGCGCCGAGCCTTCGACACGCTTGTTCGGCTGCTCAGCTCGCTGGGACTTTCTTGCTGCCTCTTGGCGATGCTCGGCGTGCTGACTTGGCTCGGCACGCTGGAGCAGACACGCAGCGGCCTCTATGAAGTGCAGCGCAAGTACTTCGAATCCTTCGTGCTGCTGCACGATTTTGGGCCGTTCAGCCTGCCATTGCCCGGAGCGAATCTGGTGCTGAGTCTCTTGGCCTTGAACTTGACGATCGGCGGCGTGCTGCGACTGAAGAAAAGCGGCCGCACCGCGGGCATCCTGATCGCGCACCTCGGTATTCTCCTGATGCTCGCCGCGGGCTTCGTGAAGTGGCGTTTCTCGAACGACGGTCAGATCACGCTTTTCGAAGGCCAGCGCGCCGACTACTTCAACGATCCCTTCCGCTACGAGTTGTCGATCGTTGAACATCGCGATTCGGGAGAACTCTTCGAGTATCGCGTCGCGCAGGAGACGCTGGTCCCGTCGCGGGGCGCGAACTCGGTGCGCTTGGTGGGCGAGGGCTTGCCTTTCTCGCTCGAGGTCGCGCACTACGCGCGCAACACGCGCGTCCTGCCCAAGGGGCCGATGTTCAAGGTCGACGTGCCCGTGATCGACGGCTACTTCCTCAGCGAGGAAGAGCCGGCGAAGGTAGCCGAGGCCAACATCGCAGGTGCCTACCTGCGACTCGCGGATGGCAAGAGTGGCGAAGCCCAGGATGCGATCGTGTGGGGCGAGCAAGGCCAACCCTGGACCGCGAAATGCGCCGGGCGCACGTTCACCTTCGACTTGCGCCGCGAGCGCCACGCGCTGCCGTTCGAGATCAAGCTCGAGGATTTCGCCAAGGTCGATTACCCGGGCACCTCGACGCCGCGCTCGTTCACCAGCGACGTCACGGTCAACGAAGCCGGCAGTGAACGCGCGCTGCGCATCTCGATGAACGAGCCGCTGCGCAGCCAAGGCATGGTCGTGTACCAAGCCTCCTGGGGACCGCAGGATGCCGGCCCGGGCACGCGGCTGTTCTCGACGCTCGCGGTCGTGCGCAATCCGGCCGATCGTCTGCCGCTGTACGCGTGCATCGTGATCGCCTGCGGATTGTTGCTGCATTTCGGCCGAAAACTGCGCACGGCATTGCGCGCCACGGTGGCGCTTCGATGAGCCACTGGATTCGCAGGTGCCTGAGCGTGTGCTGCGCACTCCTGCTGTGCGCGTTTGCACACGCGCAGCAGGACGAAGCGCCTTCGGCGTGGACGCCGCGCACGCTCGAACTGGCCGGAAAATTGATCGTGCAGGATGGCGGCCGGCTCAAGCCGCTGTCGACGTTGGCGAATTTCAGTTTGCTGCGCATCAGCGGCCGGCGCTCGTACACGGACGCATCCGGCGAGAAGCATGGCGCAGTCGAGTTCCTGCTCGACACGCTGTACTTCCCCAAGCAGGCCGCGGACGCGCCGGTTTTCCTGATCAACGATTCGAACGTCGTGCAGGCGCTCGAATTGAAATTGCCCGAGAAAAAGAAACGCGACCGCTACACGTTCCACGAACTCGAAGCGGGCCTGCAGAAACTGTTCGCGCTCGCGCACGAGTATGCCGCGCTCGATCCCAAGCAGCGCAACAGCGTGCAGGGCGAAATCGTGTTGCTGGCCGAGCGCGTCGACTCGTTCTTGAAGCTCAACCGCCAGGAGACGATCGCGCTGATACCTCCCGACAACGGCGCCGTCGGTGAAGGCGCGACGGTTTGGGTCCCGCCCGCCCTGGCTCTGGAGCTGCTACGGCGCGGACAGGAGCCCAGCCCGGCCCGCCGACAAGTCCTCGAAGCCCTCGACCGGTTGACGAGCGCGCGCGTCGAGCCGCGCAACTTCGAACTGCGGCTCGGCGAGTTGCACGAGCTGCTGGCTTCGTTCAACGCAGTGCGCGCAGCTTCCGACAAGGTCGCGCTCGAAGGCAGCTACTACCGGCTCGATCCCTTGGGCTGGGGTGTGGGCTTGTTCACATTCGCCTTTCTGGCGGTTGCGATCGGCTGGTTGCGGCCGCGCTGGAAGTGGCTGCATCGGACAGCGCTCGCACTCGCCGCCGGTGGTACGCTCGCGTTGATTACCGCGATCGTGTTTCGCTGCATGATCCGCGGCCGGCCGCCCGTGTCGACGCTGTACGAGACGGTCCTGTTCGTCACCGCAGTCGGTACGAGCCTCGCGCTGGGACTCGAGTGGTTCAATCGACAACGCGTCGCGAGCTCAGTCGCCGCCTTCGCAGGCATGGTCGGATTGTTCATCGCCAATGGCTTCGAGACGCTCGACGCCCAGGACACGATGCCGAGTCTGGTGGCTGTGCTCGACACGAATTTTTGGTTGGCGACGCACGTGACCGCGATCACGATCGGTTATTCGGCCGGCATGCTCGCGGCGCTGCTCGGCAGCGTCTATGTGCTAGCCAAGCTCGTGCGCCCCGCGCGCATGACCGCCGAAAAATTCCATTCGCTGGGCCGCATGGTCTACGGCGTCCTGTGCTTCGGCCTGATCTTCTCGACGGTCGGCACGATTCTTGGCGGCATCTGGGCCAACGAGAGTTGGGGCCGCTTCTGGGGCTGGGATCCGAAAGAAAATGGCGCGCTGCTGATCGTGATCTCGCAGCTCGTGATCCTGCATGCGCGCATGGGCGGCTATCTGCGCGAGTTCGGCGTCGCGATTGCCGCGGCCGCCGGCGGATGCGTGGTCGCGTTCTCGTGGTGGGGTGTCAACCTGCTCGGCGTCGGCCTGCACAGCTATGGCTTCACGAGCGGGATCCAGACCGCGCTGACGACTTACTACGGCGTGCAAGGCGCGCTCGTGCTGGCGGGAGTGTGGGCGCTGTGGCGCGAGCGTCGTGCGCGAGCAGCGTTGAAAAGCATGGCTGCAGAAGTACCTGTCGTCTCGCCCAAAAAAGGCGGGACGCGGCGCGCAGCTTAGGAAGGCGGCCCGCGAGAGCTGCTAGTGCCGCAACGCAGGCGCTCGCGCTAGACTGGCCGCGTGATTCGACACTTGCTGCTCCTGTGCACGGTCCTGTTCGCCAGCGCGCTTGCCCTCACCAGTTGCGGTGACCCGCCCGACGAAACGCCGCTCGGCCGCGACATCGCTGCGATCATGGCGCGGCCGGAGCAGTCCATCGACAAGGTCAAGCTGCAGCACGTGCTCGTCGCCTTCGTCGGTGCGATGAAAGGATCGGAGAGCGGCCGCACGTATGAAGAAGCGCGCGCGTTGACCGAAGATCTTTTGAAGCGCGCGCGCGCGGGCGAGGACTTTCCCGCCCTGATGGACAAGTACAGCACCGACGAGGGCGGTGGCACGTACACGCTGACGCAGACCGACCGCAAGGAGTACGCCAAAAACTTCCAGGCGGTCGGCTTCCGGCTGGCCGTGGGAGAAGTCGGCGTGTCCGCCTACGACCCGAGCAAGGGCCCGTTCGGCTGGCACGTGATCAAGCGCATCGAGTGAGGCGGAGCCCGGTAATCCCGCGGCGTTGACTACCTGGCGCGTGCATGACCCGCCGCAGGTTCGCTGCGCCGGAGCACGCACGCGCCAGGTAATCAACGCAGCGGGATCACCGGGCTCGGTGCGGGCTGGGCCCCCTGAAGCCCGCCGTAGGGCCTGATTCCGGCCCCTCACGGCTCAAGAACTGCGCTTACGGCAGTCGAACACTGCCGGCAGAGGAGAGGCGCCGATTGCGCTTCACCCGTCTGCGTCACGAAACATGAGGCTTTGCATGCGCCGTCAACTTGCCGCCGGATTCGCTTTGGTCCTGCCCCTGGTTCTGGGTTTCTCGTCGTGCATGAGCGGCGAGAAGAGCGATGGTCTCAGCCGGGTCGATGATCTGTTGAGTCGCGTCGAACAGGTGCAGGTCGAAGCGCTGGTTTCACGCGAGAAGGCCAGCGCGGCCTTCGATGCGCTCGGCACGGTCGTCGCGCCGGATTTCAAAGGTGATCCGATGCTCGTCTACGCGGACTTGGTCAAAAAGATCGACGAATCGAAGACCCAGGCCGAAAAGCTCGAGCAGTCCGTCGAGCCCATGAAGAGCACGGCCGACGAAGTCTTCCAGGCCTGGACCAAGGATTTGGAAAAATTCGGCAACACCAACCTGCGCCAGCAAAGCCAGGCGCGTCTGGCCGAAACGCGTTCGCGCTACTCGGAAGTGCACGACGCGGCGGTCGCTGCGCTGGTTTCGATCAACGCTTTCAACTCGGACCTCCGCGATCAAGCGCTGTTTCTTGAGCACGACTTCAACGCCGCGGCCGTGTCGGTGATCGCGGCACAAGTGCCTGCGCTGACCAGTCAGGCCCGCGACCTGGGCCGGCGCTTGAACGTCTGCGTCAACGCCTCGAAGCAGTACATCGCTTCGGGTGCGCTGCGCGGACAGCTCGATACGCCCGCGGCACCCGCGGCACCCGCCGAGAAAGTTGCGAGCGCGCCGCCGGCCCGTCACCTGCCCAATCCGATCTCGGAAACAGGCGGCGAAGCGGGTGTTCCGGAGCAGAACACGGCGAACTCGACGACAGCGCCCGCGCGTCGCCGCCCGCGCGCCGGCGCCACTGCGGCCACTCCGGTCAATCCGCCCAATCCGATCGAAGCGCCCGAGGGGCAAACTGGCGCGCAAGGCTCGACTCAACCGACGTCCTTGCCGGTCACGCCCGAAACCAATCCTGCGGCGTCGACCAAACCGGCTCCGGCCAAACCCGGCGAAGGCGGCAATAGCTAGAAACTCGCCAGCGTCCCGCAACGCGTCGCGCGCGCGCATGTGCGTTCGCACGGCGCGTTTCGCTACTGATGGCGCCGCGCGGCCCATGACCCCATGAGCTGGACTGTCCTGGTAGCCCTGGTCTGTGTGCTAGGCGTCGCGCTGCTCGTCGCGATCGCGCGGCGCAATGAACTGGCGCGCATGCAAGTGCGCGTGTCGCAGCGCGAACGGGCCGTTCGCTCGGGCGCCGACAAAGCTCAGCTGCAACATCCGGTCGTCGATCTCTCGCGCTGCCTGGGCTGCGGGACTTGCGTCGCGGCCTGCCCAGAAGAAGGCGTGCTCGAACTCGTGCACGGTCAAGCCGTCGTGGTCAACGGCGCGCGCTGCGTCGGGCACGCGGCCTGCGAGCGCGAGTGTCCCGTGGGCGCGATCACGGTCACGCTCGCGAATCTGGAAGAGCGCCGCGACGTGCCCGCGCTGACCCACGAACTCGAAGCGATCGGATCGCCGGGACTGTTCCTCGCCGGCGAAATCACGGCCCATGCGCTGATCAAGAACGCGATCCTGCAGGGCACCAGCGTCGCGGCCGAAGTTGCGCGGCGCGTGAACGACGGCGCGCGCGGCGACGGCGAGGAGTTGCTCGACCTGTGCGTCGTCGGCGCCGGGCCCGCGGGCTTGGCTTGTTCACTGGAAGCCAAGCGCCACGGCCTGCACTTCGTGACCATCGACCAGGAATCGGGCGCGGGCGGCACCGTGGCGAAGTACCCGCGGCGCAAACTCGTCGTGATGCAGCCGGTCGAGTTGCCGCTGCACGGCCTGCTCGGGCGCAGCGAATTCACCAAGGAAGAACTGGTCGAACTCTGGCGGCGGATCGCCAAAGAACAGGAACTACCGCTGCACGGTGGCGAGACGCTCGAGGGTGTCGAGCGCGCGCCCGACGGCAGCTTCCGTGTGCACACCAGTGTCGGCGTGCACCACGCGCGGCACGTCTGTCTCGCGATCGGACGGCGCGGGACTCCGCGCAAACTCGACGTGCCCGGCGAAGAGCTGCCGAAAGTCGCCTACAGCCTGCTCGACGCGAACTCGTACACCGACCGTCGACTGGTGGTCGTCGGTGGCGGCGACAGCGCCGTGGAGACCGCGCTGGCGCTCGCGGAACAGCCGGGCAATTCGGTCACGCTTTCCTATCGCCAAGGCGAGTTCCACCGCATCCGCAAGCGCAACGAGGCGCGTCTGCAGTCGGCAATCGAGGAAAATCGTCTGGCGGTCGCGCACCACAGTCAGATCGTTTCCATCGAGAACGACGAAGTCGTGCTCGAATACGACGAAAAGGCCGCAGGCGGTGCTCGGCGCGAAGCACTGCCCAACGACGAAGTCTTCGTGATGGCCGGCGGGGTCGCGCCCTTCGAGCGCCTCGAGCACGCCGGTGTTTCCTTCGATCCGACGTTGCGCGAGCCGGTCGCTCCGCTGCAGGAACAGGGCACCGGACTCTTGCCTGCGCTGGGCGTGGCCTTCGCGCTCGCGCTGGTCGCAATGGTCTTCGCGTTGTGGAACATCGACTACTACATGCTCGCGCCCGAACAACGCGCGGAGGATGTGCGCCATGCCTGGCTGCGCTCGGGCCGCGGTGTCGGCCTTGGCCTGGGCATCGGTGCGACCGCGATGGTCGTGTTCAACCTGCTCTACCTGGTGCGCCGCAACGGCGGCCGCTTCCAGCGCATGGGTTCGCTGCAGGCCTGGATGAACAGTCACATGGTCACGGGCATCGTGGCGCTGCTCGCGGCAATGCTGCACGCGGCGATGAGCCCGCGCGACACGGTGGGGGGGCACGCGCTGTGGGCCTTGGCCTTGCTGCTCGTCACCGGTGCGATCGGCCGCTACTTCTACGCCTGGGTGCCGCGCGCCGCGAACGGCCGCGAACTCGCCTTGGAAGAAGTGCGCGCGCGCCTCGATCACTTCGTCGAACAATGGGAAGCAGAGGAGCGCGGTTTCCTTGAGCGCGTGCGCAGCGAGCTGGCGCAGTTGATCGAAGAGCGACAGTGGAAGAGTTCGTTCCTCGGCCGCGTGGGCGCGTTGATTTTCGGCCAGCGCGAGCTGCGCCGCAGCCTGACGCGCATGGCCGAACTTGGCCGCGCCGAGGGTCTTTCCAAAGCGCGCATCGACGAGGTTCTGCGCCTGGCCCGACAGGCCCACAAGAGTGCTCTGGCGGCCGCCCACCTGGAGGACCTGCGCGCCGTCCTGAACACCTGGCGCTACATCCACCGCTGGGTTGCGGCCCTGATGGTCCTACTCCTGGTCCTGCACGTCGCCTACATCCTCACGTACACGCAGGGATTGTCCGACTGATCGATCTTCGAGGGGGTCAGGAGTGCCGGCTCCTGCTCGCGTCTTGGAGCGCAAGAGCCGTTCGAACAGCGCAATTTGCGGCGCTGGAATCAGGGAGTGCGCCGCTGCTCGCGCAGCGTCCGCGCGCGGACTTCGATCCAACTGTCGCGATCGAGGCCGGCCTCCTCGAACGAACGAAATCTCCGGATTCCCCGCGGAGCAGCTCCGGGAGCGAGCCGGCGGGCGAAGGCCCACAGACTCCGAATTCGCGGCACGAGCTGCGGGTCGCCGCGCTCGATCCACAGCGCGCGACGAGCCTCTTCGAAATCGCGGAAGCGTTGCAGCCCCATCAGATTTCCCCGAGTCTGAAGATCCGCGCGAGTGCCGCGGCGTCGGCCTTGTCGATAGGTCGGATCGTATTCCGCTTCATCCGCAGCAGCGTTTGGGGCGTGGCAACTTTGATCGCCACGCCTTCAACGGTCAATGACTCCGCTTCTAGATCCTCGAATCGAAACGCCGTGCCCAATTTCGTGAGGATGTCTATCACGAGTTCCTCGCCGGGTGGGCCATATCTCAGGGTCGGATAGTCCGCGAAGTCCTCGACGCGGATCTCGTCGATCTCCGGATCGTCCCACAGCGAGCGCAGGGCCGACTTGAGCCGCTCGATGTTCCGAGCATCCGGACGCACGAAGAAGTCAATGTCCTCCGTGGCGCGCACGATGCCATGCAAGTTGACCGCGACTCCGCCGACGAGGATGTAGTCGACCTTCGCGTTCTCGAAAGCGCGGATGACGTCCAGAAATCGGCCGAATTCCATGCGGCACAGGGTAACCACGCGCGGCGCCCCGCGTGCGCTGTCAACTGACTGGTTTGGGTCGCCCGTACGCTGCCAGGCACCGTACGGGCGGCCGGATGCCAGCCCCGTCGGCCCTGATGGTCCTACTCCTGGTCCAGCACGTCGCCTACATCCTCACGTACACGCAGGGATTGTCCGACTGAGGGATCCGTGAGGATCAAAAGCGCCCATTTCTGGATCGCGGTCGTTTCGCTCGCCGCCGTTGTCGGCATGGCGGTCGTCGACCTGCGGCGTACCTCGCCCGGCGAGGTGACCACTGTTCACGCACGCGACGAAAAGATCGACGGCGGGCAAAGCTGTAGCCAGTGTCACGGCGGGCTGTTCTCGAACATGACCGAGTCGTGTCTGGAGTGCCACGCGCCGATCGAAGAGCAGATCGCGAAACACAAGGGACTGCACGGCGTGATCAAGGCCGGCGTCGCGAATGCCTGCGCGAGTTGCCACAGCGAACACCACGGCGCATCGTTCGCGATCGTCAATCGCCAGAGCTTCGTGCTCGCGGGAGTTCCCGACCCCGCGAGCTTCGATCACGAGCGCATCGGCTGGACGATGGCGGGCAAGCACCTCGAGCTCGGTTGCGTCGAGTGCCACACCAGTGCCGAGCTGCCTGTGCTGCCCAAGGGCGGCGCGCGCTTCCTAGGTCTCGCACAGGAGTGCACCAGCTGCCATGAGGATCCTCACAAGGGTCAGATGACGAGCAGCTGCGTGTCTTGCCACGGACAGGACACCTGGCAGGAAATGCACTCTGAGAATCACGAGAAGAATCTGCCGTTGGTCGGCGGACACGAACCGCTCGATTGTCGCGCCTGTCACGCCAAGGACACGGATCGCGCGCTCGAAGCGATGGACAAGCAAACCGAAGCGCCGCCGGCGCGCACTTGCATCGAATGTCACCCCTCGCCCCACGACGCGCAGTTTTCTACGGGCACGGCCGTGCTGGCGAACATGTCGGTCGGGACGAGCTGCGTGGTCTGTCACAAGGCCGAGCACGAGAGTTTCCGCGACCAAGCGCTGGAACTGACGCCGGAGCAGCACGCGCAAAGCGGATTTGCGCTCGAGCTGCCCCACGAAAAGCAGACCTGCGCCCAATGCCACGATCCGCTGCGCACGGAATTCGTCGAGCGTTATCCCGGCCGCAAGACCGACCTGTGCAGTCAATGCCATGCCGATCCGCACGGCGGCCAGTTCGCCGAAGGTCCGTTCTCGACCGGTGACTGCCTCGTCTGCCACGAGCGCACGCGTTTCGAACCGCACACCTTCGATATCGACAAACACGCGCAGGCCGAATTCGCGCTGAACGGCACGCACGCCACGACCAAGTGCAACGAATGCCACATCGATCCCGTGCGCCCGGAGTTGCCGCGCGATTTCCGCGGCATCGACGGCAAGTGCGAGGATTGTCACGGCAACGTGCACGGCGAAATCTTCGGGGTGACCAGCGCGATGCTGCCCAAGGTGGGCGCCGGAGAATGCGCGCGCTGCCACGACGCGACGCACTTCGCCAATGTGCCTGCGGCAAACTTCGATCACGGCGCCTGGACCGGTTTCGAAGTCGACGGCGCGCACAAAGAGAGCGCCTGCGAATCCTGCCACGTCCCGCGCAAGATCGCGGACCTCGACGGCCGCATCTTCGGCAAAGTTGCCGAGCGCTTCGGTCAGTACCAGGGCTGCATCACCTGCCACAAGGATCCACACGGGGGACAGTTCGACACCGTCGGCTACCCCAAGACCGTCAGCGGCCGCAGCGATTGCGCGCGCTGCCACGCGACCACTTCGTTCCGCATGCAGCCCTTCGGCTTCGATCACGGCATGTGGACCGGCTTCGAGCTTTTGGGCGGCCACCGCAGCGCGTCCTGCTCGGCCTGTCACACGCCGCGCATCCCGGCCGATGCCCTCGGCCGCACCTGGGAGCCGGCGCTCGGCCGCGGCTGTGGCGATTGCCACGACAACCCGCACGGAGATCAGTTCGCGGTCAAGGGCAATACCGACTGCGCGAGCTGTCACGCCGACGCCGTGCGCAACTTCAGCACCTTCGACCACGAACGCGATTCGCGCTTCCCCTTGGGCGAAACCCACAAGGAGGTGGCCTGCGCCCAATGCCACAAGCCGGAAAGTCCATCCGGTCTGCAGGGCGCCGGCGGCATCGTCCGATACAAGCCGCTGGCCACTGAATGCGCGTCCTGCCACGGCGTGCATGAAGAGGTGTTGCTGCGTCGTAAGCCCGGAATCAAGTGAAACAGAGCCTGCTGTGGTGGTTGATCGCTGCGTGTCTGATCCCCGCGGCGCCGCCGCCGGCGCGGGCCCAGGAAAGCGTCGAAAACGTGCGCATCGAATTGCGCGTTGTTTCCGCGCGTGTGGGCTCGGCCGTGATCGATCGCGGCAGCGCGGACGGCCTGACGCGCGGCGATCGGATCACTTTCCGCACGCGCGAAGGCAAAGCGTATTTCGGGACTTTGCGCCGCATCGAGGAGCGCGGCGCGCAGGTCGATCTCGACGATCCCAACTTCGTTCCACCGGCGGGGATGCGCGGGGAAGCGCTCGTTCCCGCGGCGCGCCTGAAGGTCGCGCTTCCGCCGCCGCCCGCCGCGAGCGAAGCTGCGCCGCAAACGCCGCCGACCGCGCCCGAACATCCGCCCTGGCCGGCGCGCGAAGACGAGTGGACCCAGGATCAGGCGCTGCTCGCTCGTGTTCAGCCGTTGCGGCCCAGTCAGCGGCCGAGCTCCATCCGCGGACGCGTTTACTCGATCGTCGACATCATTCACAGCACTGAGGACGATCGCAGCGACGGTTTCTACCGCCTTGGCGGCGAGGCGACGATCGAGAACAGCCGAGGCAGCGGCGAGCGCATCCAGTTCGACGGTGAATTGAATTACCGCCAGACCGACGTTCCCGACAACGGCGACGACACGGGAACGTACCTGCGAGTCGATCGCGCTTCGTACGCGGTCGGTGGCAATCGCTTCCAGCCCAATCGCTTCGAGTTCGGCCGATTCATGCACGACAACCTGCCCGAATTCGGTCTGGTCGACGGTATCGAATGGAGCAAGCGGCGCGCGAACGGAGATCGCTACGGGCTGAGCGCGGGCTTCATGCCGGAACCGGACCCGGCTCTGCAATCGATCCAGGATTTCGAAGTCTCGGCTTCCTACCGTTGGATCTACGACGATTCCGAGCAACTCTCCGCGGCCGGCGGATTCCAGAAGACGCTGCACAACTCAGAGGCCGACCGCGACCTTTTCGTCGGCAAATTCCAGTATCTGCCGCGCAATGGTTGGTCGTTCACGAGCACCGGCTGGTTCGACTACTACCGCGCGAGCGACACGGCCAAAGGTCAAAGCATCGAAGTCACGCAGGCCTACGTCAATACCGGCAAGAGCTGGGAGAACGGCAATTCGCTGTCCATGGTCTACAGCCACCTCGCCTACCCCGAGCTGAAGCGCGACGAATTCCTTCCGGTCACGACCGCGCAGCTCGCCGACGATCACAACGATCGTCTGGCGTTGCAGGCGCGCGTTCGCGTCTCGGATCCCATGCGCCTGCATGCTTCAACCGGTGCCTGGGTCGATCAGGACGACAGCGGCTCCGACCTCGACTTCGGCGTCGAAGTCGACGACCTCGTCAGCGAACGCAGTCTGATCGACGTCAGCGGCTTCGCCACCGAAGGCAAGTTCGTCAGCGTGCTAGGCGCGCGCGCGATGTTCAGCCGCCAGACGAATTTCGGCCAGTGGGGCGCGGAGTACGAGCTGTCCAACAACCGCATCAACGGCTTCAACGACAACAACGATGATTTGCCGCAGCATCGATTGCGTTTGTTCACGGACTTCTTCCTGGACAGCGGCTGGAGCCTCTCCGGCCATCTCGAAACAATCGTGTGGGACCATGAAAACTCCGTAGCCCTGGGCTTCTACCTGCAGAAGAGCTTCTGAGGATTGCGATGAATATCCAACACGACGATCGCCAGTCCAAGCTGACACGCCGCCTGCACTGGAGCGGGGCCCTGATCACGGTGCTCCTGCTCGTGGCCGCGTGCATCTCCCAGGGCACGGACTTCAGCAAACAACATCTGTGGTGGTCCGGGCTCGGCCCTGTGTTGCCGCACGACACGTTCCCGGCGAACTGCGCGGAATGTCACGTCGGCAACGATTGGCAGACACTTGTCGCCGACTTCAAGTTCGATCACAAAGCGAGAACAGGTGTGGCGTTGAACGGAGCACACGCGCGCGCGGCGTGTCTTCTGTGCCACAACGACCGCGGTCCGGCCGGAGTGTTCCAGGCGCGCGGCTGCGCGGGCTGCCACGAGGACGTGCACGCGACCCAACTCGGGCCGAACTGCACGCGCTGCCACCAAGAGTCCAGCTGGGAGCCGCAGAACCAGATCGCGATTCACCTGCGCACGCGCTTCCCGCTGATCGGAGTGCACGCGTCGACGGCCTGTCACCGCTGCCACCCGGGCATCGAGACCGGCAAGATCCTGCCGGCGGATCCGGAGTGCCTGACCTGCCACCAGAAGGACCTGGCGCGGGCCAACAACCCCAATCACATCGCCCTGGGCTGGGTCGATCGCTGCAACCGCTGCCACCTGCCGCGGACCTGGAATCAGGCCGAAGTGCACAACTGAAGCGCGGCCTGCGCCGCCTTCCGTCGGGTTTCCGAACGGTTTTTTACGGTCCCGTTCAAGGACGCTCACGGCGCGGGCCGAATTGGAAGCCAAGGGGAGCATACGGCCAAGTGCAGGCAGCGGGGGTTGCCGGCAGCAAAGACAGAACTACTGTCCGGTCGTTCCAAGCAATGCGTGCAATGCTGAATACGAATCGTGGCGAGTCGCGAGTCCTCGGTCTCTGTTTCGCAGTAGCAGTGCTGCTGTCCAGCCTCACTGGCTGCGGAGGCGGCGGCGAAACCAGCACCTTGACAGCGGGTGACGCGACCTCCTGCATGCAGTGCCACAACGGCTCGCAGCACAACGACTACACCGGGCCGGGCATCGAGAACCCGCACCCGTTCACCGGCGCCGACAAGCTCTCCTGCGTCGATTGCCACGGCGGAAATCCCAACGGCACCGACAAGCTCACCAGCCACGTGCCTGCGCCCCCGCAGATCGGCGACAAGACGACCTGGACCGACAACAACTCCAACTGGTTCAACCGCCTGACACTGACGGGCATCGACAAGATGCCTGACTATCAGGTCGGCGGCGTCAATTACACGGCGCTCGAGTACCTGCAGTTCGTTCAACCCGGCGACCTGCGCGTCGTCCAGCTCGGACGTTCGTGCGGCGCGTGCCATGACAAGCACGCCGAAGTCGTAGCCCGCAGCATCTTCGCAACCGGTACGGGTCTGATGGGCGACTCGATGTACTTCGTCGGTGTCGACAATGCGATTCCGGCGCAGCAAGGCCTGTTCGACAACACGGCCTCGGATCATGCGGCCCGCCCGATCAGCGATCCGAACTACGTGTACGACCCGCAGAACAACGTTGCCAGGGTCCAGAACCTGATCGAACTGCCGGTGTGGAGCAAGTTCGGCGCAACCGGGAACATGGACATGTTCCGCAACAACGCCTACAGCTCGCTGACGCTCGGCCAGGATCTGTTGCCCGACAATCGCGTGGCGACCGGGTCCAAGTTGCAGAACATCTGGATCAGCCAAGTCGACAACGGCTGCGGCAACTGCCACTTGAACAGCACGGGCGCGAACAACCGTTACGGCGACTTCCGCGGTTCGGGCTGCACGGTCTGCCACATGCCCTACAGCAAGGACGGCAAGAGCGGCAGCAAGGACCCGAACGTCAACAAGCTGGAACCTGTCGATCCGGACGACATCGACGCGCCTGAAGTCGCGCACGTCAAGTCGCACCGCATCTCCAGCATCGCCAAGGTCGCGGCCGACGGCACGATGACGAAGGGCATCGACGACTACGCCTGCGCCGGCTGTCACCAGAACGCCAACCGCGACGTGCTGCAGTTCTGGGGCATCCGCCTTGACCAGAACCAGGATCTGCGCAACGGCGTGCAGTATCCGGCCAACCCGGTCACATTCCAGAACACCGTCGGCGACACGCGGCTCTATGACCCCGCCGTCGGGAACAACACGTTCAACGGTCGCAACGCCAATCAGCACATCCTGAAAGAGGACTACGACGGCGACGGTCGCGACGACACCCCGCCCGACGTGCACTACGAAGCCGGCATGGGTTGCATCGACTGCCACGGCAGCTACGACCTGCACGGCGGCGACACGGCCGGTTCGAATACGACGGCGATCACCAGCCACATGGAAACCGCGGTAGCGATCTCCTGCGAGAGCTGCCACGGCACGATCGCCGCTTACGCGCCGACCCAGCAGGGCATCGCCTCCGACGGCACCCTGCAGACGCTGGCGGTCGATACCAACGGCAAAGTGATCACGCACGTGCGCCTCGAGGCCGACGGCAACTACTACATGTACAGCCGTCTGACCGGCGCCAAGCACTTCGTCTCGCAGACCAAGGACGTGGTCGTCGACAGCGGGAAGCTGAACCCGTACACGAGTGCGCCGCTGTTCAACGCCAAGGCTTCCTACGCCATGGGCCGCGACGACGGCAATCCGGCCAACGGCACCGGTCCGAAACAGACCAACGCCGCGTCGACCGGATTCAGCCACACCGACAACATGAACTGCGCGACGTGCCACTCGTCGTGGTCGAATACGTGCGTCGGTTGTCACTTGAAGGGTCGCTACAACGAAGGCGCGAACTTCAGCAACATCACCGGCGAGCGCACGGTCTATCAGCAGACCAACGCGGACTTCGTCTACGACTCGCCGCTGATGTTCCAGCTCGGAGTGGACACGAAGAACAAGATCAACCAGTACGTGCCCAACACGAAGGTCTTCTTCCAGTACCAGGATCGTGCCGGCAACCAGTCGCAGATCTTCACCTGGACCGACCGCAACGGCGACGGCAACAACCCGAGCAAGCCGTTCGGGTCCGCCGGACACAACAAGTTGATGCAGCACTCGATTCGCGGCAAGGTCAACCCGACCAAGGAAGGACCGCGCTACTGCGTGACCTGTCACCTGACGCAGAACTCGGTCGCCACCTTCGGCACGGAGTACGACACCTTCCGCACGGCGATCGCGGCGCGCAATTACGGCGTGCTCGACTACAACCTGCTGAAGACGCACTTCGGCAAGAACACCGGCAATCAGCTCGACTCGCCGATGTGGGTGCACATGGTCGCCGGTCTCGGCAGCGGCATGTTCCTGTTCGACCAGAACGGTTCGCCGGTCAATCCGCTCGACACCAACGCGAACCGCATCGGTGCGAACGGCGTGGCGCCGGCGAGTGTCTTCGACCCGGCCAACGTCACGCTGGACCTCGACCGAGTCGTCGACGAAAGCGGCTTCTCTTTCGCGTCGAACACGCACTCGATGCTGCACCCGGGCGTCGGCCCGAACTTGCGCGATGGCGCTGCGGACCCGACGCGGCCAGGCCCGCTGGGAGCGACACTCCTGCGGAAACTCGCCGACCCGGTGAACGGTATCGTGCTCGACTCGTGGATCGACGCCAACGGCGCGCCACAGGGCGACGGTGCAACGCACATCGCCGGGAACTGAGAGTTAGCCGGTAGGCCGGTTTCAGCCAGCGCGGCGCGTCCTTCGGGGCGCGCCGCGCTGCTTCAATCGGCGAGCAGAGGCGCCTGAAATGGAATCGAAGCTTCGTCTCGATCCGTGGCCTGGGCAATGCAACGTCGCGTCAGAGCATACGCAGGTCCCAGATCGTCGTCTGCGATCCGTGAAGGCATCGCGAAGAGCGGCGGCATCTCGATTGCCCTGTTTCGTCGGGTCCCTCTGCCTACAGGACTACACGCACGACCACCTCTCAGGGCGTGCCGCCCAAGCCACCCGAAAGCCAAGCCTGCCCGAGGGATTCGTCGTAAACCTTGAACGCCGAACGCCATTGCTCCGTGTCACCTGGGATCTCGAGGATCTCGACGGAGCCATCGTCTTGCCGTTGGAGTAGGCGCACTTCTTCGGGTTGCACGAACTCGAGCACGGTCGGCGAGTGGGTCGTCAGAACGACGCGCATGGAGCGACCCGTGAATTCTCCGGTTGCCAGCTTGCGCAGGAGGTCGACGATCTCGCCGAGCAGGAAGGGGTGGAGTCCGTGCTCAGGATTTTCGATGACGAGGATGTCTACCGGCGGCATCTGATGGGCGAGCAGAAGAAAGGCCAGTATGAACAGGGTTCCATCGGAGACCTCGTCGGGTTGATACCAGCGGGCCGAATTCCAGCGGTCTTGAAAACGCAGTGTGATTTGGCCAACAGATCGCGGGACGGTGTCTACGTCGGAATAGACGGGAACCACTGAACAAAACCTTCGCGAGAGCTCGGTCTGCCGAACTCTTGTCAGTGTGCCGAACACGCTCGTGAGGTTCGATCCATCGCAACCCAACCTAGTTTCGTTCGTGACCTGATTCGCGCGGCGGAGTGCCTCGACACTCAATTCAAGCCGTTGGAACGTAGGGGCCGGACTTCCAATTCCCTCGGATGCTATTGCGCCTCCTCCCGCACCGGCGGGAAGCATGGCCCGCAATCTCAGCAAGTTGTCGAATCGCCGTTCAACACTGACACCAAGTTCGCGACGGCCCTGCCACACATCGCCAGCATGGAGTCCGAACTCCGGGCTCAAGGTGCTGACGAGCGATGATTTGCCCGATGCGTTTGCGCCGACAAGCACCGTGAGCGGAGCAAGACGCAGCGTCGCGTCCTTGAAGCAACGGTAGTTCTTGAGCTTGACTTCCATGCGCAGACGGTACCGCGGTACCGCGCGCTGTCGATCGCTAGAGTGGTGGGATTCTCGCCCCAATGTCGTCACCGCAATCCGGTGTAAGTGACCGGCTCGCCTGCGAGGGCCGGGCAGGCGTGGTCCTAAGGGGCAGCGGGGGAGTGCGGGGCCGCTTGCTCCTGTGCCGACCTCCCTAGAACCTCTCGCGCAGCCGCCTGTGCACCGCCGCTTCCATGTCGGCGCACTTGTGCAGCTGATCCGCGAGGAGATCGTGATCCATCTCCATGCGCTGCTTGCACATTTTCGCGGCGATGAGCGCGAAGCTGCGCCATTCGTCGCCGGCCTTGGCCAGTTGATCAGCGAGCTCCATCAACACGGGCTCGTTCACGATCGGCGCCGCTTCCTGCAGGAATGACGCATACAGGAAGCGAAACCCCGCTCCCCCGGTTCCGATTTCTTCCTGCATGCGCACCATGTGGCCGATGAACAGGCGATTGTATTTTTCCTGCGCGGCATTCTTGCGCGGCAGCTTGCGCAGCTTGTTGGCGACGAAGCGCACGCCGCGGATGCCGATGAACGGCAACGGTGTGCGCAACATCATGCCCGAGTTGTAGTGGATCGCCTTGCGGATCGCGGGCGCGAGATCGAGCGACGCTGGAATCGTCGTCGGAAAGTAGAGCAAGCCTTTCGGAGCGAGCACGCCGCGCGTGAAGCGCGACTTCTTCAACGATTCGGCGTCGCACTCGACCGGCGTGTCGATCACGGGATCGCTGATCAGATACTTGTCGCCGCGTTTTCCATACACGACCA
>JAYUUV010000437.1:0-17492 GCA_043754695.1 Planctomycetota bacterium
AAACCTTGATCTGACGAGCCGGATGCGTGAATTGCGCAAGTCCGGATCTGTGGGAGGCCGGGGTGAGCAATCACCTCGGCCCACCCGGCCTCCGTACGCAGAACTATTCGCACCGGTGCTCGGCGTGCGGCGTGAATAGTTCGGAGCGGAGCCTGACTCCGTACGCAACTGCGCAGGGTGCGTGCCGCCAGGGATATGGGCGCCCATGCTCGAAGTGCGCGACGCGGCACCTTCATGCGAGGCGATCTCAACGCCAGCCGTAGCTCCAGTAGAAAGCGGGCGCCACATGCTCGGCCGGAGTGTCGCCGGCCAGGCTGAGGCAAAAGCCGATCGGCGCCGGCTCCATGTCGTCGTGACGACCGTTGTACTGCGTCGCGCCAAATCGCGTGCCGACGGCGAGCACCTCGAAGGAAACGAACTTCGACTTGGCCACATCGAACTCGGCCGTTCCGAAGAGCTTCAGATACATGCCGAGCTTGTGCGGGGCGGACTCCTGCTCGCCCCTGGAGCCCTCGATGACCCACACGCCCTCGCGCTCGGCCTGCGTCGCTCCTCGGAAGCGTACGGTCGCGATGCCGCTCGCTACGTTCGCGACTTCTGACTCGAGCGCGGCCGCGAGCACATCCTGTTCGGAGTAGGAACTCGTCTGGCCGCGCACGTCATCGACGAAATTGAGGCGTGCCAGACGCCCGATCAGTGCCTCGGGAACACGGACCTTCTCGCCCTTGCTCAGCTTCGAGGGCAGGAGCGAGCGCGCTTCTTCTGCGCGGAACCACGCGTAGTCCTGGTTCCACGCGCCGGCACGCCAGTCGCTCGTCTGCTTCTCGCGCGGCAGGTCGCGCGAGAACACGCGCAGGACCAGCCCGTCCTTTGGGTAGCGTTTCTCGGGCCGGTCGAGCTGGGCCGTTTGCGCGCTCGGGTCGCCCGTCTGCATGCGCTGTGCCTCGGACATCGAGTTCCATTTGTCCAGGGCCAGCTGCAACATGGCCGCCATCCGCTTGGGATCATTCGTGTTGATACTGGCGAGCATGACGCCGCTGGGCGCAGTGGCGTAGATACCCTGGCGTGTGTCGGTCGGCTGGCGGCGGCCGGCGTAATGACCTTGCTCGAAAATCCTCTGCGCCAGCAGGCACTCGGAGTCCTTGCCGCGCTGCAGCCGGCTGACTTCGTCAGCGCAAGCGACGAAGTTCTTGAGCAGCGCTTGAACCTCTGGATTCGACCAGACCGACCGTCTGGCGATGACTCCATTGTTTCACGTGCAGGCCAGCGGGTGGCCGTTCATGGCCCACAGCAGGATCGGCTTGCCCGTTGCTTGAGCTTCGACCACTCCCTCCCAGAAGGTCGGCTTCCAGTCGCAGTCTTCGAAGACGAGTTCCGCGGCCTTGGGTCGGATCGTGTCGCGCCATTGCGCGAAGTTGGTCTCATCGAGCTCGGGAACCTGGAAACTCAGCGCAGCAGCGAGCAAGGTCAAGAAGCGAAAGCACATCATGCTGCGATTCTATCCAGCGAATCCGCAGGCGAGCGCGCTGCACGTGCTGGGGCGGTTGCCCAAGCGGCACACCTCCCAGGCACCGGCTCCACGCATGTGCGCAGCCGAGGCGGGCCGATGTGAATGCTCGCCAGGGCGTCCATGCCCAAAAAAAACGCTGCCGGGCTGGTGAAAGCCCGGCAGCGTATCGGATCCTTCGCTGAGGTCTCTTGCTACTGGATCGTGATCACGTCGCGCGTGGCGAAGAGCTTACCGCCCTTGCTCGCAAGCATGCGACCGGTGACGACGAGCTCGACCGATTGCCCCGGGGCGAGTTGCATCAGACCCAACTGTGCCGCCAGCGCCGTGCGGCTGTAGCGCATGCGCAGGTCCCTCAGACCGTCTTGCACGGTGCTGTTGCATTGGCCGTAGCCCAGCGCTGTGATCCGGCCAGCGTCCACCAGTTGGGGCAGGCTGAGCGGCAGGATCGAGAGGCCCGGGTTCGTGCGCAGCGAGAGTCGCAGCGAAGTCCGGTCCACGAACTCGGTCCGGAAGCTCGGGCAGCCGAGCAGCACCACGTCCACGGTGCCGGTGGGCACGAGCGAGAATAGGTTCGGGCATTGCAGCGGGTCGAAGTCGAGGTTGGCGCGATGGTTGCCCTGACCGGTCGGCGCGAGCAACTGGATCGACTGCACGCCCGAGGCTTGATAGCCGCTGCAATCGGTCACCGTCCAGGTGCGCTGCAGGATCAGTTCCGGTTGCCCCGGCGCGGTCTGCAGAATTTCCGTGTCAGCGAAGGTGACGACCGGTGCGGGATCGCAGTTGTCGCTCGCCAGCGCTGCTCCGGTGCTCGCCGTGTCGATCGAATCGCCCCAGATGCCGACGACGTCGCTCGGGATCACGATGACGGGTGCGGTCGCGTCCTGGACGATGACCTGGAAGCCCTTGATCGTGGTCTGGCCGCCGGAGGTCACGCGCAGCGCGATCCAGCAGTCGCGCGTGCAGCTGCCGGTCATATCGACGTGGTAGACCGGCGTCGGCGATGTGTGATCGTCGAAGGTCCCGAAGCCGCACTCGTTGTGCCAGTCGAACGTGACCGGCGTGCCGTTCGGATCGTAAGAGCCGCTGCCGTCGAGCTGCACGCTCGTGACCGCGGAGACGCCGTTGAAGACGTTGTTGCAATCGACGCGATAGTCGACGCCGGAATTGCCACCGGTGGAGACGACGGGCGGCAGATTGCCCTGAGCATTTGCCAGGGAGCCGACTGCGACCAGGGAAGTGAACAGGGCAACGAAGCGCATTGATTTCATCGTGAATGGCCGCCGCAGCATTTCAGGAAAAGCGTGGGCGAGCGGCAGGGGAAGAGAGAGGGAGAGGGAGGGGGACAGAGAACTGGGAGGCAACAACAAGACGAGAGGAACGCCTGGAAGGATCCATGAAAACCCTACACCGCGATCGAAGCAGAGGCGTCGCAATCTCTGATGGTTCTGCCGAATGCCGCCGGGGTCTGCTGGAGCCGTTATTGCACCCCGGCGGGAGGACCCTGCGGAAAAATCTTCTCCGCGGAACCCGCTTCTCGGGGGATAGGCCTTCCAGGCTTCTGAGGCGCTCACGGTAGCAACTCAGGGTGCATGGGCGGCAGTCAATCGGCCATATCCGTCGCAGTTTGTAGGTCGAGTAGCGCGGAGCGGGAGATTGCAGTTCATCCGACAGCGCTCGAGCCGCAGCTTTGGCTCGAGTGGCACTGCAGCGCCTCGCGCGCAAGCAGGGGATGAGCGCTCGCATCCACGCGAGTCTTCGTCGTGTTCGCAAAGCGCAATTCGTGGGAGGTCGGAGGGACGAAACTGCTGGCCTGCAACTGCGCTCCGCGGCTGCCAGCCTCCCCGGCTCGGCTCCGCAAGGCCCCGCCAATGGGAATCTTCACTGAGTTCCGCGACGGAGCCCAGCACTCTGTCACCGAGTTCACGACGGGTGCTAGCTCCCAGCGATGAACCGAGGCTTGCCCCTCCTCGCAGCGGCGGCCTTGCTCGCCGGTCTGCCCGGTTGCTCCGTGTCGGAGCCCGAGCCCAACATCGTTTGGGTCAGCATCGACACGCTGCGCGCGGACCATCAGAGTTGCTATGGCTATTCGCGCCAGACTTCGCCGAACATTGATGCCGTCGCGCGCGAGGGCGTGCTGTTCGAGGACACCTGGTCGACGACCTGCTGGACGCTGCCCGCACATCTGAGCATGCTCACCGGTCTGCCGGTCAGCGCGCACTGCGGCTGTGGCGAGAACCTGACCGAGTCCGCGCTGCATCCAGCGCACTTCCTGCGCGGCAAGTTCCTGGCTGAGGATCTGGCGGCCGCCGGCTGGGAGACCGCCGGCTTCTACTCGTTCCGCTACTTGGAGCCGGGCTTCGGTTTTGGACGCGGGTTCGAGACCTGGGAGTTCGTTCCGCGCACCTATCGATCGATTCCTGAATTGTTCGCCAAGTTCACAGCGCTGCGAGATTCGAACGACGTCGTCGGGATGCGCGCTCTCGCGGCTCAATATCCCGAGGAATTCGACGTTCGAAAAGTTTGGGCCGGTGAGACGGTGCAGAAGGGGCTGGGCTGGATCGATGCCAAGCGCGCGCAGTCGAAGTCGCCATTCTTGCTCTTCCTGCACATCTTCGACGTGCACGATCCCTATCTGCCGCCGCCGCCGCACGAGCGGCAATTCGATCCTGACTACAGCGGAAACTTCGACGGCACCAATATTTCTGCTGCGAAGTCGGAAATGACGGCGGACATTTCGCCGCGCGATCTCGAGCATCTGATCGCGCTCTACGACGGCGAGATCGCTGCTGTCGACGAGCAGATCGGCAGACTGGTCGAAGGCCTGCGCGAGCGCGGCCTAGCGGGCAACACGATCGTGGTGATCACCGCGGATCACGGCGAGGAGTTCTACGAGCACGGCAACAAGTTGCACCGCAACTCCCTGCATCGCGAAACGGTGCAGGTGCCGTTGATCCTGCGCTGGCCCGACCACTTGCCGGCGAATCGCAGGATCAGCGGAGTCGCGAGCACTCTCGACCTCGTGCCCACCTTGCGCGCGGCCTGCGGGTTGCCCGCCGATCCGAAATTACCGGGGCTCGATCTCCTGAAATGTGTGCAGCAGGGCAAACTGCCCGACGAACGGGAGGTCTTCTCGGAGCTGACGATTCACGGCTCTGAGACGAACAGCTGGAGCGTTTCCCTGGTCGACAGCACGCGGCACACGCTCGTCGTCGACGCGGGCACGCCGCGCGCCAAGGCGTCGCGTTACGACCGCAAGCTCGATCCACGCGAGGAGCAGCCGCCGTTCGAGATCGCCTGGGATTCCCCCGAGGGCTTGCAGCTGTGCGCCAAGCTCGATGCGATACGAGCGCAATTGCGCGCACTGCGCACGGCCCTAGGACCGACGGCGGTCGAAACGCGGCCGATTGGCGCGGCCGCGGAAGATCGCATCCGCGAACTCGGCTACAGCGGAACACCGCTGGTGCCGGCGTTCAACCCGGCGCACGATCTGCCGCTGTGCATGGACGGCTGTATCTGGGCGAATTGAAGTCCAATGCCGCCGCGCCGACCTCGCGCTGGTTAGGATCGTGCCGCACTGCACGCGCTCTGACTTCACCGACTTCGTTCCGCTCACGCCTGCCTGTTCGCGAGGAGTTTTTGCATGGCTCGCAAGCCGATCTTGCTGTGTGTTCTGCTGATTGCGCTCGTAGCCGCGATCGCGTACCTCGCGCGCATTTCGTCGCGCGACTCTGGCGACGTCACTGCTCCAGCGGGAGCCGCGGTCGCTGCCTCCAATGCGGTTGAGTCGACAGTCGCGGTCCCATCAGTCGCGGGCGCGCAGACACGCTCAGCCACCGCACTGCAGCCCGCCGAGATCGCGGCGAGCGCGCCTGAACCGAGTGCCAGCGCGTTCAAACTGCACGGCAAGATCGTCGATGCGCGCCGCTTTGCTGCTCCGGGTGTCGAAGTCAAAATGGTGCGCGCGAGCGGCGCGACGACGAGCGTGCGCTCCAACGAGCAGGGCCTGTTCGAGTTCACAATCCCCGAGCGCGCGGTCAAGTACGAGCAGGTCTCCCTCTGGGCGCTTCGTTCGGGAGAGGCCGTCGTCAAATCGGTCGCGATCCCCGGCAGCCAGCAGTCGGCGATGCGCGGCTTTTTGTACCACCAACCTTCGCTCGGGGATTTGGACGCCGGTACGCTGACGCTGCAGTCGGCCTCTGAAATGCAGATCAGCGTGGTCGAGTCCGCGCGACCCGCGCCGAACACCGAAGTGCGCATCTGGTTGGGGGTCGAGTCCACGATCCTCTGGCGAGGAAGCACCGATGCCGCGGGGATCTTGACGACTCCGGCGCTGCCCGCCGGATGCACGAACGTCGAGGCTGTGCGCGGCTCCGCGGATGCACGCGTGCGCGTGTATCTGCCGAGCGAGGCCCGTTTGCAACTCGAGCTCATGCCGCGCTTCGAAGGCGTGATTGCGCTGCTCGAAAAACAGGGCGGAGCGCCGATCCCTGGCGCACAGGTCGAGATCGGCGAGCAGGTCTGGGCACCTGCCTTGCCCGAAAATTCGAAAGGCATGGGCATGGGCGAGTACACCACGTCTCGGGCTGTCGAAGGCGGCAAGCAGACGACGGACGCGCAAGGCGTCGCGCGCTTCCCTGGTTTGTCGACGAAGGTCGAGTACCAAGTTCGTGTGCTGCCTGCAGGCTTCGTCGGCTATCCACCGCAAGGTTCGGGTGGCGAGCGTCTCAAGCTGACCAAACCGGAGTTGCGCTTGGAACTCGAGCGCACTCCCACGCGCACCGTGCGCTGGCCGATCGTCGCTGGTGAAGTTCCCATGCCTGCTGAAGGTGCGCGCGTCACGCTGCGCTCCGCGCCGGGCGCTCCCCGCGATCCGCGCACGGATGTCGCCAGGCCGGATCAATTGGCGACCGTGCACGAATCGAACATGGTCGCCCTGTCCATCGAAGGTTACGGCAACTTCCTCGCAATCGCGCCCGACGGTTCGATCGCGGCCGCGTGGGTCGCAGGCGATGCCGATGTGGGCAAGCCGCTTTCGTTCCGCAAGCCGCGCACGATTGAAGTCTCGGTGCACGACTCCAACGGCGCCGCGGTCGAGGGCGCCATCGCGTCGGCGCGCAACCAGGGCAACAATTCGCTGGGAACTCCTGCACAGACCGATGCCGAGGGTCTCGCGCGATTGACCGGGCTCTACGGTGAGCTGGCCGATGTCTACGTGCTCGGCCCCGACGCCGACGCGCGCGAGGAGCGCGCGGGAACGGTGGATCTCAAGGCTGCCGATTCGCGCATCGAGTATGTGCTCGTGCCCGCCAGTCTCGCGAGCATGCGCGCGCGACTCGAAGTGCGCATCGACGGCGTCGCGCAACTTCCGCCGGACTATCGCTTGGGCGCCAAGCTGCTCGAGGAAAAGCCCGAGACCGGCGAACTCCTTGTTTCGGTGGCGCTTCCCACCGAGGGCAATGAAGTCGGTGTTTCGCTCACGTCCACGGGTTACTTGCCCGCGAAGGCGACGCTGCCCGTGGTGCGCGACGGGAGCGAGCCGCGCGCGGTGCTCGAGCTCGTGCGCAGCGCGACTTTGACCGCGCGCGTGACGATGCCGCGCGTCAAGGATTGGGTCGAGATCAAGATCCAGTCGTGGAACGAAGCCAAACAAGCGTGGGGCATGGTCTCGCCCTATATCAATGGCTTGCACACGCCCAACGGGCCGGGCGGATCGTTCCGCTTTTTCCAGCTCGCGCCGGGTCGCTATCAAGTTCTCGACGAGCGCAGCCACGTCGAATCGGAAGCGGTAGAAATCGTCGCCGGCCAACTCGAGGCACAGGTCGATCTCGACCTCGATGGCCTGGAGTGGGTGAGCGGCCGCATCGAAGTTCCCGATGCCGCTGAACTGGCGCGCGTGCGCGTGCTCAACAGCAACGCGAAGCCGAACGCGAACAGCACCTGGCTTCCGGCCTCGGGTCCGCCCGAGGGCACGTACATCGAGGCCGACGGAAGCTTCAAGACGCGCGTGAAGCGCGGCGTTTCGACGCGCCTTTGGGCCTGGCATCCCTGGCTCGTTCCCGCCGATCCGGGCGGCGAAATCGAACTCGATGCGGGTCGCGAAGGTGTCGTGCTCAAGCTCGTCTCCGGCGATGAAGTCAGGCTCGCCGTGCCGCAGCTCGTCGCGTTGCGCAATTTCCAATCGGCGCGCGTCGCGGTCTACGACGGGGCAGTGCAGGGAGAGCCGCGGACCTGGCTGCACGCGCCGCTGATCGACGGCGCGTTGCGCTTGGGCGGCCTTGCGCGCGGGCGCGCGACACTGTGGGTCGATCCAGGTCGCGAATTTTCACCGCTCGTGTTCGAGAACGTGGAGGTAGGCGTCGGCGTCACTGATCTCGGCGAGGCTAACTTTTCGCGCGGCTCGTCGCTGCGCGTCAAGCTCGCGGTGAAAGCGGGTGAGATCGCGCCGCGGATCTACGTGTTTGCGCGCCGCGAGTCCGGCCCCGTGCTCAACCGCAGCCTGAATTCCGACGGCGAAGCCGAAGTCGTGCTCAGCGGTCTCGAAGCCGGCGAGTACACGGTTTCGCTCAGTTCGATCATGAGCAACAAATCCGGCGGCAAACGCCAGCTCCAGTTCGACGGCACAAGCGACGTCGAAATCGCTTTCGAGCCGCGCTGATCGGAGTACGGAGATACGGTACCAGGTTCGACTTCGGCCTCTGCGCGTCGACGCGCGACCGCCGCCGAACCTGTCATGGTATTCTTGGGATATGCTTTCCACGGAGCACGGAGAGGTCCGAGCCGCGATGGAGAATCAGCCGCAGATTGCGCTGAGATGGACGCCTCGCACCGCGCGCGTCTTGATTGCAACGGGGGTCGGATTCCTCGGCAGCGTCTTGATCGGCCTTGCGATGGGCGGCTTCGTTCAATTCATGATCTTTGGGTTGACGTTCGTTCTCGGTCTGGCGCTGGCGTTCCTGCTGGGCGTGATCAGCATCGTGATGAGATTTCGCCAAGGCGAGAGCGCGCGACAAACCTCCGCGCAGAATTGCCGGGGGGCATTGCTACTGACCCTGTGTGTTGTCGCGCAGTTCGGCGGACTCCTTGCCGGGATGGTCATCAATGAAATACACGTCGACAACGCCATGCACTGGTGCGAAGGACTGGGGCCGCGGCTCGAGGCCTGGCGCGAACGCACCGGCGAGTATCCCAAGGAACTCTCCGAGCTCGGGAACGATCTCGATCCGCCCCGTTTTTGTCGCCACGGACTGATCTACCACCCAAGTGCGACCGGCTACGTAATCGACTTCGACGACGAGTCAAGTTTGTTCTCCGGGTACGCCTACAATTCCGAGAGTCGCACCTGGAGTCACTACGACTGAGGTAGTTCCATTGCTCGCACTTGTTCGTGTCGAGGCAGCGCTGCGAGAACGATGACGGCCGGACGTTACTCCGGCGGCTACTGCGGACCCTACCGCCATTTTGTGCGCAGCATGGCCGCACAGGGACGGGCCCGCATTGTTCACCGTGGCGTCATCGCGCGAGCATCGTAACCTGAATACGGAACCAGGTTCGACTTCGACAACTTCGCGAACACGCTCGGCTTCGGCGGGCAGATGCCGAAGTCGAACTTGGTTCCGTATCCGTCGGCGCCAGCGCCTCGGCCTGCTCCGGACTCGCCGTTCGTGACGCTCCCGCGCTGGGCGCGACAACGGGGTCGGCGCTCCGAATCCTGCCCTGCTCTACAACGGCCAGAAATTCACGAATTGCCCTAGAATTGAGCCAAGGCCGCCTGGCCTGGGCATGGCCGCGATTTTTTTCCCGGAAGTTCTGTGACTCCTGATGCTTTTCCGGTCAGGCAGTGACCTCCCTCCACGGATGGCCGGCGCGGGCACAGGTCCCGTTGCCCCTTGCCTGTGTTTTCCCGCAGTCCCCTCGGCGTGAATGTCCCATGAATTTCAGTCACCGCTGCTCGAGTTCTCTGCTCCTGATCGCGATCGGGTTGACCAGCCTTGGCACCCATGCCAGGGCACAGACCGCGATCGTGGGTTTCGGTCAGACCGTCTTCAACAGTGCCTGGAGTGAAGAGCCCTTTGCGGGGATCGCGGCCGGAGGCAGGCACTCTGTCGCGCGCCGACTCGATGGTTCGATCGCAGCTTGGGGTAGCAACGTGCAGCGCCAGTGTCGCATCCCGAATCTGTCCGCGGGACTTTCCTATGTCGAAGTTGCGGCCGGCGAGAGCCACACGGTCGCGCGCTGCAGCGACGGCTCGGTCCTGGCGTGGGGCTACAACAACTATGGCCAGTGCCTCGTGCCGTCTCTGCCTGCCGGCGTTTCGTTCGTCGAAATCGCCGCCGCCGGTGCACGAACGCTGGCGCGTTGCAGCGACGGTTCGGTCGTGGCCTGGGGCAACAACGCGGCGGGTGCTTGCAATGTGCCGGCGCTTCCCGCGGGCCTGGTGTACGTCGAGATCGCGGCGGGACGGGATCACAGCGTGGCACGCCGCAGCGACGGATCGGTCGTGGCCTGGGGCTTCAACCTCGACGGCCGCTGCAATGTTCCGGCCTTGCCCGCGGGCCTGAGCTACAGCGAAATTGCCGCGGGTTATGCCCACACGCTCGCGCGGCGCAGCGACGGCTCGGTTGTGGCCTGGGGCGACAATAGCTTCGGACAGTGCAATGTGCCGGCGCTGCCGGCCGGCCTTTCCTATGTCGAAGTCGCCGGGGGCGGCGAACATTCGGCGGCCCGCCGCAGCGACGGCTCGGTCGTGGCCTGGGGTAACAACGCCTACGGAGCCTGCAACCTGCCGGCCCTTCCCGGGGGCCAGAGTTATCTCGAGCTTGCCGCCGGGGACTATCACACGCTTGCGCGCCGCAGCGACGGTCGTGTCGTGAGCTGCGGTCTGAACGTCGACCTGCAGTGCAACGCGCCCGGCTTGCCTGTGGGCATGGCCTACCTCGAGGTTTCCGCCGGTGCGGGCCACTCCGTGGCGCGTCGCAGCGACGGCGCGGTCGTCGCTTTGGGAGACAATTCCTACGGCCAGTGCAACGTGACGCCGCTTCCAGTGGGCCTGGTCTACCTCGAAGTCGCGGCGGGTCTGCACTTCACTGTGGCGCGCCGCAGCGACGGCTTCGCTGCGGCCTGGGGCGAGAATTTCGCGGGCCAGTGCAACGTGCCCGCACTGCCCGCCGGGCTGACGTACGTCGAAGTTGCGCCGGGTTCCCAGCACACGCTCGCGCGCCTGAGCGACGGTTCGCTCGCGGCCTGGGGCGACAATTCGATGGGCCAATGCAGCGTGCCGGCCTTGCCCGCGGGCTTGTCGTATCGCGAGATCGCAGCAGGCTTTTGGCACTCGGTCGCCCGTCGCAGCGATGGTTCAGTCGTTGCCTGGGGCTCCAATCAATACGGGCAATGCAACGTGCCGGTCCTTCCCGCGGGCCAGTCCTACGTCGAAGTCGCGGCGGGTTGGTATCACACCTTGGCGCGTCTGAGCGACGGTTCGGTGCTGGCCTTCGGCCGCAATGACTTCGGACAGTGCGACGTGCCAGCGCTGCCTGCGGGCCTGAAGTATCTCGACATCGCAACCGGTTACGGCCATTGCCTTGCGCGGCGCAGCGACGGCACGCTCGTTGGTTGGGGCCGCAATGACTCGCGCCAATGCAACGCGCCGAGTTTGCCCGCCGGACTCTCGTATTTCGAAATCGCCGCGGCCATCGACCACTCCGTGGCTCGCAGTGGTCCGGAAGTTGTCTGCCCGATTGCGCCGACGGTGTACTGCACGGCGAAAATCAATTCACTCGGTTGCATACCGACGATTGGTTTCAGCGGTGCGCCGAGCGCCACGGCCGGCGCCGGATTCACGATCAGTGCGAGCAGCGTGATCAACAACAAACCCGGTCTCTTGCTCTACACCAACGGCGGTCGCGCCGCGGTCGTGTTCAGCGGCGGACTGCGCTGCATCAACTCGCCGATCCAACGTGGAATCGCCTTGAATTCGGCCGGCAATGCTCCACCGAACGATTGCTCGGGCGCCTATTCGCTGGACATGAATGCGTTCGCGGTCGGTGCACTCGGCGGGCAGCCTGCGTCCTTCTTGATCGTCCCAGGCACGATCGTCGACGCGCAATTCTGGGGTCGCGACAACGGTTTCCCTGCGCCGAACAACACGACGCTGTCGGATGGGCTGGAATTCACGCTCTGCCTCTAGCGGGCCGACGCCGCCCGAGCGCTGGATCCAGATTCACAGTCGCGTGCTGAACGGCGAGGCGGGCAGGTTCGCCCCGTTGACCAGCTCGATCACTGGATCGCAGCCCCAAGCGTAGCGCACGTCGACGGGCTCAGGGACTTCTGCGCTCTCCACCATGACGCACGGCGCGCCCCTGACTACGACGCGCGCCCGCGCCGCGTGCCACACGCCGTCGCGTCCGGCGAGTTCGAAACCTGAAAGATCGCGATCCTGCGGAGCCAGTCGGCCATAGGTCGGCGACATGCACACTTGCACGCGACGTCCTTTGACGAAGTGGTCGGTGAACAACGCGGAGGACCAGGCCCGCGGCCCTGCGTAGATCTCCGACAGTGCCCAGCCTGCGAGTCGATGTCCGATCGCGGGCTTGTTCGTGGGGTGAATGTCGTGCGACAGACCCACATCGATGGCGACGATCATCGACGTATTGGGCACGCACAGCGCGCGCCGCATCTCCTCGCGAACTCTGGCCCAGTCGGCATCAGGTCGACCGTCGGCGAAGTTGGGCAGTTGCACCCAGCAGAAGGGCAGCTCGCCCATGCCCCAGCGCGCGCGCCAATCGCTGACCAGAAGTTCGAGCTGCGCTCCGTAGTAACTCGCGTGCAGCACGTTGTCCTCGCCCTGGTACCAGATGAATCCGCGCAATCCGTAGCCGACGAGCGGGGCGATCTTGCCATTGAAGAGGTAGCCGACGCTGCCGTGACGCAGGCGTCCCTCGGCGCGATTGCGCGGACGTTCCGGCGCACGTTCACCGCGCGCTGCGGCCGCGTCGGCCTGTGCCTGCCACTGCGCGCGTTCCGGATTGAACGCAGACAAGAAACCGGATTCGTCGAAGGCCCAATACTCGGCGTCTCGCGCCGAGGCAAAGCTCGAGATTTCAGGTGATGCGAATTGGGATTCGGCACTGGTCCAATGTTCGATTCGCGAGCCACCGAGGGAAGAGTCCAAGAGCCCGATGGGTACGTCGAGTTCAGCTCCGAGCTCCAACCCGAACCAGAACAAGACAGCTGAAAAATCGCCAAACGTGCTCGGGCTGCAGCGCACCCATTCGCCGCTGCCTGCCCACTGTGGCGCGGGCGTGCCCAGCGAACTCTCGCGAAACATACGCAGTTGCGGCAGTTCCGCGCACGCTTTGGCCTCTTGATAGCGCTCGCAGCTCGCGGCGTTCATGTGCATGTTCGACTGGCCCGAGCCGAGCCACACTTCGCCGATGAGCACGTCCTCGATCACGCGTTCGCGACTTGTCGGGCCAGCGCCGTGCACCAGGATGCGATAAGGACCGCCGGCACTGAGATCGCAGAATTCGGCGCGCCACGCGCCGCCTGGATTCGCGATCGCCTGCGCTTCACGGACAGTGCTGCCATCGTTCGCGAGCAAACGCAGTTCCACGCGCTCGCCCGCCTGTGCCCGGCCCCAGATCGGCGCGCGCGGCCCACGCTGGAGCACCATGCCGGTGCTGAAGACCGCAGGCAACTCGAGCGGCGGAAGCTCGAGAGCCGCAGGCGTCAGTTTCGCTTGAGAGCAGTCTTCCGTGGACGCGCCGAAACTCGCGAGCACGCCCGTGAGCAGCGCGACGGCAGGGCCGAGCGTGCTCACGACTCGAACTCTGATTCGAAGCTCTGAACGGAGAGTCGAGCTCGACTTCGATGCGCCAAGCGATGTCGATTGTCCGTGCACGTCAGCCGCCTGCACCTACCGTAGCACCGCCGGTCGGAATGGGCCCCTGCCCCGTTCATTCTGGCTGATTTCTCGTTGAGTGTGCTGCTGCTTGAGCCTTGCCGTGCTCGCTCAGGGGCAAAGCACCAGCCGCAGCGCGTCGCTAAGGGCTCCGCGCGTCGTCGGCGGGTTCGCGATCCAACTTTGAAGCGTTATCGAATCGCCCGGACCGAAGCCCAGCGCGGTTAAGCGCGTCTGATCCAGGACCCGCGAGGTCTGGCCTGAACACACCGAGCCTTGCGGATTGCCGCCGGTGTTCTGCGGCAGAGTGCGGCGCAGGGGGGGCGCTAGGCAGAGCGTGCTTCCGCCGCCGAACGGGATTTGGCTCGCTTCTCGCCCGATCAAGAGCAACGACGGTTGGAAGCGCGGCAAATCGTTGCCGATCAGCGTGATGTGGACCGGCGCATTCCACTGCGTCGAACCGTAGACGAGCAGCGTGGGTTGGCAACCATTGGGAGTTTGGTTGGCCGTGCACATGCGCTGCGGGGGCAGCGGACACGTCGAGAACGATTCGATGCGGCCGCCGGCTGTTGCTTGCTGATAAAAGTCCGGCGAAGCGATCACGAGCTCGTGGCGGCCGTCGCCGTCGAGATCGAGGCTGGCCGTGCTCGCCCCGAAGAAATCGCCCAGCGGACTGCCCGAAAGCTGCGAGATCGTCGCTCCGTCCGCGCCCGAAAGCAGCCAGATCCGGCCTGCGCCGACCGGCGGCGAGAGGATCGAGCCGCTGTTCGCGCCGACGGCCAAGTCCGCGACGCCGTCGCCATTGAGGTCGCCCGTGTTCGAGAGCGAGACACCGAAGGCAAGGTAGGGGACCGCTTCCTGATGATCCCAAAGCAGCGCGAAGCTCGCACCCGAGTAGGCGCGCACGTGCGCGGGCGTGCCGGCGTCGATACCGGACCAAGCGCTGAGCGCGAAGTCGGGGTGGCCGTCGCCGTCGATGTCGCCGAGATCGGTCGCGAACCCACCGAGCGCGCCGTAGATCTGCGCTCCGTCGATCGTGTGCAGCAAGGCGCCGCTGCGGCCGTCGTGGATCCAAGCGCGGCCGCTGAATGTATTGACTCCGGTGAAAGCCAGGCAGATCTCGGCGGCTCCGTCGCCGTTGAGGTCCCCGATCAAGTGCATCGACGCGCCGTAGTCGTTGAGCGCGGCCGGATCGACCGCGACGCTCTGAAGCACGCCGCCGCTGGCGCCCGAGAACCAGACCAGCTTTCCGATGTTCGAGCCCACGCCGTGGGAAAAACCTGCGACGTAGTCGAAAATCCCGTCGCCATTGATGTCGCCGACGAAGTCAGCAGCCGCTACGTCGTTGAAGCCCAGGGCCAGCGGAGTCGCCTGATGCAGCACCGAGCCGTCGAGCCCTGAGAGCACGTCCACCCGACCTAGACCGTAGGGACCGTCCACGGCGAGCAGCAGATCGGGCACGTGGTCGGCGTTGATGTCGTGGCCGCCGGCCAAGTGCGGCGGACGGTAGTTGTTCATCTGTGCAGTCGGCAGTTCCTCCTGCGTGCGGAGCACGTGCAGATCAAGACCCGAGAGCATGCGCAGCCCGACCCCGTTGCCGCCCGGCGTCCCCGTCTGGATCTGCGCAGCTGCGGCAAGGTCGGAGACTCCGTCTCCGTCGATGTCGCCGGCCGGCGTGAGCGCGAGTCCGTAGTTGACCCATGTGGCGGGCGGACTGGATTGGCCGACGGGCACCTGGGCTGAGAGCGAGGCCGAGAATGCAGTCGCGGTGGCGAGGAGTCGAAAGCTGTACTGCATTGGATGGGTCGGTATCTGCCTGTTCAAATGAATCGAAGGGGTCGACGCTCCGGGGCATGAACGGAAATTCCCACTGGGAAACAACTTCGTCGCGGGCTGCCTGCGGACGGGCCCCTGGCTCTACCTTATATAGGACGTGGCCTACTCGATGGCCGATCGGCGGTCTCCGGCGTACCGAGTCAGGCTTCCTTCCGAACTACTCGCCGGGCAAGGCGAAAAATAGTTCGGAGCGGAGCCTGACTCCGTACGCCGTAGCCCTCGAATTGCGAAGAGTCGTTGCTCTCCTGGACCACCTGGACCTGCGCCTTTTTCAGCGGCGCTCCCTCGGGCGAAAGCACGCGCACGCGCAAGTCCTTGCCCGCCTGATCGAGCCTGAGCTCGACGAAGCGATGTTCTCCAGGACGCAGCGCCGACACGTCGACTTCGTAGAGCGACTCTCCGCCGCCGCGCAATCTGACTGCAACCGGCTGCAGCGGCGTCAGGCCGATGATCCTCCAGCGACCGAATTGTTCCGCATCCGCCGTGAAGGTGGTGATGCCGTTCGACTGCGAAGACTCCCATTCCGTTTCGACCGTCGGCTGCGTTTCGTAGTACGAAGTCACCTGACTCCGTACAACCGCACCAAGCAGTATGCATCGCCATCCACGACCCAGCGCTCCACACGCTCGAGGGAAACCTGTGTGGCGGGAATCGCCTGCTCGAGCGTGAATGCAAACCGCGCTTGCGCGCCGCGTTGCCCTGCGCGCACGGCGGCGAGCTCGGCCCAATCGGGCACGACGAGACATGGCCGATTCACGGCGAAGTCCAACCACGAACGGTAGCGGCCGATCAGAATCCACGGCTCGCCAGGCGCAAGCCGGGCGGCGATCGCGCGGCCCGCCTCCTCGACAGGAATCTTGGCGCGCTGCCTTTCCAGCAGCGTGCCCGCCCATGCGAACTTCGCCGTCGCGACAGCGAGCACGAGCATGCAGAGCGCGATCGCAGGCTTGCCGGAGCGCAGGCTCCAGGCGAACACCGCGCGAGCGACGAGGGCGCACACAGCGCTGGCGACGACGACAGCTGTGTTGTCTGGAAAGAACCACAATCCAGCAGCGAGCCAGGCGAGCGGCAGGATCCAGGTCGCGACGTCAAGCGTGCGCGCAAGCCCGCGGCGCCAGCCCTGAAACCGGGACGAAGCTCGTGCACGAATCCAGCCCCACGCAAGCAGCAGAGTCCAGGCCGGCAGCGTGGGCAGGAGATAGCGCGTCTCCTTGCCTGAAGAGAAGCTGAACAGCACTACAGGCAGGAGCGCCCAGCCCCAAAGGAAGGCTGCCCGCGAGCGTGCCACTTCGCTGTGCGAAAAACGACCAGGCAACACCAGGGCGACGCAGGGCAGGAACACAACGCTCGGCAGCAGGGCGACGAGCAGCGCTGGAATGTAGAACCAGAACGGTTCGGCGTTGGTGTGCCCCGCCCGACTGATTCGCTCCAGGACCTCCCGGTTGAACACGGCCGTCGCGTTCGAGAATCCGAGTCGCGCGCACAGCGGTACGACCCAGGCGAGCGCGCACGCGAGGCCGATGCCGACTGCGACGGCAGCGGAGCGGAGCATGGCGCGGCGGCGCTGGCGTGGGACGCTCGCCGCAATCGCGCCGCACAGAAAGATCAGCAGCGCCGGCGGCCCCTTGACCAACACAGCCGCGCCGAGCGCCAGGCCCGACGCGACGCGAAAACCGATCGCGCTCGCGCGCGCGTCGCTGCGGCCGGCGGCCCAGAACGCGAGCAATGCGAGGGTCGTGAACAGCGTGAGCTCGCTCTCGAGTTCGGCGCGCGTTGCCCGGCTGGTCACGAGCGGCGCGATGCCCAGGGCGAGGGCAGCGAACACTCCCGCGTGCGTGCCGAGCTGGCGCCGGCCCCACGCGAGCACGCTGGCGCACAACGCGATCGTCGCGATCGCGGAGAGCATGCGGCCGGTGATGAGATGCACCTCCCCGAGCGGCCAGGAGAGCAGCGCGATGGTCCACGGATGGAGCGGCGGCTTGGCCGGGTAAATGATCCCACCCAGCGTCGGGACGAGCCAATCGCCGGAGTGCAGCATTTCGCGCGCGGCCTCGAGGCGATTGCCTTCGAGCGTGCTATCGAGCGGGATCGCCGCGATCCAAGGCAGATAGAGCAGCGCGAGCAGCAGCGCGATTGCGGCCTGCGGCCGCGCGCGCATCGCCGCCCAAAAGACACGCGCACGGCTGCCGCCCACGCGCTCGGCGACAAGGAGAGGGCGGCTCGACTGCGTGTCCACAGGCAAGGAACATA
>JAYUUV010000438.1:0-5234 GCA_043754695.1 Planctomycetota bacterium
GGCGCGGCGGTGAGGGCGATCCGCCGTGCCGTCGCCCTTGCGATTCGTGGTTCCAGCGAGGCGCGTGAGCCGGGCTGGGTTGCCGACGGTCTGGTCTACGTGGACGCGACTGTCGTCGAAGCGGAATGCAAGGGCCGCGAGAACACGCTTCACCAACGCGTCGTCGCCCGTGGATAGGTCTACGTGGACGAGTAGCGCGGCGCCGTTGCCGGTGTCCATCGCCATGGCGACTTGGATTCCGCGCTCCTCGAGGTAGGTCTGCGCCTGGTAGGCGCGCGCGATCGCTAGCTCGTGCTCTTCGTCCGTGGATGGAATGTCTGACGGTCGAGCAGGATCGAAGTCGAACAGGATCCAGTTGCGTCGGATCACGTCCGTGTCCGAGGTCGTGGTCTTCGCGTAGGGCACCAGGCGGTTGCTCGCGCGCGCCATTAGCGCCGGGTTGACGGGATTGAGCGAGACGAAGTAGCCCTTCACGGGCCGGCCGAACTCGCGAACGGAACGAGTCAGGGATTCGGCGTCGTCGAAGTAGCCGGAGGCGATCGTGTTGCGGCCGTCAACGCCAAGCGCGCGCAGCTCGCGCACGCAGTCGGCGCCGATTCCCATGAGCGCGAGCTGGTCTTGCATATCCACGATCGCGGCTGCTTCAACCGAAGGCTCGGCACCGGGGTCGCAGGCGGTTTCAAGTGCCGGGATGTCGATTTCGAGGGGTTCCATGCTCAGCACCCTCCCGCTCGCATCCCGAGGCGAGTCTTCCTTGCCGGCGCGGCGTCGACAGCCGCCTGGACAGCGGCCCCATCCGCGCCGCCTCGCTTCCACTCGAACGCGCCTCGCACGCCTACGGGCAGCGTGACCACGCGCAGGTCCTCGACATGCTCGACCAGATTGAGCACGAGGTCGTGGGCACCGACCACGGCGGCGGGGTCGGCATCGACCAGGATCGCGACGCGGCGCGGCTTCTTCCTGCGGACCCATCGGACAAGTTCGCGCCTGGCGCCACGACAGCTGGGGCGGCCGATCGCCGCGAAGCCCATGCCGAGCAGCGCCGCGGTGTCCAGCCAGCCTTCGGCGATCAGAACTTGATCGACATCGCCGAGATCCCGAGGTAGGAAAATCCCATCCCGGCTCCCGGCCAGGGCACGTTGGGTGCCGTCGCCCATGCGCAGTCTGATCCCAACGACGAGCCCGTCGGCCGTGCGCATCGGAATTGCGCAAGCCCCCGCCGCCCACGGTAACCCGTACTTGTGCGCGAAGTCTGACGTGACGTAGCCGATGTCGAGCCTGCGAAGCGCGGCGCTCGTGAGGCCAGTGCGCTCGGCGAGCTTCTCGCGCTGCACGGGCCACGCAGCGGTTGATGCCATGTACGCAACGTGCGCGAAGCCCGGACCGTTCTCGGCGAGCAAGAAGTTGATGAAGCGGCGGATCCGGCCCGGGCCGATCTCCTCGCCGTCGTTGCGGTGGAGGAAGCCGAATTCGCCTGCGCGTTGTTCGGACTCAACGTGTCGGCAGGCGGTGACGCCTTCGAACTCCGTTCCAGGGACACCAGTCAGGCAGGTGCCGGGGCGTTCGCAAATTGGGCAAGGCTCGAAGTGACTGAGAGGGGAAAAGCTGTTCTGAGTTTCAGTGGTCATGAAGATTTCGTGGGTGAAGTGCCCTCGACAAGGAGAGGACACGCGAAATCTTCAGGGTCAGCTCGGACTCAAATAATTGATCCGAGGCGCAAGCGATCTCTCACGGGATCGGGCGATCGAAAAGGCTTGAGTGGCAGGAGGTTACATCGCGCAAAAACTTGCCTCGGAACAATTGGAGGGGGTTGCAGGTGAATTGTTCCGAGCAATTGTTCCGAGCCAATTCTCGCTGTTTCACCCCTTTCGTTGAGCGGACTTGCGGTGTCGATCGTATGCGTGCCTTGTCTCGGTCTCAGTCTTGCCAATTCGCCATCCGAGTTCTTCATAGGTCAACGTTGGGTTGGCCTTCTTCAGCTCGTAGATCCTCTTGTCCTCTCTCGGATCGCTGACCCTTCGTCGCCCCGCCTTCTTGGACGGTGCCGGTTGGATCATCACAACACCCGCCAGGTCAGGCTCAGGAGGCTCGCAAGCGTCCGACAGCCATTTCGCGGCCATCAGCCGGCGGCCTTCGACTCCAATCGCCAGGCACGTCGATGAGCTGTACCCGCGAAAGCAGTACGGCTCCTTGGAACGGTCGACCTCAAATCGTTGGATGAGTCCCAGCTCGCAGCAGAGTGCGATCGCAACTTGGTCTCGAATCCCTTCGGGGACCGACGTCTCCTCGGACTCCGAACGCTGTTCGGGTGCATTCAAGAATTCGAGAAGGCGTATGGATGACGCTGAAGCCTCTTTCCAGCGCGGCCCAGTCGAATCGTTCAGGAGCTTCGGGGTCGTGGATGGAAGGGCAAGTCCATTACGATTGAACCATGCGACGATTCGCTCCGGCGGCTGCCAACGCGCCGTCGAATACTCGGCGACCGGCTCGCCATACTCGTCGTTCACGAGCCTAAGGTCTCGCTCATCCCATTCGATGAGCAACCAGCTCTTGCCTTGCATGTAGTACATCACATCGAGGAACCCCGGCCGGCGACTGCCGATCCAAGTCGGCCAGTCTCCGCTCTCGTAGCCGGCTGATTTGAAGAAGCCGCCGGCGAACGAGCCATCAGCGTCCCGCACGTGCACTTTTACCATGCGAGTGGTGTAGCGATCTTCCGAGAGGCTGCGCAAGGTCACGGTCAGTCAGGGGCCATTGAAATCCGTGTGGTGCGCCACCAATCCAGCACTCGTGCTGCTGGAGATGTCCAACTCATCTGGGCCGGGGATGGACATTGCTCCTGTCGAAGTTCTTCCGATTCTTCGGACGACGCGGCCAGCTGACCACCCGCGCAATACGATGTCTCAGGGCTACCGCTCAGCCACCCATCACGCGCCGCAAGTCAGCCTGGGATGCGCGGGCGTAGGTCAACGTGCTCGCGATCGATCGGTGCCTCAGAGCCAGCTGGACGAGCGCGATGTCCCGCGTCTTCCGGTAGAGCGCGAGTCCGAAGGAATGGCGCAGCGAGTGCGCCGATCCCTTCGCGATGCCCGCGCGCCGCAGCCAGTTCTTAATTCGTCGCTGGGCTTGGCGCGTGCATATGCGCCCGCTGTCGCGCGTTGTGAACAACGGTCCCTCGCCCCTGTCCGCGACGAAGCCGACGAGGTGGTCGAACAGCTCGCGACAGACAATCACGCGCTCCTGCTGGTCGCGCTTCGCGACGCGCACGACGAGTTCGTGCCGCTCAAAGTCGATGTCCGCGCGTTCGAGCGCGAGCGCCGACCCCAGACGCAACCCGGCCCGCAGCATGACCGCCACGAGCAGGTGATCGCGCCGCGCTTCAGGTCCTTGGGCCAACGTGAGCTCGCCCATGAGCCGTTCGACCTCGTCGTCCGACAACCCGCGCGGCGGCGGCGGCGACCGCAACGCGAGCCGGAGCATTCGGGCAGGGTTCGTTCGAGAGACTCCTGCGGCGTGCTGGTGCGCGAAAAAGGTTCGAAGCGACGTTCGGACCGCGTTCAGCGTCGCCGAAGATCGCCCCGACGTCGTCGACGTCGCAATCATGAAGCGCGCCACGTCGGCCGTTTCGATTCCATCGAGATCGCGCTGGTCGCCGATCCACGTCGCGAACGCGCGCAGGTGCCGCTGGTACTGACCGATCGTGTGCAAACTGCGGCCGTCGGCCTGGAGCTGGAGCAGGTACGCCTGAACAGAGTCTTGAAAGCGCATCTGCGCCCTCCCTTGGAAAGTGACCTTGATGTGGAGATGCGAAGCGGGCCCGAGCGAGATTGCCCAGGCCCACGATTCCGCTCGCGTGGGTCAGATCGCCTGCAACTTCGCGGGCTTGGTGGCCGATGCCGGGATCGGCGCGACGTTGATGAGCCCTTCGTCCTTGGCCCACATCAGGGCGAGGCGCAGCACGCGACGGCTCTTGTCGATGGTCGGTTTCGCCTTTCGCTTTCCGCTGCGCGTCAGCGTGACGGGCGCGGATTCGAAGTACTCGCCGACTCGCTCCGCCGTCAGCTCCGCGAGCAGGGTCTTGTCGCCGAGCTCGCGCATGGCGAGTTTCAATTCGGCCCCGTAGCTGCTGATCGTGCCGTCGCCAGCACCCTCCTTGTCGATCCAGCCCAGATAGCCTTCGGCCATATCATGGAGTGTCGGGCCGGCGTTCGCTTGCGTGCCTGAAGCCGTCGCGCCTTCGTGCGTGGCAGCCAGCGCGACGTCGGTCGTGGCTTCGGTCGTTTCGGTCGTAGCTTTCGTTGCCTTCTTCTTCGATCCCATTGCGTTCTCCTTTGTTTTGGCGCACCACCTTGGCGCGCGAAACACATGACGCTCGACGGTCGAAGGCGGCTCACCACATTGCGCTGATTCCTCCAGCAATTACGGCCGAATCTGACCAGCTATCCGCGCCACGTTGGCCCAGGGGCGCACACGTTCGCGCGTGTTCGCGCACGGCCGCCAAGCTGGCCCGATCTGATCTCGCAACTCAGGCCCCGCCCGTTGCGATCATCGCATTCTCGACGGAATTCGGGGAATGCTTTGGGTCAGGCACGCGCCCTGCTGGCTATTCGTTCTCGGGATCGTCCGCGCCGGGGACGCCGTGCACCAAAGCGTAGGCAACGAGCTTCCCGTCTTCGCGCCGCTGGATCAGCGTTCGCCCCAGGCGATTCACGAGGTTTTGGCAGGCACGGCAGTAGCAGAGCTGCGTGTCGTCGCTGACCATGAACCACTTCGGTGCCGCGTCGCTCGGGAATCCACACGTCGTGCACCGCTCTGGCGGTTCAAGCACGAAGCGCGCGCCGTACTGCTGCTCGAACACTTCTGCCGGCATCCTGGCCCGCTCGGCCTCGATCATCTCGCGTGGCACGTGAGGGTTTTCCCAAGTCGGCGCGCGCCAAGAGCGACAGTCAGGATCGGCACCGGACTGCCCGCGTTCAAACAGCTCGAAAAACCACTCCATTTCGCCGGGCGTCCCGAGCAAGAGCGCCCACCCTCGCCGGTCGAGCAGCCGTGCCGACAGGTGCGCCTGCCAGACCGCCACTTTGATCTGCGCGCACTCGTCGATCACGAGCCAGTCGAGTTCGGCCCCCAGCAAGGACGCCGGCGCATCCGCCGACTTGCCCCGCAGCTCGGACAGGCCGCCACCGAGGTTCCTGACGACGATCCGCTTGTCGCGCTCTTGATCCTTCTCGATG
>JAYUUV010000439.1:0-10903 GCA_043754695.1 Planctomycetota bacterium
TTCTCGTCCGCGACGATGACCACGCAGCTGCTGTCCGGCGCCTCCGGCTCGACGATCTTCTCGCAACGCGGGTTTGCGTCATCACAGGCCGCCGTCGGACCTGGCGGAGACGTCGATCTGGACGGAGTGACCGACTTCGTCGTCGGTGAATGCGAGGCCGTGATTGCGGGCGGCAGCGGGAAGGGCCGGGCGTGGATCTTCTCCACGGCTTGCTTGCCCGCGACGACCTACTGCACGGCGAAGACCAATTCGCTTGGCTGCGTACCGTCGATCGGATCGAGCGGGCTCTCCACGCTCGGCGGCGCGGACGACTTCCACATCACGGGGACCACTCTGCTGAACAACAAGCCGGTCATCCTGATCTACGGCGCGGGCCACGCAAGCGTTCCATTCTTCAACGGCTTGCTTTGCGTGCAGAGCCCGATCAAGCGCTTGGCACTCGGATCGAGCGGTGGCAATCCGCCGCCGAACGACTGTTCGGGCACGCTGGACTACTTCTGGTCGCACGCATTCATGCAGAGCAAGGGCATGCAGCCGGGCGAACTGAAATACGCTCAGTTCTGGTATCGCGATCCGGGCTTCCCCTTTCCCAACAACGTCGGGCTGACGCAGGGACTCTCTTTCGCGATCGGGAACTGAATCCGCTCCGCCCTGTCAGGCGCTGCGATTTCGCGGCGCGCAGGCAATCCAGGAAGCCTGCGCGCCCGCGAATGGCGAATTTCAGGCATGCTAGGATGCTCAGGCAATTCGCGCGGGGGACTGCAAAGCGGGTTCACGTCCCCGGAACATCTCAATACCGTTCCCAGGTACATCATGAACGTTCGCTGGATTTTCATCCCTTTCGGCTTCGCGATCGCCATGTCGGTCTCGCAGGCGCAATTGCCTGCGCTGGTACAGCTTCCAACGTTCCCCTCGAGCGGCGGCGTCGAGTTGCGAGGCACGCTCGACGGCCTGCTCACTGCGAAATCACTTGCCGATGTCGGCGACTTGAACGGCGATGGAATCCACGATTTGGCCGTCGGCCAGCCGGACGCTCAGCTCGGCACGATGACCAACGCTGGATCGGTGATCGTCGTGTTCGGCGGCAGCACGCTGCTCGCCTCCCCTGTGTTGGATCCAACACAGCTCAACGGTTCGAACGGATTCATGGTCCTGGGAGCCGACCGGTCCGATCGAACCGGCACCGCGCTGGCCGCAGCCGGAGATTTCAATGGCGATTCGTACGGCGACCTGCTGATCGGTGCACCGGGCGCCTGCGTCGGCCCCGGTAACACGACCGGGAACTCCAAGGGCGTGACGTACGTGATCTTCGGCGGCCCCAACATTGGTAGTGGCGGGACGCTCGCTCTCGCGACACTCTCCCCTGCGCAGGGTCTGCAGATCGAGGGCGGAGACTTCGGGGACGGGGCCGGAAGTTCGATCGCCGGCGTCGGAGACGTGGACGCTGATGGAATCGACGACGTGCTGATCGGCGCGCCGGACACCGGCACGCGAGTCACCGTTTCGTGGATCGGAAACGACATTGCGCGCACGGATTCCGGCGATGTCGACAATGACGGCGACATCGACCTGATCGTTACCAATCCCGGAGACGGCAGATTCCTGATCCTGTTCAACGAGGGCGGCGGTCAATACACATTCACTCCGCTCGCGATCGCTTCGTACCCGCGCGATGTTTTCCTGCGCGATATCGACTCGGATGGAGACCTGGACATCGTGCTCGGCAACGAAGCTGCGGCGGGAGGCCGGATCACGATCCGTTTCAACCTCGGAGGCGGCGCGTTCGGACCGCAGATCCACTACGCGCTGCCCGAGCATTCGGTTCGCGTGGTCCCCGCGGACGTCGACGGAGATCTGGACATCGACCTGGTCGCGACGGATTGGGAAAACTCCGGTTCGCCGGGACTCGGCCACGAAATGCGCGTGCTGCTCAACAACGGCGCGGGTGTGTTCACGATGTCTGCTTCGCTGCCGGCGCCGCGGATGCCGCTGCACCTGCTTGCGATCGACTTCACCCTCGACGGCAAGCCGGACTTCGCGGTGTTCGACAGCACGACAAGCACGACGCTGCTCTACGCCAACAACGGGTCGGGCGTTCTCAGCTACGTCTCCAGCGTCGCGACGAATTATTCCAGCGGACTGGGCGCCGCGGATCTCGATGGTGACGGCGACGAGGACATGATCAACGCCTACGGCCTCAAGGTGTACAAGAACCTCGGCAACGGTACCTTCGGACCCGCGCAGTCGATCGGCGGGCAGCCTTCACGACACTACAGCGATCTTCGCTGCGGCGACATGGATGGAGACGGAGACCTCGATATCGTCGCCATCGAGGATTCGATGTCGCTGGATCTCGTCGTGGTGATCAAGAACCGCGGGAACTGGAATTTTTCGCCCATGGCCGGCTTCCCCGTGGATCTGGTGACTCGCGGCTGGGCCGTGAGCCTTGCGGACCTCGACGGCGATCAGGACCTCGACGTGTTCGCCGGGTACTCCGTGGGGAATTCGGGCGACGTGTCCATGATGGAGAATCGAGGGGACGGCTCGCTCGTCGGCGGCTGGTGCGGCAAGTCATTCCTGGTGCGCGGAACGGCCACGCCTCCGCCCAGTGGAGCGCTGTCGCTTGGGAGCCTGAACGGAGCGAGCGGTTTCGCGATGACCGGCCTCGCGGGGAACGATCACTTCGGAAGTAGCGTGGCCGGTTGCGGCGACATCGACCAGGACGGTTTCCAGGACTTCGCGGTCGGCGCGGTCGGCCGCGATCAGCTCGCGACCGATGGCGGGACCGTCTATGTCGTGCGCGGAGGCCCCGGTCTGGGGAGCACGGGGACGATCGATCTCGCATCGCTCGCAGGGCCTTCAGGCTTCGCGATTTCCGGCGACGTCGATGTACGTTTCCTCGGAATGAAGCTCGCCGGGAACGGCGATGTCAGCGGCGACGGCAAGCCCGACCTCGCGATCGGCGGCGATAACGTGGGCCCGACGTTTTACGAAGCGGGCAGCGTGACGGTCGTGTACGGCGCGCCGGGCCTCGGCTCGTCGGGTCTGATCGCGAGTTCGACGCTCGGCGGCGCGAACGGTTTCGCGGTGCTCGGCTCTGTGAGCAACCTGCGACTCGGCGAGGGACTGGCGATCGGCGGCGACGTCAACGGCGACGGGTTCGGCGACCTCGCCATCGGATCTCCCTACGCGGGTCTGCCAGCCACCAACGCCGGCTCGGCTTATCTGATCTACGGTCACCCGGGAGTCGGCGAGCAGGGAGTGGTCCAGGTCGATCCTGCGGATGGAGTCCGTCGTTGCGAAGTGCGCGGTTCGAGTTCCAACTGCTATGCCGGAATGACGCTGGCGATGGTCGGCGATCAGGATCAAGACGGCAAAGACGAACTGCTGGTGGGAGCGCCCGGCGATTCGAGCTACCCCAATCAACAATTCCGCGGCAAGGCCTTCCTCATCCTGGGGGACGCGCTGCCGCAGGCGACGACGTTCTGCACGGCCAAGGTCAATTCACTGGGCTGCCTCCCCAACATCTTCGCTAGCGGGACTGCGAGCGCCTCCTCACCGCAGGCCTGCCTGATCCGAGCGAACAACGTCCGCAATCAGAAGCCCGGATTGATGCTGTTCAGCACGGCCGGCCCGGCGAACACACCCTTCGCGGGCGGGATCCTGTGCCTTGCGCCAGCGGTCCGACGCACGGGAGGCCAATCGGCGGGTGGCACGCCGGCGGGCACGGACGACTGCAGCGGCACGTATTCGTTCAACCTCAACGCCGACATCCAGGGCGGCTCACACCCGCAATTGGTGCCTGGCGTCGTGATCTTCATGCAGTACTGGAGCCGCGATCCGGGCTTCCCCGCGCCCGACAATGCCGGGCTGACGGCGGGTTTGCAGATGACCATCGGAGTCTGAGTTCCGCGCTCGCGAAGGGCCCTGTTCAGTTGTCAGGGGACGGCATCCCTTACGCAGTCAGGCGCGAGAGTCGCCAGCCGCTCGATGAAAGCCAGCGGATCAAACGACACCGCCGACGTGCCGTCGCGCCAGTGCCGGCGCAGCCGGTAGATCACACGATCATCGCGCGCGAGCGAAAGCCGCTCTGTGGCGATCGCGGGGCGCGCGACGTAGCGACAGAGATGCTCGAGGCGCTCGCGCAGACCATTTGGCACGAGCACCTGCGCGTGCAGCGAAAAACCCTCGTGGTCAAAGCACAGCGAGCCGGGCAGCATCGGCCTGCGAGCTGCGCTGCCTCGCCCGAGACGTGCGACGGGCGGTTTGCTCTCGGTGGGCAAAGCCGCGCCACCTTGGACAGAGGCTGCGCTGATCAGCGCGAGCAGCTCAGGCTCGGAAGATTTGTCATCGACAGCGCTCTCGCGCGGCAGATGACCCTCGCGCCCGAGATAGCGCGTCACGCGCCGCTGCAGCGTGCGCGCGAGTTCTTCGACATCAGAGTCCTCGATCGGCGACGCAGGATGAAATCTAGGCGCGAGCGTGGCCGGCGCGCAGCTGTACGTGCCGTCGAGCACCAGCGCCTGAAAGTGCAGATTGAGATTGAGCGCGCTTCCGAATTGCTGCGCGAAGAGAACAGCGCCGCGTCGCGCGCCAGCGTGAGTCTGCCTGCGCGCCTCGCGCTCGCGAAAGCCTGCACGCTGCGCACGAAGCTGCGCCGCAGCGCGCAGCAGAGTCTTGGGCGGATCTCAGCGAGCGGCCTTCGGCGGCAAACCGTGGCGACTGTAGGCAACCGAGCCGTCCAGGAAGCGCGGTAGCAGAGTCACGGTCTCGTGCGACTCGATGTCGCCAAGGCGGATCGAGTGCTCGATTGCGCGTAACCCCCAGCTGCGATCCATGGGCGCAGAGGAAGGCGTGCCGAGTCCCTCGTAGATCGCGAGCCGATCATCAATGAACGTCCAGGGCCGGCCCAATCCCAACCAGCCCGGCAGCTCATTCGCGTCGGGCTCGCTGCTTTCCCAGCTCAGCGGCTTGCGTTCTGTGCCGACGCGAATCACACGACCGTCTGGATCGAGGGCAGAGAGTTTGCCCTGGCCCACGATCGTGCGGCGGCGTGTGGTCAGGTCGATCGAGATGAAGCGATCCCAGGGCGCCTCGCAGATCACGCTGCTCCCATCGCCGGACAGGCGCAGCGGTCTGAGGCTCAGGTCCCACCAGGACAACTCCAACGCGTGGCCGCTCGCGAGCTCGACCACCTTCGGCCCGCGCGACTTGTACGAGTACATCGCCCGGCCGCCCGCCAACGAAATTTCGAACTCAAAGGGCTGTTCCCATTGCCCACGTCCCACCTCGCAGAGCACGCGTTCCTCGCCCGTGATCAACGATTTCTCGACCAGGGAGTAGTGACCCTTGACCAGGAAAAAGGTCAACAAGAACATCCACATCTTCGATTCACGCACGTAGACAACGCGACCTTCCGCGTCGATTCCGCTGGCGACCATCGCAGTGCCCTCGGTAGGGATCTCGTCGCGCTTGCCGCCGGGCAGCGAGATCACGAACAGTTTGTCCGAATACCCGTCCGCCACGACCACGCTGCCCTGCGCGCGAGCGAGAAGTGCGGGAGATTCCACGACATCCAAAGTTGGCGCGGGAGTCGGATCGGGCGGAAGCATGAAACAGCTCTGCGCGAGACCCGTCAGCGCGAGTACCGCGAGAAACTGGCCGAAGTGCTTCGCAGAGGCGATCATCGGGAGACTGGGCACTCCATCCGAGCCTGTCCATTGGTCTACCGCTCCCAATCGTTCCTCACATGCAAACCCGTTCCCTGTTCCTCGCCCTGTTGCTCACCACGCCCGCCTTCGCGCAAACGAAGAAGCCGCTCGCCATCGAAGATGTCTGGGCCATCCGGCGCGTCGGCAATCCGGTGCTCTCGCGCGACGGTTCGCAGCTCGCCTACACGATCAGCAGCTACGACATGCAGGAGAACAAAAGCAACGCCGACATCTGGCTCACGGATCTTGTCGCGGGCACGACGCGACTGCTGACGACGAACTCAGCCTCGGACACTTCGCCCGTCTTCAGCCCCGACGGTGCGAGCATCGCCTTCGTCTCCAAACGCGAGGGCGACAAGGTCGCGCAGTTGTATCTGATACCCACGCACGGCGGCGAAGCGCGGCGGTTGACCGAGGTGCCCTTCGCGGTGTCGCAGCCGAAGTTTCTGCCTGACGGCAAGCGCATCGTCTTCGTCACGACCGTGATCTACGGCTTCGAAACGCCGGAGAGCCTGAAGCTCGAGCTCGAAAAGCGCGAGAAAAACCTGGTGAAGGCCAAGGTCACAGAGAATCGGATCTATCGCTACTGGGACACTTGGCTCGCAGACAGCGAGCAATTGCGCTTGTTCACGGTCGAGATCGATGGCGGCAAGCTCACCGACCTGCTGTTCGGCTGGCGCGGCATGTTCGATCTCGGCGGCGAGAGCCAGAGCATCGACTACGATGTTTCGCCGGACGGAAAATGGATCGCCATGGCGGCAAGCGGAGTCCCGCCGCCATTCGTCACGACCAACCTGGACATTTTCCTGATCGCGGCGGCAGGCGGCGCGCAACGCAATATCACATCGGACAATCCGGCCGAGGATTCGCACCCGGTTTTCAGCCCTGACGGGAAGACGATCGCCTATGGCCGCGAGACGAAACCGAGCGGATATCCGGATCGCACGCGACTTGCGTTGCTCGATGTCACGACGCAACTTCCGGCGGTGCTGACGGAGAATTGGGACAATGTTCCGGCGGATTGGCGCTTCACGAGCGACGGAAAAGCGCTCGTTTTCCGCGCTGAAATTCGCGGCCGAACCGGCCTCTACTCGATTCCGTTCGCGGGTGGCACTCCGCAGCCCATCGTGCGCGGAGGAATGGTGGGCGGATTCGATCTTTCGCCGAAGAACGAGATCGCTTTCTCGATGAGCTCGTTCGACGCGCCGCCGGAAGTGTTCTCCGTCGCGCTGGCCGGCGGCGAACCGAAACCGGTGTCGAAGGTCAACGACGAGTTCATGAAGTCGTTCAGTCTCGGCAAGACCGAAGAGTTCACGTTTCCCGGCGCGGGCGGCGATGCGGTGCAGATGTTCGTGTGCTATCCGCCGAACTTCGACGCGACGAAGAAGTATCCGCTGGTGCAGATGATCCACGGCGGCCCGATCGGCACGTTCGGCGACGGCTTCAGCTTTCGCTGGAATCCGCATCTCTTCGCAGCGCCCGGTTATGTGACCGCGATGGTCAATTTCCACGGCTCATCGAGCTTCGGCCAGAAGTGGGTCGAGTCGATTCTCGGCGCGCATCCCGACAAGCCGTTCACCGACGTCATGAACGCGACCGATTTCTTGATCGCGAAGGGCTTCATCGACGAACATCGCCTGGCCGCGGCCGGAGGTTCGTATGGCGGGTATCTGGTCAATTGGATCGCCGGGCACACCGATCGATTTGCGGCGCTCGTTTCGCACGCGGGTGTGTATTCGCTGCACGGACAGATGGCCTCCGACGGAACCGAGGGCCGCAATTTCAGCTACGGCGGTTTTCCGTTCAGCAATCTCGAGAACGTCGAGAAATGGAGCCCGAATCGCTTCTCGAAGAATTTCACGACGCCGATGCTCGTGCTGCACGGCGAGCGCGACTTCCGCGTGCCGGTGGGACAGGGCCTGGAGTTGTACGGAGTACTGAAGGCCAAGGAGATCCCGGCGCGTTTGGTGTATTTCCCCGACGAAAACCACTGGATCCTCAAGGGCCAGAACTCCGTGCTCTGGTACCACGAAGTGCATGGCTGGCTGGCGCGCTGGTTGGCGAAGGGACGCTGACGCCCGTACGGTGCCTGGCACCCTACGGGCGGCTACGCGCGGTTCGCTTGCGCGCTGACGATCGCGAACAACTCGTCGAACTCGAACGGCTTCAGCACCAGCGGCCGCTCGCAGCGCTTCGAAAACTGCACGGCTTCCGGCGAGGCCAGATCACCGGTAACGAAAACCGTGCGCTCGAGCGTGGCGGGGTACTCGCGATGCAAGCGATCGTGCAAGCCTGCACCACCGATTCCGGGCATGCGCAGATCGCAAAGCACGGCGTCGAATTCCGCGATGCGCTGCGGATGACTCAGCGCGCTCTCGGCCGAATCGGATTCGCTGACGGTCCAGCCGCGCAACTCGGCCTGACGGCGCACCACGGACCTGATCGCAGCCTCGTCGTCGATGATCAAGAGCTTGCACGCTCCCGCAGCGACGACCAGCGCCTGTTTCTCCATCGGTTTAGGGACCTTCGCGTGCGGGATCACGACGCGGAACAGCGCGCCGCGGCCGTGCGGCCCATCCTCGACCGAGATCGTGCCGTTGTGAGCGCGCACGATGGCATGGGCGATCGAGAGCCCGAGCCCCGTGCCCCGGCCCGGACCCTTGGTGGTGAAGAACGGTTCGAACAGCCGGGTGCGAATTTCAGCCGGCACGCCCGCTCCCTCGTCGCTGACCGTGAATGTCGTGCCGCTCTGCGAAGCGCTGCATTCGATCGAGACGACACCGTTCGGCGGACTCGCTTGCAGAGCATTGGAGGCAAGGTTGACCAGCACCTGCTCCATACCGATGCGATCGGCGCAAAAACGCACGTCCTGCGTCGGGGCGACTCGCACGCGCGGACCTGATGCGTCCCGATCCATGTCGATGCCGCGCACCACGCGCTCGATCAGTTCGGCCGCGCTCAATTCCTGCAGCGGATGTTGCGACTGACCGGCCAGGGCGGAAAGGTTGCGCACGATTCCGCGACAGCGTTGAGCCTGCTCGCCGACGATCCTGGCCGCATCGTTGCCCGCATCCGAGTGGGCGAGCAGGTCGGCATATCCCAGGATCACGGTCAAGGGATTGTTGAGCTCGTGGGCGACTCCGGACACGAGCGTGCCGAGCGCGCGCAGCTTCTCATCGCGATCGAGCACGCGCTGCAGTCGCTCGCGCTCGAGTTCGGCGGCTTGCAGTCGCCGATGGGCCTCCTGGAGCAAGCTGATGATCAGGCCGGTTCCCAGCGACAACTGCACGCCCAAGTCGAGGAACGAGTTCATCGCCAGCACGTAGCGCATCGAAGGGAATCGTTCGTGCAAACCGGCAGCTGTCGCGTCGATGACCCAGGCGCAGGCCAAACCGACCAGCGACCAGCGCACGACTCGCGCGCCGGAACCCGCGGCGGGAACACCGGCGAACGGACGCAGGGCGAGAAACGCGCAACCGATCATGACCGGTGCCTGCAAGATCAGGAGCGGCGTGATCTCAGGTACCACGAGCGGCGAGAGCGCCAGCAGTACGACCACGGGCAGGGCCAGAGCGCGCAACCAGGTCGGCGGTTTTTTCCCCGCGAGCTCATAGCTTCCGCGTACCAGCAGCAGACCGAACAGCGCCTTCAGACCCTGATACGCGATGTAACAACCGGTCGCGAGCCAACGGCCGTCGTCCCAGGCGTGGCTCATGTTCGCGACTTCGTGCGCCTGGAAAAAGCGCACGCTGAGCACGGTCAGCGAAACTGCCAGCGCCACGAACGCGAAGTAGAAGCTGTCGAACGCCCTGGACGCGCGCTGGCTCCGGCGCAAAGTCGCCAGCACCGCGACGAATACCCAAGCGAGAAAGGCCTGGACGAAAAGGCCCAACAAGGCGATGAAGTCGATGCGCTGGAGCAGGAACATGGCAACCGGCGATCATAGTGCGCGAAGCGTGCCGCGCACTCGAGTTGCGTCCTGCCCAGAGCGTGGGAGAATTTCATCGAGTGCGGCCAGGGGCCGCGGCCAGCCCGAACATGAAGTCAATTCCCGCAGACGACGGAGAACGACCGCAGCCGGTTTCAGGGGAACCTGAGCGTTCCGTCACAGAAAGCCTGCTCGCTGGAGCTGCGGCCGGCGAAGTTCACGAGCTGGGCGTGCTGCTCGAGCGCATCGCCCCCGCCTTGTATGGCTGGGCTGTCATGCGCATCCCAAGTGCGCTTCGCGCTCGGATCGAACCGGAGGATGTCGTGCAGGAGGTTTTTTGCCGAGTCCTCGCCGGCGCGGCCGACTTCGATCCTCTGCGCGGCAATTTCCGCGCCTGGATTTTCGGCTTCGCCAGACACGTCCTGCACGAGGGCCTCCGCAATTGTGCGCGCGAGTCCTCCTCCGCCGAACGGCTGGGCTTCACGGAACTCGCGTTGGTTCCTGAACAAGCTACGAGCCTGACTCGGCGCGTAGCCCGCGCGGAAATCATGCGCAATTTCGCGCAACGCAATGGGTTTCGTCGCCGGCCAATGGCGCTTTTCGAACGGCGTACTCGGGCTGGCCGGCATCGACGGCAACATTTTCGCGAACGCGATGTTCTTCGATGAACAGTCCGGCGACTTTCGCCTGCACTATCTGTCGCCCTGCGTGAACAGCGGCAATCCTAGCTCGCCGCTCGACCCTGACGGATCGCGCGCGGACATGGGCGCGTTCGAAGTCGACGCGACGAATCCGGTCAGTTACTGCGTCGGCAAGTTGAACTCGTGCGGCAGCATGCCGACGATCGGCTGGACGGGAACGATGCACGCCGGTGCCGCTTCGGGCTTCGTGCTGCGCGCGACGAACATGCGCGGTCAGATGCCCGGCCTCTTGCTCTACGGCAACACCGGTGCGTCGACGACCAGTTTCGGCGGCAGCGTGCTGTGCATCCAGCCTCCGCTGCGGCGCACGGTCGCGGTCGTCGACACGACCGGCAACGCGGGGCAATGCAACGGTGTGCTCGCGCTCGACTTCGCGAGCTTCGCCAGTGGCGGACTCGGCGGCAATCCCGCGCCATTCCTGCAACTTGCGGGCAGCCCAGTCTGGTGTCAGTTCTGGGGTCGCGACGGGGGGCAAGCGGATCCGACGTTGTCGAATGCGCTGACTTTCCTGGTGCGCCCGTAGGGAGGGAACTGCATCGCCGCCGCCCCCGCTCGCGTTGCAA
>JAYUUV010000440.1:0-3737 GCA_043754695.1 Planctomycetota bacterium
CGAAATTTCGAGAATCGCCTGGGTCGCACCCTCATCCATCGGCGCGAGGACGGAAAGCTCCTTGCCTACGCATTGGTCCACGGCGTCCCCGGCGCGGACGATCCCGAGAACGAATAGCCAGCAGGGTGTGTGCCTGACCCGAAGCATTCTTCGAATTCCGTCGAGAATGCGCTGATCGCAACGGGCGGGGCCTGAGTCGCGCGATCAGATCGGGCCATCTTGGCGGCCGTGTGCGAACACGCGCGAACGTGTGCGCCCCTGGGCCAACGTGGCGCGGGGAGCCGGTCAAATCGCCCAAGAAATGCGGCCGGAATCAGGCCAATTGTCTGCTGAGGATTCGAGTGTCGAGCGTCATGTGTTTCGCGCGCCAAGGTGGTGCGCCAAACCAACGGAGAACGCAAATGGGTACGAAGAAGAAGGCAGCGAAGACCGAAGCCGCGACAGAAGCCACGCTTGAATTCAACGCGGAATCGACGCCGGAGGTGGTCGCGCAGGTGGCCGAAGCCCCGACACTCAATGATGTAGCCGCCGGCTATCTCGGCTGGCTCGACAAAGAGGGTGCAGGCACCGGAACGATCAGCAGCTACGGGGCCGAATTGAAACTCGCGATGCGCGAACTTGGCGAGCAAACTCCGATCGCACAACTGACGGCGGATCGAGTTGGCGAGTACTTCGAATCGGCGCCGGTCACGCTCACTCGCAGCGGGAAGCGCAAGGCGAAACCGACCATCGACAAGAGCCGTCGGGTGCTGCGCCTCGCCCTGATGTGGGCGAAGGAAGAGGGGCTGATCAAAGTTGCGCCGCTCCCTGAGTCGGCCACCAAGCCCGCGAAGTTGCAGGCGGTCTGATCCGCGCAAGCGGAATCGTGGGCCTGGGCAATCGCGCTCAGGCCCGCTTCGCTTCTCCACATCCAAGGTCACTTTCCAAGGGAGGGCGCAGATGCGCTTCCAAGACTCCGTGCAGGCGTACCTGCTCCAGCTCCAGGCCGACGGCCGCAGTATTCATACGATCGGGCAGTATCAGCGTCACCTGCGCTCGTTCGCGGAATGGATCGGCGACCAGCGCGATCTTCACGCGATCGAAACGAGCGACGTGGCGCGCTTCATGGTAGCGACGGAAACGACGTCGGGGCGGTCAACGGCGACGCTCAACGCGGTCCGCTCTTCGCTTCGGACCTTCTTCGCGCACCAGCACGCCGCAGGGGTTTCTCGCACGAACCCGGCCAGGATGCTGCGGCTCGCGTTGCGATCGCCACCGCCGCCTCGCGGGTTGTCGGACGACGAGGTCGAGCGGCTCATGGGCGTGCTCACGTTGGGCCAAGGACCCGAAGCCAGGCGCGATCACCTGCTCGTCGCGGTCATGTTGCGCGCGGGGTTGAGACTCGGGTCTGCGTTGGCGCTTGAACGGTCGGACATCGACTTTGAGCGGCACGAACTCGTCGTGCGCGTCGCGAAGCGCGACCAGCAGGAGCGCGTGATTGTATGTCGCGAGCTGTTCGACCACCTCGTCGGTTTCGTCGCGGACAGGGGCGAGGGACCGCTGTTCACGACCCGCGACGGCGGACGCATTTGCGCGCGCCAAGCCCAACGCAGGATCGAAGGCTGGCTGCGGCGCGCGGGCATCGCGAAGGGCTCGGCGCACAGCCTGCGCCACAGTTTCGCCCTGCGTCTCTACGCCCGCTGCGGCGACGTGCTGCTTGTGAAGGAGGCACTCCGGCATCGATCGATCGCATCGACGCTGGTCTATGCGCGGCCCCGGCAGGCGGACCTGAAGCGGATCTTAGAGGCGTAGCCTAGAGCCGGTCTACTGCTGACGGACTCGCGTGGGGCAGTCAAGCAGGGTCGCGACCTCTTCGGCGAATCGCTGCGATCAGCGGTGCCCCGCCGGGATACCGATTGCAGCTCCCATGCATTTGGTGGAACACTGTGGCGGCCCAACGACCAAGAAGGGAGCCCGATGCACCCCACCGCCAGCAATCAGGACCCCGACGAGGACGAGACCGACGCTCCCTCCGAGCAAACTCCCGGGACTGAGCCTTCATTCCTGGACTTGGCGCGGCAAGCACGAGGTCGGCAGCGCGGATTCATACCTCGCCCTTCGCCGACGGCACATGCGATTCGGTCAGGGTTGTCAGCTCCTCTTGAGTGGCTTTTGACCGCGGAGGACTCTCTGAAGCGTTTTGGCACGATTGTGCCGTTCCTAGACATTTCCCCGCGCGAGTACGTGCTCCTCTTGCGACGACAGCTCGACGATGCGTGGACCGTATTGGACGTCGTCGCCGCGACACTGCACGAACATGGACATCCAACGGTTGAGTTTTCGACGCGAGTAAATGCACGAGTTCTGGTCGAGGATCTCTTTCAGTGGTCCGTCGAAAGATTGGTTGAAGTGATTGACGGGGAGGATCCGAACTTCCAACGGATCCCAATGCTGGCAGCGGAGAAGCTGTCTGAACTCGGGCGGCTGCTTTCGATGGCATGGACGGAATTCCAGTCCATGTATGCGTGGCGCGAGCCGACGATTCCAGCAGGAGAGCATGGGACTCGGGCGAACGAAGAACTGGACCGAATCCCTGACCTCAGCGCGAAGGGGACGAGGTGGATCCGAGTCAAGGAGGTCGCCGTCCGATCAAGTGTCTCCTCGAACACACTTCGGAACTACCGCGCCGCGGGCCAGAAGTCGGTTGGCGGCGAGGTGGGCATCGACATCCAAGACAGGATCTGGCGAAAGCCGTCTGGGAACGCACACGTTCTCTACTTGGAGTCCTCGCTTTCCCGGAAAATCAAAAAACACCGGGGCTAGACCGTCACTAAATACCGTCATGTGACACATATGACGGTTAGGCCGAATCGACGGATCCGACTAGGACAGCCGGTGACCGAGTTGCAGGAAACAGCTCGTGTCCTGCCCAAAGGGCTACCGACATGTCCAAGTCATCGACGAAAACAGCGACCTCATCACTTTCACCAATCACAGAAGACCTGGCTGCCGAGCCGCGCGAATTGCGAGGCGCCTCGGAACATCATGACGGCTGGGCAACCGCCCCACCGCTGGACTCACCGCTCGAAGCGCCACTCCTCTTGGCTTCTGGCGGGGGGACCGCGATCGCGGACATGCAAGACCAGCTCGCGCTCATGGGAATCGGCACCGACTGCGTGCGCGAGCTGCGCGCGCTTGGCGTTGACGGCCGCAACACGATCGCCTCCGGCTACTTCGACGACGCCGAGGCTCTGATTCGTTCCGTTCGCGAGTTCGGTCGGCCTGTGAAGGGCTACTTCCTCTCGCTCAATCCCGTCAACCCCGCGCTCATGGCGCGCGCGAGCAACCGCTTGGTGCCCTACGCGAAGGCCACGACCCCGGACACGGAGGTGATCCGACGCAACTGGCTCTTGTTCGACTTCGATCCTGTTCGACCCTCTGACATTCCTTCCACGGACGAAGAGCACGAGCTCGCGATCGCGCGCGCCTGCCAGGCGCAGACCTACCTCGAGGAGCGCGGAGTCCAAGTCGCCATGGTGATGGACAGCGGAAACGGCGCCGCGCTTCTCGTCCACGTAGACCTATCCACGGGCGACGACGCGTTGGTGAAGCGTGTTCTCGCGGCCCTTGCTTTCCGCTTCGACGACAGTCGCGTCCATGTAGACCAGACCGTCGGCAACCCAGCCCGGCTCACGCGCCTCGCTGGAACCACGAATCGCAAGGGCGACGGCACGGCGGATCGCCCTCACCGCCGCGCC
>JAYUUV010000441.1:0-6654 GCA_043754695.1 Planctomycetota bacterium
GTATTCGGACTACCCAACTCTCCGCCCGGATCTGCGGGAAAGTGCCGATGCTCGAGTGGGAGTCTGACGGCTACTCATTCAGCCAGAGCCACGAGCAGCTTGGCATGCGGGCAGACCAAGGCCTAGCTGCACGAGGTGTCCTTCGGACACTTCGCTCTCATGACCTCGAATCGACCTCCCAAGGACGCACCATGAGCAACGATCCCAAACATCCGTCTGATCCGACTCGCAAGCAAGGCGGAAGCGCGGGCGGCGACAAACCCGCAACCACGAAGGGTCCGGGATTGACCACCGGCGAGCCCGAGCGACGCGAGTTCAGCGACAAGTCCGCGGACGCTTCCAAGCATGCCGACTCGAAAGACAAGGGCTCAGCGAAGCCGAAGGTGCAAGGAGGCTCTGGCGGACATCACGACTTTTCGGGCAACCGGCCCGATACGAGTTCGGACAGCACGACTGGCGGTCCGTCGGCGATCCGCTGAACCGCGCCTCTTCTGCGGGGCGGCATTCGATTCGAATGCTGCCCGCAACCAACACTTCTCACTCGTCAATTCGAAGCCACGTGCAATATGAGTATCGGGACAACATCTCCCTACCGCGACGACGAATCCAGTAGCGCCACCCTCGTCGATCTCGCGCGAATGCACATCGAACGCTCTCCCAAGGCAGGGCAGCAGCGCGTGTCTCGCGAGACGGTGCTGAGACTCCTACAGGAGAGTCTGACCGAGGAATTGGCCTGCGTGCAGCGCTGCAAGCGGCATCACTACGCCTACATGGAGCTCGCCACGCGCTTGGGGACGAAGGCGTTGGAGGAGGAATGCCTGGGGCATGCCGCCGACGAGCAGTCGCACGTCGACAAGCTGGTGGAACGGATTTGCCAGTTGGGCGGCGAGCCAAATCTGTCGGAACAGTCTTCCGCCGGTCTTCGCTCCAGCCAACTTGGGGACCCGCTGGCCATGATCCACGCTGACATCGCGGCGGAACGCATCGTCATAGATGCCTACACGGAGATCCTCCGCTACCTCGGTGACGAGGATCCCGATACGTCGTACCTCTTCGAAGCCATCCTCGGCGCCGAATACCGGCATGTCGAAGACTTGAACCGACTCCTGAGCACTCGCTGCGCGTAGGGGGAGGCGGAACCAGGTCCGCCTTCGACACCCAGATCCCGAAGTCGAACCTAGTACCGCATCCAGCGAAGTCGAACCTGGTACCGTATTACCGTCTCCCCGCAGCCAAGCAGCGTGTCTCTGTTCAGTCGATCAGAGGCTCGATCAGCTTGCGCAACCGCGGTGTGCGCATCTTGAAGATGGCGCGATTGAGGATCTGGCGTACACGCTCCTGGCTCACGCCGAGCTCCTCGGCGATCTCGGAGAAGACTAGGCTGCGATCGTAGCCGATGCCGAAACGCAGCTTGACCACGAGGCGCTGGCGCTGAGTGAGTCGGTCGAGCGCCGCCTCGACCCCGGATGCGATCGAGCCATCCTCCAGCTCGAGAGCGAAGGCACCCCGCTCGTCCTCGATGGTCAGTTCGCCGGCCATCGTGCGGCTGCCGGGTTTGCCGTCGAGCGGCGCGTCGAGCGAGCGCGCCGCGCTGCTCATGCTTTGCGCCCTGACGATCGTGCCGAGGGATAGACCCGTGACCCGCGCGATTTCAGCGACGCTAGCGCGGCTGTCGCCCAGCTCCTGCAGCGCCGAATTGACGTGCTTGAGGGCCTTGCGCAAGTAGATCGGCACGCGCACGGTGCTTCCGAATTCGTAGAGGTGTCCGCGAAAACCCTGGTTCAGCCAGTGGAGTGCGTACGTCCGAAATAACACACCGCGCCGCCAATCGAACCCATCCACCGCGCGGAAGAAGACCGCCGCAGCGGCCTGGATCAGATCGGGACGATCGCGATGCTTGCGCCCGTAGCGCGCGACGTGCATCAGCACCAGGTAGAGATTGCGTTCGACCATTTCCAATCGCAGCGCGTGCCACTCCTGCCTGCGCCGTTCATGTGCGGGCGCGAGCGGCATTCCCTCGGCCAGGGTGCGTATGTCCAAGCCGTGTTGCGCCAGCGCGCGCTCCAGCCGCAGGCGTGCGAATTCGATGCGCATGGCCAGGCGCAGCTCTTCCTCGCGGCTCAGGGTCAGCATGCGCTTGATCTCGATGCTGAGCTGGTTTTCGACCGCGACCTGCGCAGGCTGACCCGTCCCGCGCCAAGTGCTTGGGTCGCAGACTTCGAGATCGCAGCCCCGGGCATCGAGCGCCGCACACAGCCTCAGCGCCGAGTGGGCGAAGTGCTTGGGTCGTCGCGCATAGCGCGCCAGGCACTTGTCGAGCCGCACGAGGCTGAGCCATCCACGTCCATGCTGGGCATGCTCCACGATCCTGTCCGACCTGCTTGCTCGGAGTGACTCAGATTCAGTCATGTCTTCGCCGGCTCGCCGCCGGGATAGGACAATAAGGTTGCGCCGGCGCCGGGCCATCCGCGTGCCTGTGCATTCCCGCCGAGAAAAGCAGGTAGGAGTAAGGCGTACGGAGTCAGGCTCCACTCCGAACTATTCTCCCGCAGCTCGCGCCGAATCCGGGCAGTGCAAGCCGCGTGCTTCCGTGGTCCAGTTCGCGAATTCGAACCTGGTACCGTATCCCCGTATCCCGAGCGCGAACGACTCTTGGCGACGAGTCCGGCAACCGCGGCGATCGTCGAGTTTCATCCCTATGTCGGTGAGGCGAACAGGCCCTCCTCGAGCGCTTCCGCGTAGTGCCCCTGCTTGGCGAGCAGTCTTGCGAGCGGGCGCGTTGCGGCATCGCGCCAGCCTTCCGCGTCGAAGGCCTTCCATTCGCGCACGGCCGAGTCTGACTGCTGCGAGTGCTCTTCGTGGAGCGCGCGCGAGCATTGCTCCTTGTCGAAGTCCTTGGGCCCGAGCTAGCAGTCCTGGAGCGCAGGGCTTGCGCCGTGACTCAACGCGAAGGGACTCGTGCCCAGACCAAGCAGAGTCGGCGGCGTGCAACTGACGCTCGATGCGAACGGGCCCGTTCGTTGAGGTGTCATGCGCTGATGTGTACCAGGTCAGGCGGACTCGCTCACAATACGCCTACCGGATTGCTGAGCGATGGCTGCCACGCGCCGACTCGGCGTTCGATCCGACCGGAGTGTGGACGATCTCACCTGGCTCAGTGCTGGACACTCGAGTTCAATAGAGTCCGGCGCGCCGAGCCGGACGAGACGCTGCGGACCGGAATGCTGCCAGCGGATCCCGCGCATTTGGTTCGATTGCGCTCGGGCTTTCGCCTGAAGGTGTAGAGTTGCCTGCTGCTCGGCTCTCGAGCAGACATGGTCGAACCCATCCTTCGAAAGAGACTGGATCAGCATCTTGCGCAGCTTCCCGTGCTGCCCTCGGTCTTGATGGCGCTCATGTCTCTGGACAAGCAGAACGAGGAGTATTTCGACCAGGTGCTGAAGCTCGTCGAATCCGAGCCCAATTTTTCGACACGCATTCTGGCGGTCGCCAACTCGGCGGGACTAGGTAGTCGCGTTCCAATCACGACGCTTCGTGCTGCGATTTCGCGAACGGGGAGTCGTCAGGCAACGGGTTTGATTCTTGGCTTGTCTGTCGCCCGAGTTTTCGTGCCGACGGATGATTGGGAGAAGAGCCTCTGGCGGCACGCGATCCAGGTTGCAACCGCTTCGCGCGAGCTGGCCATTCGCTGTCGGGAAATGGCGGCCAATCCCGAGGAAGCCTACGCTGCCGGCTTGCTGCACGACGTCGGCCGATTCGTGATGTTTCGAGAAGCGCCGGAACAACTCCGGCGTGTGGATGAAGGTGACTGGAGCGACCCTGAAGGGCTGCTCGCGACGGAGATGGCAATCTGCGGAATCACGCACGCCGATCTGGGAGCTAGAGCGTGCACCGCGTGGGGTATTCCTGAGCTCATCACTGAAGTCGTGCGACATCACCATGACGCAGAGTTCTCGGGTCTTCCTCTGGAATTAGCGAGGTTGGTGACCATCGTCCACGTGGCCGACATCGCGATGTTCCCCTCCGCGATGCCGGGAAGCAGCGGACTTGATCTGCTCGATGACGCGACCCTGACCAGGCAAGTCCTTCAGCGGCTGCCCGCCTTGATCCACCTGAGTCTGACCGAGTTGCGCGAGCTTCTCCTGACTGCAACCAGCGAAGCCGCCGCCACGACCAGAGGATTGCTGCTTGGCTGAGCGTACGGAGTCAGGCTCCACTCCGAACTATTCTCCCGCGGCCCGCGCCGAACCCGGGGCAGTGCAAGCCGCGTGCTTGCGTGGACCAGTTGTCGAATTCGAACCTGGTACCGTATCGCCGTACCGCGAATTCGAACCTGGTACCGTACCCAGCGAGCGCGGCTAGGTTTTCGACCGTCCGCCCGAGTACGGACGACTCTTGGCGACGAGTCCGGCAACTGCGGCGATCAGCATCGCACTCTCGGCGGGCTTGGCCATGTGCAGCTGGAATCCGGCGTTCAAACATTTGTCGCGATCTGCGCTCGTCGCGTAGGCGGTGAGCGCAATCGCCGGGATTCGCCCGCCGCGCGCCGCGGGCAGCAGGCGAATGCGTCGCAGCAGTTCGTTGCCGTCGCGTCCCGGCATGCTGATGTCGCTGACGATCACATCCGGCCGCCGCTTGTCGATCGCGGCGAGCGCCTCATCGGCGGAGCCGACAGCGACCACGGTTGCACCGGACTGCTCGAGCACCAGTCGCACGGCTTCGCGCGCGTCGAACTCGTCGTCCACGACGAGCACGTGCAGCGCCTTCAGGGCCTCGGGATCCGCCTCGCGCGCAACTTCCGGCGCCTGCGCTCTGGGCCTCGCGCGGCTCGAATCCAGCAGCGGCAGAGTGACTGTGAAGGTCGCACCACGGCCTTCTCCAGGGCTCTGGGCCACGATCGTGCCCCCGTGCAGCTCCACGAGGTGCTTCGAGATTCCAAGCCCGAGTCCCAGGCCGCCGTGACTCGCGCTCTTCAGGGTATTCCTATGCCGGAAAGTCTGGAAGATGCGCGGCAGCTCCGCGGCGGCGATACCGCGGCCGCTGTCGGACACGCACAACTCGGCGCTTGCGCCCGATCGGCGCAGCGCGACGCGGATCGATCCACCCTTCGGCGTGAACTTGATCGAGTTCCCTAGCAAGTTCCCCAGCACCTGCTGGAGGCGAATGGAATCGCCGGAGAGCAGCACGGGGAGCGCTTCGATCTCGCGCTCGATGTGCCGTCCCTTCTCGGTTGCCTCCGGTGCGAGAGCGTCGAGCACCAACCGCGTGATCTCGCCAAGGTCGATCTCGCAGAGCTCGATGCTGACTTTGCCGGAGGTGATGCGATGAACGTCGAGCAGATCCTCGATCAGCCGGGTCTGGGCCTTGCTGCTGCGATCGATGATCTCCAGGCCCTTGCGCACTTGCTCCTCGTTGCGCCCGGGACGCTGCAAGAGTTGCGACCAGAGACAAATGACGTTCAGCGGCGAGCGCAGCTCGTGCGAAAGCACCGCGAGGAACTGGTTCTTGGATTCATCGACGGCGGCGAGTTCCTCGTTGCGCAGGCGCAGGGATTCTTCCAGTTGATGGCGCTCGGTCATGTCGCGGATGTTGCATTGGATGACCGAACCCTGGTCATCGCTGTACAGGTTGCTGACGAATTCCACGTCGACCTGCCGACCCGTCTTGGTTCGCAGCGGCAAATCCTCATAGCGGATGTAGCGCTTCTCCTGAAGTTCCAAGACCGCGGCCCGGCTCGCTTGCACGTCCTTGAACAGGCCGATTTCCCACAGTTCCTTGCCCAGCAACTCGGTCTGCGAGTACCCGAGCAATTCACCCATGAAGGGATTGGCGTCGGTGATCTTGGCGCTGCGGGCGTCGAGGATCAGGATGCCGTCCTTGGCCGTCTCGAACAGGCGCCGATAGCGGCTCTCGGATTCCTTCAAGGACTTGTCGGCCTGCTCGCGCTCGGTGATGTCCTCGATCGAGAGCAGGATCGACTTGTGCTCGTGCCCAGGTTCGCGCAGCGACCTTCCGTTCAGCAGCATGGTCCTGTGGCCTTTGCCGTCCTGTTCGTACTCGACCAGGAAGTCATTGAAGGCGGAATCGCGCTGCAGGCTCTCGCGCAACAGACGGCGCAACTCCGGCACGTCCCACTGGCGACTGCCCAGCTCGTAGAGATAGCGGCCCGCGGTCTCTTCAGGCCCGACACCGAAGGCCTGGCAGAACGAACGGCTGGCGCTGCGCACGCGAAGCTCCTCGTCCAGCACGAGCAAGGGCTCGCGCACGGTCGCGACGATGCTCTCGGCATACTCGCGCGATCGTCGGATGGCATCGATGTCGAACAGCGCCAGTACCGCGCCGTCGATCTTGTTGTCGACGCTCAGGTAGGGACGGATGCGCAGCGAATACCAGCCGCCTTCCTCGCTCTGGACTTCGCGTTCCGTCGGCGCAACCGTCTCGATGGTCGCCTGCAACAGTTTGTCCAAATCGGGCGCGTTGAGTTTCATCCTGATGTCGGTGATCGGACGTCCGACATCGCTGGGGATGATGCGCAAGAGCCGCTCCGCCATCGGACTGAAACGTCGGATGCGCAGGTCGCGACCGACGATCACGACGGCTACGTTCAGGCTGCTGATCAGGTTCTTCAGGTCGCCGTTGACGTGACCCAGCTCC
>JAYUUV010000442.1:0-2748 GCA_043754695.1 Planctomycetota bacterium
GCTGCGCGAGCTGGTGACTGGAGACCACGACGGTCAAGCCTTCCTCGCGAGTCAGACGCATGAGCAGCGCACGCACTTCAGCGATGCCCTCGGGGTCGAGGCCGTTGGTCGGCTCATCGAGCAGCACGACGGACGGTTTGCCGATCAACGTCTGCGCGATGCCCAGGCGCTGTCGCATGCCCTGCGAAAAAGCACGCACGGGTTTTTTCGCCACTTGCCCCAGTCCGACCACGCCGAGCAGTCGGCGCGCCTCGAGCCGCGCCTCGCGGGCGCCCATGCCGCCAAGCCGCGCGAGCCAGGCCAGATTCGTTTCACCGTCGAGCGCGCCGTGGAAACCCGGCGTCTCGATCAGCCCAGCCAAGCGCGAGCGCGCTTCGCGCGGAAAGCGCGAGGCGTCGAACCCGTCGACCGTGACCGTGCCCTCGAAGTTCGGGTCGAGCCCGAGCGCGATGCGCATGGTCGTGGTCTTGCCGGCACCGTTGTGTCCCAGGAAAGCATGACAGTCCCCGCGCTCGACGCTGAAGGAGACGCCGTCGAGGACGGTGGTCGCGCCAAAACGGCGCGTAATACCTGCGAGCTCGAGCGACATCGGTCGGCGAAGATTCTCGCATGCTGGAGCGGGCGATTCCAGCGCCGCATCCGCCCGGATGGACTGTACGACACGGTCATGTTCGAGCCAGGAGAGGCCTCACGCAAAGCGCCGGTCGCTCGTCATGACCGGGCTCACGGGTAGACTGACGCCCGCGCCTCGACGGTGCTCTACATGCAGCGCGATCCCTTGCAAAGTCAGTCCCCGCTCGAACCACAGGTCGTTGCACGGACTCGACAGGCACTGCGAGTTGCGATCGAGTCGTCCTGCGGGCGCACGATTTCCATCGCCGGCCGCGAGTTTCTTTTTTTTGGCGGCTGCAGTTATCTGGCACTGTCGCACGACCCGCGCGTGGTCGCGGCCCTGACTGCCGCTGCGAGACGACACGGCGTCTCCAGCGGTGCTGCGCGCGAGACCACCGGAAACGTCGTCGAGCATGAGGCGCTGGAAGGCGAACTTGCGCAGGCACTCGAGTTGGAGGACGCGCTGCTCCTGCCCGAGGGAGCCACGGCGAACCTGGCGCTCGGCGAGGCGCTCGCAGGAGAATTTTCCCTGGCCTTCGTCGATCACGAAGCCCACCCGAGCGTCTTCATGGCCGCGCGGCTGGGCAGTCCCAGGGTGCAAAGCTACGCCAGCGACGCCGCTCTGATCGAGCGGCTGCGCTCGGCGGATGGCGACGCTGCGATCTGGACCGACGGCGTCTTTCCTTCGGCCGGCCGCGAGGCCCAATTGAAAGGCCTGCTCGAATCGCTCGCTCCCGGCCGCGGCTGCCTGATCGTCGACGACTGTCATGGGTTCGGCGTGCGCGGTGCGCGCGGACGCGGGTCGCTCGAAGCCTGCGGGATCGACGATCCGCGCGTGATCGCCACCGGCACGCTGTCGAAGGCCCTGGGAACCTACGGTGGCTTCGTCGCCGGCACGCGCGAGCGCATCGCGGCCGTTCGCGAGCGCTCGGCGCTCTACTTGGGAACGACGCCGCTCGCACCGGCGTTGGCTGCCGCGGCGCGCGAGGCACTCGCGATTCTCGTCACGGAGGTGGATCGACTCGAAACCTATCGCAAGGCCGTACACGAATTTCGCATTCGCTTGCGCGCGATCGGCGTGCCGCTTGGGCCGCTCGAATTTCCGGTTGTCGCCTTCGAACTCGATCCGCCACAGCGCATGCGCCGCGTGCACGAAGCGGCGCTGAACGAAGGCGTTTTCTTGCCGCTGATTCACTATGCAGGCAGGGGCGAGCACGGCTTCTTTCGGATCGTCTGGAACGCCGCGCACACGCAAGACGATCTCGAACGCCTAGTCGCAGTCCTGGGCCGCGCGCTGGAGTCCGCGTGAAGCGCACGCTTGCGATCCCCGCGCCGCAATTGATCGCGCTGGCCCGCGAATTCGGCACCCCGTTGTACGTCTACGACGCGCCGACGATTCTAGCGCGTGTGCAGCAACTGGCGGGCTTCGACCTGATTCGCTACGCGCAAAAAGCCAACCCGAACCTCTCGATCCTGGCGCTGTTGCGCGGCGTCGGCGTCGCCGTTGACGCCGTGTCGTCGGGCGAAATCGTGCGCGCATTGCGGGCGGGTTACGAACCCGACGAGATCGCCTACACAGCCGACCTTTTCGACGCACGCGCCTTGGAGCTGATCGCGAGCAGGCGCCTGCGCGTGAACTGCGGATCCTTGGACATGCTCCCGGCTCTCGCCGCCGCGCGCGCCGGCGCCGAAGTGGTGTTGCGCGTGAATCCCGGCTTCGGCCACGGTCACGATGCGCGTGTGTCGACCGGCGGCGAGACCTCCAAGCACGGGATCTGGCACGCACAACTCGATCTGGCGATCGAAACGGCACGAAACTTGGGGCTTTGCGTCAGCGGATTGCACGTGCACATCGGCTCGGGCAGCAACCTCGAGAACCTGTCCATGGCCGCGGACGTTTTCGAAACCGGCGCGCGACGTCTGCAGGAGAGCTTGCGCAGTCTGTCCGCGGGCGGAGGAATCCCGGTCGCCTATCGCGACGGCGAGTCCGCGTTCGAGATCGCAAGCTACACGGCGGCTTGGCAGCGCGCGCGCGATCGCGCCGGCGCAAGCGTGGGCCGACGCTTGACGCTCGAGGTCGAACCCGGCCGATTCCTGTTGGCCGAGAGCGGCGTGCTGTTGACCCAAGTGCTGGGC
>JAYUUV010000443.1:0-3512 GCA_043754695.1 Planctomycetota bacterium
GTTTGCCGTCGCGCCGCGTGCCGAGTTTGACGGCGACCGGCAAAGAGGGCGCGTAGTCCATGGCGAGTCGCGTGCCGAGGGTTTCAGTGCCCCCCAGCTTCAGACCCTCGAACGGCAGTCCGTCCATGAGGTCATCGCCGACGATCGTGAGCGAATGCCAGTCCGCGATGCGTGCGCGAAGAAGTTCTGGAAAGAGGCTCTGCTCGAGCGTTTTTCCCAAGCGATCGAGTGACCTCAGGTTTTGAATCCGTGCGTCATCGTCGAGCTCCCGCGGAGAGCTGGCAAGTTCGCGCACCCAGGCGTCGAGCTCGGGTCGCCACGTGCCCCTGGGTGCGGCCTGAACGCACAGACCCGGGTGCTTGCCGTCGAAGGCCAGCACCAGAGTGCGGTGATAGTCGGGCATGAACGCGAGTACGCCACCGTCTGGATGAGTCATGCGCTTGCAGGCCGCGGCCACGGTGCAGGCCGGCTGCTCGAGCACGCGCGAGAGCGATCCCAACTCCTGCGCCTGAATCAAGGCCTCGAGAGCCGACTCGAAACCGCGCTCGTTTCCTTCGACCGCAATCGACAGCAGGATCAGCTCGTTGAGAATGAATCGTCGCGTCGAGAAGTGTAGAAACCCGACTCCACCACGCGGCCGCTCATCTTGGCCGATCTCATCGATGAAACTGCGGTAGGCGGTCTTCAATTCTCTCAGCTGTTGTTTTCCCGCAGCTTCGTCGAACTTTTCGGATCGCAAGAGATTGGCTGCGTAGGCTTCGATCTCGGCGTGTTCGCGAGACCGCAGCCCTTGATTCGAGCCGTGCTCGAGTTGCGCAAGTGTCGTGCGCGCGGCACCGAGCTGCGCTCTGGCTGAAGCGAGGTGGCGCCTGGCCTCGTCCGCGTTCGCGGCCTTGCGGCTCCATTCGGCGGCGTGGATCTCGAAGTCCAGCAGGGCGACCTGCGCGCTATGCCGGTCCTCGATCGATAGGTCCTTGATCTCGAGCGAAGTTTCCAAGACTGCCGTGGCGTCAGACACGCTGCCTGGTGCACTGCTCTCGATATCGACGAGCGCAATACCCAGCGCAACGCTGAGCGCATCCGACAGCGCAGGCAACTTCGCCGCCCCGGAATTGCGTTCGGTCCATTGCAGCCGGCTGAGCACGCCCTCCGCGCGGTCCGTGGCAAGCAAGAGATTGATTTCGAGCAGCAACGCAGCGTCGAATGTCCTGGAGTCCGGCAGGTCCTTGGCTGTGCGCTGGCACAGTTGCAGGGCTGACCAGGCAAGGTCGGGCAAGCCCAGATCGAGATAGGCTTGCGCGCGCGAAAGTTCCGCTTGCGCGCGCAGCAGGAGCGAATCCTTCCCTTCGAGAGTGAGCTGCACGATACAGCGATCGGCGCGCTCCAAGGTTTGTAGCGCCCTCAGCTTGGTGCCCGAGAGCCGCTCCACTTCAGCCTGCGCGTGCAAGACGTAGGGTTCCAAGTCCCGGTGCGGATCTTCGGCGAGCGCCTGCGCTGCCCACTCGCCTGCGCTTTGGACCTCGCAATGATCCAGGCACTCCTGCGCGTGGGTCAAGAAGAGCTCTGTCTTGAAGTACTGGCGCATTTCATTTTCCGGCAATTCCCGCACGACGCGTTCTGAGAGCGCGAACCACGCATTCTTGTTCGCGACTTGTTCCTCGCGGCGGGCCAAGAAAATTGCGCCGTAGTGCAGGGCGCGGAGCGCATTCATATCGCGCGGATTCGCCGAAAATGTGCTCTTTTCAAGGCTTTCCAGCCAGGCGACCAATTCCGTTTCCGCGGCGGCCAGGCGCTCTGGAGTGGCGTAGCGCAGCTGCCCTTCAAGCTGGTTGTACGCCGTGATCACCGCCGGCTCCCGCGGCGCGGCATCCGCTTGGGCGCCGTCGCGCTCGGCAGGCAACTGAGTTCGAAATTTTCCCGCGCACAGCCCGAGCAGCAAGACGCCGCTCAGTGCAACCAGGCCTTTTTGGGGCGCGAGATGCGCTTGTCCCTTTGCGTGCTCTTGCGGATCTCGACTTGCCATTCGATCTTGGTTGGGTTGGCGCTGAAGAATTTCTCGACTCGCTGGGATGCAAGCACCCCGGCCGAGTCTCGCAGCCAGCGCGGCTCCACAATGTAGTCGATCACCAGTGCTTCGGAGTCTGGCGCATCCAGGTTCTTGATTCGCAGCGTGTAGGTCTCGTCCGCCACGAGCGCCGGCCCGCGCCACTTGAAGTCGTCGAAATTCTCGACCTCGCCGATGGGCGAGATCCCCTCCGGTACCGTCAGGATGCCGCCAAGCGTCACGTCCGCCGCCGGCGTTGGCGGGGCTGGGCGCAAGAGTCCGTATGCAATCACTCCGCACACGGATGCCGCCAGCGCCAACGCAAGGAAGCGGCCGGGCCGCGAGGTCTTGCGCTTGGGCTGCACTCTTGCGGCGACGAAATCACGGATGCGTCGCTCGCTCTGTGGATCGAGATCCGTCGCTGCGGCTTGGGCCACTCCGTCGCGCTCTTCCGCGCCGGCCGCGGCGAGCTGGTGCTGGAGCAAGTCCAACTCGGCAAGCGACTCGCGGCACTCTTGACAACGATCCAAGACGGCGCGCGCTTCCGCTGTCGTGCGAGGCAAGTCGCCGACGAGAATGCGTTCGAGGACGGCCCCGTGGGACGGGTTGTGGGGTTGCATCTATTGCTCCGCGGGCCCGTGGGCTCGCAGTGTTTCCCGCAGCTTCTCCAGGCCGCGATAATACTTGGTTTTCGCCGTGTTGGCCGGGATGGACAGGCGGCTGGAGATCTCCTCGAAGGTGAGCTCCGAAAAGTGTTTGAGGCGGATCACATCTGCCTCGGTCGGATCCAATCGTTCGATGGCGCGGTGCAAGTGTTCGTACTCGAGCAAGCGCGTGCGCATGCTCGAAGCGCCTTCGACCGCGGGCTCTGACTCGAGTTCACCCACGCGCTGGCGAGTCCGCTTGCGCCGCAGCGCGTTCATCAGCTCGAAGGAAGTGAAGCGGTAGACCCAGGTCTCGAGCGTGGACAGACCGGCAAAGCTCTCGAGCTTGTTCCAGATCAGCACCAGGACTTCCTGGGAGACGTCCTCGATGTCGTGTTCGTTGAGCGGGCGCCCCAGGCGCGCGTTCTGGGCGGCCAGGCTCAGCGGCACGCAGCGCATGCGGCGCGCGAACCCGTCGATGGCCAAAGGCTCGCCTCGGCGCATGGCGCGCACGAGCTCGAGGTCCGAGAGGTGTTCGTCGGACGACCTCAGCATGCAGCGGAGCTCTTCCCCGGCGGGTCGCAGGCTGCGCAGGCAGACTCGGGAACGTTGCGGGACATGGCGCAGACAGCGGCTCTCGCAATCCTGACCGACGACCCGGCCAGGGCGCAACAGGCTTCGCGGCAAAGGAAGGGCTTCCATGGAGGACGTCTTGCAGGGCAGAAACGTCGCGGGACCCGCGAACAGTTTCAGGGAAGCTCGAAATCCAGGTCGGCGTGCGGGGGCGCGAGGTCTTTGCACGCGAATTCGATGGCGAGGTCCCC
>JAYUUV010000444.1:0-17850 GCA_043754695.1 Planctomycetota bacterium
CCTGCTCGCGCTGTATCCGGAACTTTCAGCGGAAGGCGCACAAGTCGATCCACGCGTGCTCATCGATGTGCAGCGATTGGCCGAGCAGCATGAGCGAACCACGAAGTTGTTTGTCAGCTTCCGCAAGAAACTGGGCCTGCCCGAACCGAGTGAACAATGAAACGCGACCACCGCACTTTCCACGCCGGCTCCGCCATGACGATCCGCACAGGCTCGCTCGTTTGCGCGCTGTTGATCTCCACGTCGCTTTTCGCCCAGGAGCCGGCCAAGCCCGGACAGACTCCGCCGAAACCTGAAGCACCCGAGAAGGAGCCGCTACACCTGCCGCCGATGCCGGACGTGAATCCGGCCCAGGACGCGCAGCAGAAGGAGTTGATAGAACTGTTCGGCAAGGTCGAGAACCGCCTGCGCGCGATCGACACGCAGATGTACGAAGCCGCCGCGGGCCGCGTGCCGACCAAGCCGATCAACGGCTCGGGCATCGAGGACCTGTTGCGCTCGGGCGCACAGACCAAGCTGCCAGAAAACGTGGCGCAACTGTTGCAGAGCGCGTCGCAGGACAGCGCCAAGGCGCAGACCGAGATCCAGCGCATCCTGCAGATCGCCGAGTCGATGAACCCGAAGTCCAAGGGCGGAGGCAAGGGCCAGGGCAAGCCGAAGCCTTCCTCGGGCGGCAAGTCTCCGCTCGACAAACCCGGCCAAGTTGATCCGTCGGGCCGCGAAAAAACTCCGCAGGCTCCCGGCTCGAAACCCGAGGGCAAGAAGCCCGGCGATGGCGAGCTCCCCAAGGACGAAAAGCGCCCCGACGATCCGAACCGGCCCGACGCCAACAAGGCCGGGCAGAAGCCGCCTGAATTGAAGACGGGTCCGGGCTCGAGCGCGGACGGCGCGGATCGCTGGGGCGATCTGCCGGTGCGCGCGCGGGAGATTTTCCGCGTCGAAGGCGCGTCGGATCTGCCGCCGCAATATCGCGATTGGATCGACGGCTACTACCGGCGGCTGCAAAGTCTCGAGCGGCACTGAGCCGCGCGGCGCGCGCTCACCACGATCTACAGCGTCGGATCCATGCGCGGCCCGATTCTCCTAGCCCTACTGGCACTGCCCGGTTGGGTCTTCGACGCCGGCCTGCCGGCGGATCAAGATCCCAAGCCGAGCGTTCCGCCGTTCCCCAGCGTGCGCGACGAGTCGGCGCGAGCGAACGACACGAACCAAAAGCGCAGGGAAGATCGTGAGCAGCGCGCGCTCGGCGCAGTCCTGAGGAGCCTGGACTTTCTGGGCAAACTCCAGTCGACGTCGCTCGACGGGTCGTTCCCAAGCAGCGGCGCGGAACATGCGGTGCCTGTGTCGGTCGCGGCGTTGTGCGCGCTGGCGTACATGGCCGCGGGCACGACACCCGATCGCGGCCCCCACGGCGTCGAACTCTCGCGCGTGATCGACTACCTCGTTTCGCGTTGCGATCTTTCCGAAGGCTCGGCCACGCGCGGTTACATCGCCAGCGACGGCGACACGCTCTCGCGCATGCACGGTCACGGCTTCGCCACACTGGCGCTGTCGCAGGCCTACGCCATCTCGCCGGCCACGCCGCGCGGAGCGAAGCTTGGCGTCGCGCTCGCGGCCGCGGTGCATCTGATCGAAACCAGCCAGGGCAGCGAGGGCGGTTGGTTCTATCACCCGTACGCGTCCTACGAGCACGAGAATTCGGTCACCGTCTGCCTCGTGCAGGCGCTGCGCGGCGCCCACGGCGCGGGAATCCGCGTCGACCCGGCCGTGATTGGCCGCGCTGTCGACTACATCCGCCGCTGTCAAGAAGAGAACGGCGCCTTCCGCTACGCGCTGAATCAGAACCAGACCTCGGCCGCGCTGACGGCCGCGGGCATCGCCACGCTGAACGCGATCGGCGTCTACGACGGCCCAGCGATCGTGCGCGCGCTGGAATCGCTGACCCGCGATCTTGCTCTGCGCGAGGACGAGACCAGTTTCGGCGACGCACGCTCGGCGCACTACGAGCGCCTGTACATCGCCCAGGCACTCTGGCAGGCGCCCGACACGCGGCTGTGGGAAACCTGGCGCACGAAAATGGTGGCGCAGCTCGACAGCGAGCAGGCGCTCGACGGCTCGTGGCACGATCCCAAATACGGCGACGCCTACGCGACGGCCATGCACTCGCTCGTGCTCTCGATCCCCTACGGCTACCTGCCCATTTTCCAGCGCTGACGTGAAACTGGCCCGCATGACTGTGCTTGAATCGCGCTAGAGGCGCAGCGCGCCTCGAGTTGTGGCAGTTTTCACGCGGGCTACAGGCTAACCGCCACAAGTCGAGGCGAGCAGCGCGTCTAGCGCGAATCGAGCACAGCCATGCGGGCCAGTCTCCGCTGAGGTCGAGCGCGGACGTCAGTCGGCCTGCGGCGCGCGATACACGTCGAGTTCAAACGATTCGAATCCTCCGCCCTCGAGGCCGGCGACGATCTTGGGCCACAGCGCCCGCGCACGATCCAATTCACCCTCGCCAACCTCGACCCGCGCCAGCGGCGCATGATCGCGCACGCGCAGCACGCGAAAGCCGAGTGAGCGCACATGCGCCTCGGCGCGCTCGACGCGCTGCAATCGTTCGCGCGTGACGACGGTGCCCGTGGGCAAGCGCGAAGCCAGGCAGGCGCTGGCGGGTTTTTCCGCGCAGTCAAGTCCGTGCTCGCGCGCGTACCGGCGCACGTCCTGCTTGGTAAATCCTGCCGCCGACAACGGCGCTACGACGCCGAACTCGCGCGCGGCTCGCGCGCCGTGGCGCACGAGCGCCAGATCGTCGGCGATTTCGCCGAAGGCAAGGTGCGTGATCCCGCGCTCGGCGCACAGCTCCCCCATCGCCTCGAACAAGGCCGCCTTGCAGAAGTAACAGCGGTCGCCCGCATTCTTCTGGTAGCGCGGATCGTCGAGTTCGCGCGTCGACAATTCCACGAGCGGCGCGCCGATGGCGCGTGCAATCTCGCGCGCGCCTAGCAGTTCAGCGCGCGGCAACGAAGCCGAATCGGCGATCACGCCGAGCGCGCGCTCGCCCAGCACGGCGAAGGCCGCGTGCAGGAGCACTGAAGAATCGACGCCGCCCGAAAAGGCGACCGCGACACGGGGCAATCGTCCAAGGGCCAGGGCCAGCTGGCCGCAGCGCGCGGCGTACGTGTCGTCGTTGGCGCTGGGAGTGTTCACAGGTACTGCTGCAGCTTTTTGACGTAAGCCGCCGCGGAATGGCGGATGGACGCCACTTCTTCGGCACTGAGTTCGCGCACGATTTTCGCCGGCACCCCCGCGACCAGCGTGCGCGGCGGAACGCGGAAGTTCTCGATCACGACCGCGCCGGCGGCGACCAGCGCGCCTACGCCGATCACGCTGCCGCCCAGCAGCACGGCGCCCATGCCGATCAGTGCACCATCACCGATCTCGACGCCATGCAACACGCAGCGGTGTCCGATGGTCACCTCGCTGCCGATCACATTCGGCTTGCCGGTGTCGGCGTGGATCATGGTCAGGTCTTGCACGTTCGTGCGCGCGCCGATCGTGATCGGCGCGTCGTCGCCGCGCACGACGCAACCAAACCAGATGCCGACATCCGCGTGCAGCGTGACATCGCCGGTGAGTGTGGCGCCCTGGGCGATGCAAGCACCGCCCTCGAGGCGGCGGAAGAGTCCACGTGCCGGATAGCTGGCCATCGCTAGAGGATCGCACGCAATGGCGCGGGCGCGCAACGGTCCGGCCTCAACTGCCCGGCGAGACCCCGAGCATGAAAAAAGCGATCGCGTTGTGCAGGGCGTGCACCGCGTAGGGCGCGCTCAGGCGTTGTGTGCGCAATTTCAGGCTGCCGAGCAAGAGCGCCAGGCCGAAAATCGGCAGGAAAGCGCTGTCGCCGTGCAGCATGGCGAAAATCAGGCTGGCCAAGAACACTCCGCCGCGGTCGCCGAGGTTCTGGACCAAGAGCGGCTGCAGAAAACCGCGGAAGACGAGCTCTTCGAAGCACGGCATCACGGCGATGGCAAGCAGCGCCGCCGCGGCGCGCGCGCCGCCGTCGAGGCTCTCGATACCCAGGGCGATCTTCTGCGGCTCGAAGCTGCCGCCGATGCGTTCGAGCAACCACGGCCAAAGCAGCGTCAAGCCGAACAGCCCGGGCAATAGCAGCACGTAGCAGCCGATCGCCACCGCCGCGGCGCGCAACGAACCGCGCGGACGCAGACCCAGGCTCGTGATCCCGTCGGGATCGAGGCGCGCGGCAAGCACCAGGATCACGGCACAGCTCAAGCCGAGTCCCGAGGCAGCGCCTAGCAGCGCGCGCAGTCCCTCGGGCAGGCGCTCGAGACTTCCGAGCGATCCAAGCAGCGCCGGTACGAACTGCATGGAAAGTGCCAGGACCGCCGCGACCAGCGCCGCGTGCAGGAAGCGCCAGCGCGCGAAAAAGACTTGCCCCTTGGGCGCGAAGCGGCGCGCGAAAGTGACGCAGATCGGCGTCAGTGCGAGCCCGGCGAGCAGCAAGGCCGCGCCGGCGAGCGCAAGCTCGCGCGAACCTTGCTCGAGCGTGCGCGCGGTTTCCTGAAGCGTCACGGGCCGGGGCCGCCGCTCACTGCGATCGTGCCTTCGAGCGGCGAACTCGCGTTGGCGTAGAGCTTGCGCGGAATGCGCCCGGCAAGCAACGCCTGACGGCCGGCCTTGCAGGCGTCGCGCATGGCCGCGGCCATGCGCCGCGGCTCGCGCGCGCCGGCGATCGCCGTGTTGAGCAGCACGCCCGCGGCGCCAAGCTCCATGGCCAAGGCCACATCCGAAGCGGTGCCGACGCCGGCGTCGACGATCACAGGCACGCGCACGAGTTCGAGAATGATGCGCAACGCGTTCGGGTTGAGAATGCCCTGGCCGGAGCCGATCGGCGAACCCGCCGGCATCACGCTGGCCGCGCCGAGTTCTTCGAGGCGCACGCACAGCCGCGGATCGTCCGAGCAATAGACCAGCACCTGAAAACCCTGCGCGACGAGTTCGCGCGTGGCTTCGAGCGTACCGACAGGATCGGGCAAGAGCGTGCGCGGATCGCCGAGCACCTCCAGTTTCAAGAGCGGCGTATCGAGGATCGCACGCGCCAACTCCGCGGTGCGGATCGCGCTCGCCGCGTCGAAACAGCCCGCCGTGTTCGGCAGGATGTGATAACGCGAGCGATCGATGAACTCGAGCAGCGAGGGCCCCTGCTTCGCGTCGAGGTTGACACGCCGCACCGCGACCGTCACGCACTCGCTGCCGGAAATTTCCAGCGCCTCGCGCGTCTGTTCGAAGCTCGCGTACTTGCCGGTGCCGACCAGCAGGCGTGAGCGCAGCGACACGCCGCCGACGTCCAGCGTGCAATCGCTTTCATGGGCCGGTGTGGAAAGCCCCTCCTTCATCTCAGCCGCCTCCGACCAGAGTCACGACTTCGATCGCATCGCCGGCTTCGAGGCGAATGGCGGCGTGCTCGCGCGAGCGCACGAGCTTCAAGTTTCGCTCGACGGCCACCGCGGCGGCCGACAGGCCGAGTTCCTCGATCAATTCGGCCAGGTTCAGGCCGGCGCGCACCTGTCGCGGCTTGCCGTTGAGCTTGATCTCCAGACTGGGTTGCATGCGAATGGACGATAGCCGAGCGACGAGCAGGCCTCAAGGCGCGCAGTGTTCGAAGCTCAATCGACGCGCACGAAAGCGCACTTCAGGTAACTGGATTCGGGCAGGGTCAAGAGCGCGGGGTGGTCGGCCGACGCCCCGCACAGCGCCAGCAGGTAGGCAGAGCGGCCAGCCAGCGCGGCCGCCTCGCGCAGCGTGGCGACGAAGTCCGCCTCGCCCATGGCGTGCGAACACGAAGCGCTGACCAGAAAGCCACCCGGCTCGAGCAACTGCATGCCGCGCAGATTCAACTCGCGATAGCCGCGTTGCGCGCCGGCCAGTTCGCGTTTGTTGCGCGCGAAGGCCGGCGGATCGAGCACGACCATGCCATAGCGTTCGCCGCGCTCGAAGCGCGCGCGCAGATCTTTCATCGCGTCGACGCGCTCGAATTCCAAACGCTCTGCGACCTTGTTGCGCGCTGCGTTGGCCAGCGTGCGTTCTCCGGCGCGCGCGGCTTGATCCAGACACAAGACGCGCGTCGCTCCGCCGAGCGCGGCGCGCACGCCGAAAAGGCCGTCGTAGCTGAACACGTCCAGGCAAGTGCGTCCGCGCGCGAACGCCGCCGCGAGCCGGCGATTCTCGCGCTGGTCAAGGTAATGACCGGTCTTGTGCCCGCCCATGACGTCGACTTCGTATTCGAGATCGTTCTCGCGCACGAGGATCGCGGCCTCGATCGATCCGCGCAGCACTTCGACGCGCGGCTCGAGGCCTTCGAGCTTGCGCACGGACGCGTCCGAGCGATCGAGCACATGCTTCACATAGGGAAGTTCCTCGAGCAGCAAAGTCAGCCACAGATCGCGCAGGCGATCGGCGCCGGCCGTGCCGCTTTGCAGCACGAGCGTGTCGGCGTAGCGATCGACGACGAAACCCGGAAAACCCTCGGCGTCGCCCGCGATCAATCGGCAGGCGCCGCGCGGATCCGCGAGCGCGAGACGTTCGCGAACGGCGACGCAGTGCCTGACTCGCTCGCGCCAAAAGGCTTCGTCGACGACGCGCTCGCCGCGCGCAATCAGCCGCACGCGGATCTTGGAGACTCGACTGTAGAGTCCGTGACCGAGGCACTCGCCGTCGACAGCCTCGACGCGCACCAACTCGCCGTGCTCGAGCTTGGGCGAATCGCCGCTGGCCACGTCGTTCTCGAACAACCAGGGATGGCCATTGCGCAGCCAGCGCCAGCCGCGCGGAGTCGGGATCAGGGCGTGCATGGGGCAAAGAGTCTCGCCTGCGGCGCGTCGGGCCGCGAGCACCAGCCCGCCTTTCCGTCACTTCCCGACCAAGGCCTGAAAACGTGCCTCGCCCTGCAGGCTGGCCAGATCCGGATCGGTGCGGGCCCAGATGCGCTGGCGTTCGATCGCACCGGCCGACTTGGATCCCGGACGCAGTTCGCGCGCAAGGTAATCGAGCGCCAACTCCTTGTCGCCGAGCAGCGCGTACGTGCAGGCCAGGTTGTAGAAATTGAACGGCGACTCGGGCATCTCGCGCAGCAGCGCGCGGGCCTCGTCCTTGCGGCCTGCGCGCGCGCGGTAGCAGGCCAGCAAGAGGCGCGTGAAATCATCCTGGCGCAGTTCGAACGCGCGCTCGAAGTAGGCCAGCGCCTTGGCCGGATCGCGCAGTTTCACGTTGGCATTGACCGAAAGGCTGACCAGAACATTGGAGCGCACGGCCTTCGAACGCAGATCGTCGGGCCCGGAGCTCGAGACCGTCTCCAGCCTCGACAGCGCGCCGTTCAGGATCTTGTCGGCCTGCTCGGGCTGGCCCTGATCGGTGGCACAGGCGCCCAGCGTCGACTCCGCGCGCGCGATCAGCTCCTGGATGTAGGGTCCGCCGAAGAGAAAATCGGCGCGCGAGAGTGCTTCCTTCACGTTGCGCGCGAGTTCAGCGGCGGCTTCGGGCCGGCCTTCGTCGCGCAGGTCGCCGGCCAGTTCGATGGCCAACGCCGAAGGCAGCCTGACCCGGTGCAAGTCCGGCTGCGGCGAAAGTTGCGCTTTGAGCACGCGCAGTGCATTTTCCAATTCGACACGTTCCGTCGCTTCCGCCGGCAATCGCGAGAGCTCGCGCTGCAGCTGCTCGATGCGCGAGTATTCGATCTGCGTCAGCAGTGCCAGACGCATTCCGTCGAGCTCTTGAACTTCGCCCGGCACCGCAAAACCCGGCAATTCATCTGGGACAGCCGCCGCCAAGGCGCGCGCCAGCGCAAGCGAGAGGTCGAGCGGATGCGCGCCCAAACCGCGCTCCAGTTCTGGGTTGGACAGCAGCAGATCGAAGGGGCTGTGGGGATGGTGCACCAGCGTGTCGAGGTCGCCGGTCCAGGTCTCCAAAGTCCCCAGCGTCGCCAGCAACTGAGCGCGCAGCGTGAGTCCGTGCAGCGTTCGTCCGATGGCCAGGCACTCCGGCGCATCGAACGCGCGCCCCTCGCGCAGCAGCGCGAGTAGCGCATAGGACTCGACCACCGCGCGCTCCGCGGCGACTTCCGAAGCGAGCGCTGCGCCGGCATTGCCGCTGCGTTCAAGACCCTCCGCCGCCAGGCCGCCGAGCAGCGTGCGCGCCAGTTCGAGCTGCGCAGAAGCAAGCTCGTTTTTTCCACAAGCGAGTTGCGCCGCGGCGGCCAGCGTGTCCGCGACCGCCAGGTCGAAGCGACCGCGCGCATCGTCGGCGCGCGGCGATCCGAGCAGGGCCTTCAGCTGCTCGAGCGCACTCAACGCGCGCGCCGGATCCTTGCCCGCGGTCAGCGTCAGCAGTGCGCTGGCGAGCCACACGCGCTCTGGATCGACGACTTCGGGAGCCAGCAGCGCGCTGACCTGCTCAGCGCGCTCGGTGGCTCCGAGGAAGCGTGCGCGAGCCAGAAAACCCTGAAATCCAAGTGCGCTTGCCGCGCGCACGTCCGGCGAGGGCGAACGGCCGCCGATCGAAAAGGGCAGCCGTGCACGCGGCTCGAGTCCGCCGCGTTCCGCCTCGGCCAGCGAAGCGCCGTAGCCATCCGCGAGCAGCACGCTGAGCGTGCGCTCCTCCAGACGCGGCCCCTGGCCGTCGAAATTCGACTGCACTAGTTCGAGCAGCAGACCGCCCGCCCGCGGCGAATTGGCCAGCGCCCGGGCAGCGAGCACCGCGCCGCCGCCGGACAGGTCGGCCGTCAAGCCAGCCAACGCCCGCGCGGCCGGATCCAAGTCCGCGCGCGACAGCGCTTCGAGAGCGGCAGCGCGCACGGCAGGTTGAGTCCCCCCGACGGCCATGTCGTACAGACGCTCGCAGGCTCGCTCGAGTTGGGTCGCGCTCGGACCGGGATGCTCGCGCAGCACCCGGCCGAGATAGCCTGCGAATTCCGCGCGCACGCTGGGACTTGGATCCGCGCATAGGGGCAGCACCTCGTCGAGCAACGATCCCTCGCCGGCCTGCCGGACCACGTGGGCACGGGCGAGCCTGGCGCTCGGCGTGGCGCTCGTGAATCCATCCAGGGCTGCCCGCGCGCCGGCGTCGCCCGCCGCCGCGAGTGAATTGGCGGCCTTTTCGCGCAGCGCGAACTCCGGACTCTCGAGGTCGCGAACCAGCGTCCAGAGCTCGGGGCTGGCGACCTGCGGGGCGGCAAAGCCCAGAGCTGAGAATCCAAGCAGCGTGATCAGTAGAGCCGCACGCAGGGCCAAGCGCCGGCCGACGGCACAGCCCAGGACGCCGCCGAGCGCGCGGGGGCAGCCCTTTCGAGGTCGATCAGGTCCTGTGTTGGGCTGGGATTCCATGGCTGTCGCCGGAGAGTCCGGCTCGCTCGCTCGGCCCACGCCGTTGACTGTGGCGGGCGGATATACCACACTGTCGGCTCGAACTCTCTCCGGCCTAGCGGCCGCTGCCAGGGAGGGTGCGCTGTGAGGAGCGGGGCAACCCGCTCTTTTCGTTCCAAGACAACCCGATCATGCCAGTCTGCCCCGCGACGGGCCCCGAGCCTCCACGCGGAGCTTCCGCCTGGAACGCGGCTCCCTCGCACGCACGCCGGCCGCCTCCTCCAACCTACCTCCAACCACTTCGAGCCATGAACAAGGAAGACTTCCTGCGGATGATTGACGTCATTCACCGCGACAAGGACATCCCGAAGGAGGTCATCTTCTTGGCACTGGAAGAGGCGCTGGCCCTGGGCGCGCGCAAGCGCTTGGGCGCCGGAGAGGACCTGGTGGTCAAGATCGATCGCAAGACCGGCGACGTCTCGATGGAAGACGACGAAGAGGTCTACGAATTCGACCTGCAGGAGCTCGGCCGCATCGCCGCCCAGGCCGTCAAGCAAGTCATGCTGCAAAAATTCCGCGAGGCGGAGCGCGACGTGCTCTATGACGAGTACGAGAACCGCGTCGGCCAGCTGGTCAACGGCAACGTGCAGCGTTACGACGGCGACGAACTCGTCGTCAATCTGGGCAAGGTCGAGGCCTATTTGCCCAAGGAAGAGCGCGTGCGCGGCGAGACCTTCGCACCCGGCGACCGGATTCGGGCCATCGTGATCGAGGTGCGCAAGGACGGGCCGCGCGTGCGGATCATCATCAGCCGCGCGCACGCCGACCTGGTGCGCAGCCTGTTCGAACTCGAAGTGCCAGAGATCGCCGATTCGATCATCGAAATCAAGCGCGTGGTCCGCGAGCCGGGCTATCGCACGAAGATGGCGGTGATCTCGCAGGATCCGAAGATCGATTGCATCGGCGCCTGCGTCGGCGTGCGCGGCTCGCGCATCAAAGCCGTGATCGACGAACTGCGCGGCGAACGCATCGACATCATCCGCTGGAGCGACTCGCTCGAGACCCTGATCATGAACGGGCTCAAGCCGGCCACGATCCACCTGGACAATATTTATCCCGACGTCGACAAGCGCACCGCGGTGGTGATCGTCGACGAGGATCAGCAGTCGCTCGCGATCGGCAAGAAAGGCCAGAACGTGCGGCTCGCGAGCCGACTGTGCGGCTGGGACATCGACATCAAGACCCGCGCCGACTTCGAGTCGGAGGGACTTTCCGGTGAAGGCGGCGGCGGTCCGAACGGGCCCGCGGGCGGACCGCCATCGCTCGACGAGGCCCTCGAGGATGCCGCGCGGGCCGGCGGCGGCGAAACTTCGGCTGGCGAGGCTTCCAAGGCCTGACCCCAGCTGATCGGACCGATCCGGTCCATGCTGCAACGGGGGCCCCGCTCCCACTGCCCAACGAACAACAGTTATCCTTGCCGACCGGCTGCCAGGCGCAGCGGAACGGCAGCCCCAACCGAAGAGATTTGTGACGACGAAGAAGAAGCGCATCCACGAGCTGGCGAAGGAACTGGACCTCAGTGCCCAGGTCCTCGTTTCCAAGCTCCAGGCCCTGGGCTTCAGCGAGGTCAAGGGGCCGCAGTCGGCCCTCGACGAGTTCACGCTGCTGCGCGTGCAAGGCACGCTCGAGGCCTACGGCATCGTGGCCAAGCCGAACTCCCCGGAGGCGACCAGCCTGCAATCGGGCGGGCTGACTTTGCGCAAGAAAAAGAAGCGCACCTCGGTCGACTCCGCGCCCGAGGGCGACGAGGAACATGTCGCCGAAGTCGAACCCGCGGACGTCGCCGTCGCGGCGCCTGAAGCGGCGCCGGTGGCAGCGCCGATCACAGCGCCGAGTGCGGCGCCGGCACCCAAGCCGTCCCCGGTTCACGAGCCGGTCGCTCCCGCCCCCAAGCCGCCGCGCAGCGAGCCGGCGCGCGCCGTCGAGCCCGCGGCCAGCGCCCCGGTGGCACCGACAGCCCCGCCCCAACGAACGGTCGAACCCGAGCACGGCCCGGCGGAAGCTGTCGAGACCACCCAGCGCGAGGCGCGCGTCGAAGTCGTGCATGCGGAGACTGTCGAAGAACTTCCGGCTGCGATCTACGACGCTGATGCGGCCGAACTCGCCGAGCCCGAACATGCCGCCGAAGCGATTCCCGCGACGGGCGGCGAACTGGAGCGCGATGTGCTCTCACCCGCCGCACGCGGGACGCCAGCACCAACCCACGTTCCCGATGGAACTGCCGGAGAAACCGCGCGTCCGGAGCTTGCGGGTCCCGCGCGAGTCGCCACGGGCAAGAGTTCCCAGGAAGATCTGGTCAAGCCGGCGCAACAACGCCGGCCGGGCAAGGTCGTCGGCTTCGTCGATCTTTCCAAGGTCCAGGCTCAGGTCCGGCCTCAGACACAGGCGCGCAAGTTGCGCTCCAAGGACGACGTGGCGCCCAATGTCCAGCCTACGTTTGGCAACGATCGCAAACGCGCGCTGGTGCGCGGCGACCACGCTCAGCGCGGCAGCCTGACCGCTTCGCAGCTGAAAGAAAGAGAATCCGGACGCTTCCTTCGCCGTCGCGGCGCGCCGGTCGGTGGCCCTGGAGCTCAGCGGACGGCAGCGGGCCAACGCACGCCCTCGCCGCAGGCGGGCATGTCGCCGGTGTCAGGCACCGAAGTCACGATCGAGGCCCCGGTCACGGTCAAAAAGCTCGCCGAGGCCATGAGCGTCAAGGCCGGCCAGGTCCTGACCCTGGCCATGACGAGCTACAAGCTGAACATCAACATCAACTCGGTGCTCGACTCGGATACGGCGACGCTGCTCGCCGACGGCTTCGACGTCACGCTCAAGGTCAGCCAGGCGCTCGAGGCCGAGCAGGTCATGCGCGAAAAGCTCGTGCAGGCCCGCGGGCAGGTCGACACGGCCGACCTCGTTACGCGCCCGCCGACAGTCGCCTTCCTCGGTCACGTCGACCACGGCAAGACCACGCTGCTCGACAAGATTCGCGATTCGCGCGTCGCGCAGGGCGAGTCGGGTGGCATCACCCAGCACATCGGCGCCTACCAGGTGACCAGCAAGTCCGGTCACCTGATCACGATCCTCGACACGCCCGGTCACGAAGCCTTCACCGCGATGCGTGCGCGCGGTGCGCAGGCGGTGGACATCGTCGTGCTGGTCGTCGCCGCGGACGACGGCGTGATGCCGAGCACGATCGAAGCGATCGCGCACGCCAAGGCGGCGGGGACGCGCATCATCGTCGCGCTGAACAAGTGCGACAAGCCGGAGGCCAACCCCGGCCGCGTCAAGCAACAACTCGCCGGCCACGAATTGCTCGCTGAGGAATACGGCGGCGAAGTCCAGATGGTCGAAGTCTCGGCCACGCAGGGCACCGGCATCGACAAGTTGCTCGAGTGCGTGATCCTCGAGAGCGAAGTCGTCGACCTGAAGAGTCACACGGCGGGCCCGGCGTCGGGCGTGGTGCTCGAAGCCGAAGTGCAAGAGGGCAAAGGCCGCGTGGCCTTCCTGCTGGTCAAGGAAGGAACCCTGTCGCAGGGCGATGTGATCCTGGCCGGCGATGGTTACGGGCGCGTGCGCTCGATCCACGACGACCGCGATCGCGCGATCAAGACCGCCGGCCCGTCGATGCCCGTGCAGGTCTCCGGACTTTCCGAACTTCCCGGTGTCGGCGATCAGTTCCACGTGGTCAGCAGCCTGGAAGAGGCGCGCGGCGTTTCCGAGGAACGCGCCCGCAAGAACCGCATGATGTCGCTCGCGGAGCGCCGCGCGGTCACGGCCGAAAGTCTGGGCCAGGCGCTCAGCGATCAGCACAAGAAGACGATCAACGTCGTACTCAAGGCCGACGTGCAAGGTTCGCTGGAGGCGCTCAAGAAGCAAATCGAGAGCCTCACTCACAACGAAGTCGACGTGCGCTTGCTGCACTCGGCCCTGGGCACGGTGACCGAAAGCGACGTCAATCTGGCGGCGAGTTCTGGCGCGAGCGTGCTGGCGTTCCACGTCGGGATGAACGAGAAGGCGCGCACTGCCGCCGATCGCTCGGGCGTCGAGATCCGCCCCTACGAAGTCATCTACGAAATGCTGGACGACTTGCGCGCCCTGATGGAAGGCACGCTGGCGCCCGAAGTTACCGAGCAGATCGTCGGACACGTCGAAGTCCGCGCGCTGTTCAAGTCGTCGAAGTTCGGCAGTGTGGCCGGCTCGCACGTCATCGACGGTCAAGTCACGCGCGACGCCAAGGTGCGCGTGCTGCGTGGCAAGAGCGTGGTCTACACCGGCCAGATCGCCGGCCTGCGCCGCGAGAAGGACGACGTCAAGGAAGTCCGCGAGGGCTTCGATTGCGGTGTCACGCTGAAGGACTTCGACGCCTACGAGATTGGCGACGTGATCGAGGCATTCAAGATGGTCAGCACGAAGCGGCTGCTCAAGATCTGAGCGAAGCACTGACGCCGAATGGCGGGTTTCCACCCGCCGTCGGCGCCGGTCGTCGCAAGTGCTGCCATGGCCAATCCGCGCACGATCGCAAAGCTCGAGGCACGCATCCACGAGCGCGTGGCGCACTGCCTCGAATTCGAGCTCGCCGACCCGCGCGTCGGCATGATCACGCTGACAGGCGTGACACTCTCTGCGGACCTTTCGCTCGCCGACATCCGCTATACGGTGCTCGGCGGCACGAGCGAGCGCTCGAAAGCCGAGCACATGCTGCAGTCGGCGGCCGGCTTCATCCAACGCCAAGTCGGCAGCGTGCTCTCGATGCGCCGCACGCCGACGCTGCGCTTTCACTTCGACGCGTCGTTGGAAGAGGCGCGGCGCCTAGATCAGCTGATTGCTGGAGCACTCGAGCGAGACAAGGAAATCAACAGCAAGGGTCAAGCCACCGCACAGCCCACGACCGACGACGAAGAGCCCGGCGATCTCGACCAGGAAGAGTCGAGCAGTTAGCGCGCGGCGGGCGAGCTGTCCGCCGAATCGCTGGACGACTGCTGAACGCTGGACGAGTGCGTGGCCTGCGCGTGCAGCATGACGCGCTGGCGAAGTTCCTCCTGGGGCGCGAGGAAAAGGAGCGCGGGCAAACTGCTCGCTGCGTCCCACAGACGCTGGTCGCCGAGCGAGAGCGCCAGATCGAGATGGTGGGCCAGGTTCGCGAGTGCCGCCGAGCGTTCGTACTCGGTGTTTTCGGCCCAATCGTGGTGACAACCGGCCACCGAGATGAACTCGGCCGGCAGCTTCCACTTGCGCGCCATCGCCGCCCCCGCTTCCTGGTGATAGACCTGGAACACGTGACCGACCAGCGCGGGCGTGCAGTCGCGCGGATTCTTGACCTCTTTCGAGAGCATCGCCAAGAGCGCGATTTTGCCGATGTCCTGCAACAGGCCGAGCAAGAACGCTTTTTCCGGATCGACGCCGATCAGCGGCGCGATCGAGCGTGCCGTCATCGCCACGGAATGGGATTGGCGCCAGACGTCCTCGGCGTACTCGGAGAGCACGCCGGAGCGCAGGATCGTGCCGCGCATGGAGACCGAGAAGATCATCGAGCGCAGCGCGCGCAGGCCGATGCGCACCACGGCGGCGTGCAGCGTGTCGACCGGCTCTTCGCCGACATACAGGACCGAGTTCGCGGTGCGCAAGAGTTCGCTGGACAGCACCGGGTCGGTCGAAATCTGCGAGACGAGTTCGCGGAACTCGACCGTTGGATTGTTGGCCAGGTCGATCACCGCCATGCTGGTCGACGGCAAGGTCGGCAGGTCCAGGCGTCGCGATTCGATGCGCCGTGCGATCTTCCACAGGATCTCCTCCTCTGGCCCCTCGAGGATCACGGTCAGCGCCTCCTCGCGATCGAATTGCGCCACCCTGCGGCCCTTGGGCAACGCCGAAGGGGTTTTTTCGAGCGGAGTATCTTGCTGGACAGCCCCGGCGAGGGCGAGATCCTGACGACGAACGGTCCCTGGTTCGTAGGTCAGGTCAGCCTCGGACTGTGTGGGTTCGACGCCGGCCTGCGCATGGCCGAGTGCCTGGGAATCGGTCGCATTCCAATCCGCGCTCGGCTGCTCGGGCGCAGGCGCAATGCCAGCGCGCGCGGGGGTGAAACCCCCAATTCCGAACAGCGCGAGAAAACGTTTCCAGAACGCCATGCGCTCGTTATCGGCGCGCGGCCCCCCTCGGTTGAGCGGCCGATGCCCTCGCGTCCCGCCTGCAGGCCATGGAAACGGCCCCCACGCCCAGGAAGTCTGCGCTCAGCTAGCCCCGCCGGCGCCAGACGACACCGCGCGGCGTGTCCTCCAGAACGATCCCCTCGGCGAGCAGGCCATCGCGGATCTGGTCGGAGCGCTTGAAGTCGCGGCGCTTGCGGGCCGCTTCGCGTTCGTCGATACGCGCCTGGATGGCGCTATCGACGTCGTGCTCGGCCGTGTCGAGCACGCCCAGCACCGAGTTGGCTTCCTTGACGAAATCCAGCGCTGCAGCGGCGGCAGCGCGCGAAAGTTTGCCCTCGAGCAGGGCACTGCGCAGCGCAAACAGTCCCGGCAGAGCGCGCGAGACGTTCAGGTCGTCGTCCATGCCGGCGATGAATTCTTCGCGCGCGCGCGCCACGAGATCTTGACCGCCGCTTTGTACCGCGGGCTCGCCCTTCACGATGCGTTGAAGGCGCAGCCACATGTCGTCGAGCGATTCGAGCGCGCTGGCCGCATCCTTCTGAACTTCCCAGGTGAAGTTCAAGGGCTGGCGATAGTGGCCGCGCAACAAGGCGAAGCGCAGCGCGCGCGTCGAAAAGCCGCGCGCGAGCACGTCGTCGACCGAATAGGTGTTGCCCAGGCTCTTGGACATCTTGCCGCCGTCGACCTGCAGGAACTTCGAGTGCATCCAGTAGTTCGCGAACGGCGCGCCGGTGAAGGACTCGCTCTGCGCGATCTCGCATTCGTGGTGCGGAAAGACGTTGTCCTCGCCACCGGTGTGGATGTCGATCCGATCGCCGAGATGCTTGCGCGCCATGGCCGAGCACTCGATGTGCCAGCCCGGGAATCCGTCGGGGCCAAAGCGCGTGTTCCACTTCATGACGTGATGCGGATCGCTCTTCCACAGCGCGAAATCCGCTGGATCGCGTTTTTCCTCGCGCACGGCCACCCGCGCGCCGGCTTCGGTCTCGTCGATCCGATTCCCCGAGAGGCGGCCATAGCGCGGAAACGTGCGCACCTCGAAGTAGACATTGCCGCCCGCCTGGTAGGCATGCCCCTTGGCGATCAGGCCCTCGATGATCTCGAGCATCTCAGGCACGTGCGCGGAGGCGCGCGGATAGACCAGCGCCGGCTGGATGCCAAGGCGCGCGAGATCGGCCATGAACAGCGCGGTGTAGCTCTCGGCGATCTTCCAGGGATCGAGTCCCTCGCGCTTTGCGGCCGCTTCGAGCCGGTCCTCGCCAGCCCCGGCCATTTCGTCGGTCAGGTGTCCGACATCGGTGATGTTCATCACCTGCCGTACGACCAGTCCTGAGTGTTCGAGCCAGCGGCGCAATAAATCCGCGAACAGGAACGCGCGGAAATTCCCGATGTGCGCGCGGCTGTAGACGGTCGGGCCGCAGTTGTACATGCGCACCACGCCCGGCTCGAGCGGTTGAAAAACTTCCTTCTGGCGGGTGAGAGAGTTGTAGACCTCGAAGCTCATCGCGCAAATTCTAATGTCCTTTGGGCCTGGTCCGTCCGCGATCATCGGACTCCGGTGCGAAACCAGCACTTCTCCCCGGCTTTTCGCGTGCTATTCTCCCGCCACTCGCAGCTCGCAGAAGGCGACAAATTGGAACCGTGACCAGCCCTTTGACCGACGGCCCGCGCATCGAACTCGAGGGCGAAATCGGCGCCGGCGCCACGGGCCGCGTCTGGCGCGCCCGCCTGCTCGAGGACTGGGCCGGTTTGCCCGCGGGCAGCGAAGTCGCGCTGAAGCGGCTGCACCAGAGCCTTGCCTCAGACGCACGGGCGCGGCGCGCCTTTGCGGCCGAGGCCGAGGCCGGAGCGGCGCTGCGCCATCCCGGGATGCTGCGGCTGGTGCATTCCGGCTGTGATGTCACGGGCCCCTACCTGCTGACCGAGTACATTCCCGGCCAGACGCTCGAGCAGTTGCTGGTCGAACATGGGCCGCTCTCGGAGCCATTGTTGCGCTCGGTCGCCGTGCAACTGGCCGGCGGCCTCGCAGCGCTGCATGACGCGGGCTGGATCCACGGCGATGTGAAGCTCGAGAACATGCGCCTCGATGCGCGCGGCCGCGCGGTACTCCTGGATCTGGGTTTCGCGCGCCGGATCGTCAAACGTGCGGCGAAGTCCGTGAGCGTGAATGCGCTCGACAAGGAAACGGAAACAGACCAGCGCTCCGTCGAGCTCGCGCACGCCGGCGAATTCAACCCCGGCAGCCTGCCGTACCTGGCGCCCGAGCGGGCGCGCGGCGAGAGCGGCGACGA